>VGHO01000072.1 GCA_016868175.1 Betaproteobacteria bacterium
GTTGCTTTGTCGCCGTCACCGTAACCAGCGAAGAGTCTCGTGGCGCCCAGTTGGAAGTTCGCTCCGATGGACGTGTAACTACCTTTTTTTACACGATCAATAGCCCCTTGCCCAGTGGTGGCACCGACTTGCAAACTCGAGACGACTACGTTTAACGGACCCGCACTATAAGATAATGCAAAGTTAGTAATCGCTGGTCGAGCCGCGCCCCCTGCCGTGGTGTCATCGTTACCGGGTGCGTAAGTCAAACTTCCCGAAAATCCGCTAACATTGGGTGAGTCATAACGGAGCGATTGGTTATAACGTACAGTGCCTACGGATACAACTGCCTCGTGATCCGTCAAAGTAAATGCGGAACCGATGCCAGTGCCCAAGGGCGAACTCGCTAAGAATGCCTGAAGGACCCCAGCATTCATTCTACCTAGCTTTACGGAGCCGAAGCCCCCGCTCAGGCCCACGAATGCTTGGTGGGCGGCAAACGTACCCGAGGCATTACCAGCGCCCGCGGCTCCAGTTGTAATATTGCGTGGGTCGAAAAAGTACGCACCTTCGGCAGTTATATTACCGATCTTTTCCACCACCGAAAAGTTGAGCATGCTAGTGGTAGCCGTGCCGGTCGTTTGATCCACAGTCTGCCGTTTGGTGGCCGGAGTCGTGCCGCTCCCTGCTACCGACGCATATGCGAAATCCACAATGCCTGAAACGGTAGCCTGAGCGTAGCAGGGCGCAGAAACGAGCGCTGCCAGTACGCAAATTGATTTCTTCATGCCGACTTCTCCTAAAGAGTTTCGAGTTCCCGGCAAGACGCCGGACCACGCGCCGATCCGCTGAAGGCGGCCAAACCGCCGGACCCGGTACGAAGTTGCGTTGATTGTGAAGCAAGGGGCGCTTTTCTCCAAGGGGGTGTGGGTACTACGCGGCAAGTTTGTGGTGTTTCCGTCAATCCTTGTGGTGTTCCGGCAACGAATGCCGGTCATGGCGAGGGCGGAATCCACGAAGTACACCCCTGGGAACCCTCCGGCTGGTCACCCCCCGCGATTACGCAAGCCGTCCCGCTCCCGATTTCCCTCCAGCGCCTAAGGGCTACCAACCCGGGGCTAAAGGGCGGTGAACGCGCCACTCCGCACTTTGGAACTCGGCGCCCAGAAACTCGCTACCCTGTATCCTGTCGCTCGGCGCCGAAGTGCAAAGCACCTGTGAAGTCTCTACCCAACGTATCGTTATGGCGGCCGTCCACAACGCGGACCCAGCTTAGACTGCGGAATCGCATCAACACTTCCAACACTTCCAACACTTTGAACACTGTCAACAACGTCACTCTTACGGCGCGACCCTTTCGCTCCATTAACGCCCACGACGCTGCGCTCGGACTCGTAACGCGCGCGCTCGCGACCCTCGGTGCGGCATTGCCGGCACAGCGGCCCCTGCCCCAGGCAGCGCAGTCCACCCTTCGAGCATCTGCGTCAGCACTCAGCCACGGCGGGCTCGACCTCCCAGCCGGTGGCAAGCAGATGCCGGGGCTCTCCGAGCGCGAACGGAAGCTCTCTGGTGCGCTCATGCGGGTGAACCACGTGGGCGAGGTTTGCGCGCAGGCGCTCTACGAAGGCCACGCGCTCGCAACGAAGAACCCTGCGCTGCAGCGCTTCTTTCGAGCGTCTGCCGGGGAAGAGGCCGACCATCTTGCCTGGACCCGTGAACGGCTCGAGCAACTGCGCGAGCGCCCCTCGCTTCTTAACCCAGTATGGTTTGCAGGCGCGCTGGGAATCGGATACCTTGCCGGACGCCTTGGCGACCGCACAAGTCTTGGGTTCATGCGCGAAACCGAGCGCCAGGTTGAGGCACACCTCGCTGCACACATGGAGCGCCTTCCGCAGCACGATGAGGCATCACGCGCGATCGTCCGGGCGATGAAGCACGACGAAGCGGCGCACGCCCAGCAAGCTGCACTGCTCGGCGCGCGTGAACTTCCTTCGCCGGTCAAGCTTCTGATGCGCGGCGCGGCGCGGCTGATGACCAGCACTGCGCATGTTCTTTAGCCACCTTCAGCTGCCCTTAGCCGGCCTCATCTGTCTCCATGCACCTTCAGTCACCGATCTGGCGGATCTCCCATTCGGTATCGATGCGAGCGGTTCTGCCGAGCATCGCAGTGGCGGAGCAGTACTTCTCCTGCGAGAGCCTGATCGCATGCTCCACCAGCTGCGGCTTGAGTGACCTGCCCGTCAGCACAAAGCTCAGCTTGATCGACGTGAACACCTTGGGGTCAACCTCGGCCCGCTCGGCCACGAGCGTGACCTCGCAGTCGAGCACCTCCTGCCTGTTCTTGCGCAGGATCAACACGACATCGTAGGCAGTGCAGGCGCCCGCGCCAAGGAGCACCATTTCCATCGGCCTTGGAGCAAGGTTGCGACCGCCGCCGTCCGGAGCGCCGTCCATGCTCACCAGGTGCCCGCTTCCGGTTTCCGCGTGAAAACTCATTCCGGAGGGCCCGCCCCAGCGCACCTTGCATTCCATCGTTACCACTCCCTCGTCGCCTGACTTGCCGGTCTTTAGGTTCCCGCGGGCCACGTGATCCGAGCGTTCCAGGAACAAGGAGTTCCGAATCAGCCCGCTCCGAATCCATGCGCCCCGGATCCGTTCACGGCGCGGTCCGCAGAGCCATGATCGCGCCAAGGAGAGAATCCTTCGTTCGGCGCCGGGCGTCAAGTCACAGTCACTTTCACTGTCACTGTCACTTTCATGGTACTGACACTGTCACAGTCACTGGCACTGTCACAGTCCCTGGCACTCTCACAGGCACTGCCACTGCCTTGGTCATCGTCCTTGTCTAGTCACTTCACATCCAGGCGCGGTCGCTTTCGCCTGGATTCACGCGGGGGCGCGGTCACCGTCGTTCAGCCACTGCACTCAACCGCACCAGCTCCGACCAACAGCGCTACCGGGAATCGGCCCGACCGAGCCCGGGTTCAAGGCGTCGTCGGACCGGCAAGCAGGCGGCGCAGCGGGTGGCCCCCGGAAGGCCTGCGCTCGGAATTCGGCTATACTCGAAGGCTTTGCAATGAATGGGCAAGTAACTGGGTAATCCGCGATGAAGACCTACTCCGCAAAACCTCACGAAGTGCAGCGGCACTGGTTCGTGCTCGACGTTTCCAACAAGATCCTCGGTCGCGTGGCCGCAGAGATCGCGCGTCGGCTCCGGGGCAAACACAAGCCCGAATACACGCCGCACGTCGACACCGGTGACTTCATCGTGGTGGTGAATGCAGCGCAGCTACGGGTCACCGGCAACAAGGCGCTCCACAAGCGCTACTTCCGGCATTCGGGCTATCCCGGAGGGATCACCGAAACCCGTTTCAAGGACATGCAGTCGCGCTTTCCAGGCCGCGCCCTGGAAAAGGCGGTGAAGGGAATGCTGCCCAAGGGCCCACTGGGTTATGCCATGTTCAAGAAACTCAAGGTCTATGCGGAAGGCACCCACCCGCACGCGGCACAACAGCCCAAAGTTCTGGAGATCTGACGTGATCGGCGAATACAACTACGGCACAGGTCGCCGCAAGACCTCGGTGGCACGGGTGTTCCTCAAGCGTGGCAAGGGAAGGATCACCGTCAACGGAAAGCCGATCGACGACTACTTTCCGCGTGAAACCGGACGGATGGTCGCGCGCCAGCCGCTCGAGATCACCTCGAGCATGGGGCAGTTCGACATCATGATCAACGTCCACGGGGGCGGGGGCAGCGGCCAGGCAGGTGCTGTGCGCCATGGTATTACCCGGGCACTGATCGACTACGACCCCAGCCTCAAGCCCACGCTGTCTGCGGCAGGGCTCGTGACCCGGGATGCGCGCGAGGTGGAGCGCAAGAAAGTGGGTCTGCACAAGGCGCGTCGCCGCAAGCAATTCTCCAAGCGCTGAGCGATCCCTGTCGGCTCAAGCCTCACTCTGACGATTCCATGCACGGGAAGGGGTCAGTGCGCTGAGGTTGGCAAGAAGTGCTTGAGTTTCACGCGCGCGCGGTCCGGCTTGGCGCGCATCGCATGCGTCGCACCGATCGGGCCTGTGCGGCGGAGGTCGATCGAGCCCGCCTGGAGCTTCGGGCGGCCGAAAGGCCCCATGCAACATGGTGGCATGCACCCCTGCGGCCTCGGTGCATGGGGATAATAATTGACTAATTGTGGAGGGAATGCGCCGCTCGATGGTGCTTCCCCGGTTCCGGTTTCCTCCAGAGGTGCAACATGAATGCAGTGAGCGAAATGCCCGCGCCGCTGGTCTTCAGCGACAGTGCAGCGCACAAAGTGAAAGAACTCATCGAAGAGGAGGGGAACCCGAACCTGATGCTGCGAGTGTTCGTGCAGGGCGGCGGATGTTCCGGTTTCCAGTATGGCTTCACCTTCGACGAAGACATCAGCGACGACGACACCCGCATGGAGAAAAACGGTGTGTCGCTGCTGATCGACGCGATGAGCTACCAGTATCTGGTTGGGGCAGAAATCGACTACAAGGACGGTCTCGAAGGAGCGCAGTTTGTGATCCGCAATCCCAACGCCACAACCACCTGCGGGTGCGGGTCGTCGTTCTCGGTCTGACGCTGCTTGGCGCTCAACTCGCAGGCCAGAGCGCTCCAAGGACTTTGGGCTTCGCTGCCCCGGTCACGGCAGGCAGGTTGCCGGGCTCCCGCTGCAGGAATCGGTAGCCCAGCCAGGCAAACGCGCACGCTTCAACCAGCTGGGGGTGGATGCCAAGGTCGGCAACCGAGCGTACCGGCAGACCACTGGCTTGCGCCACCGACTGCGCAAGCCGCGCGTTGAAAGCGCCTCCGCCGCAGAGCCACACGCTTTCGCACGCGGCCTCCACGCAGGCCCGCGCGATGCTCCAGGCGCTCAACTCGAGAAGGCTGCGCTGCACATCGACCGGTGCTGCCTGCGCAAAGCTTGTCAGCAGTGTTTCGAGCCAGCCTAGGTGAAAGTCCTCGCGCCCGGTGCTCTTCGGCGGACTTCGTGCGAAGAAGGAGTGTTGCTGCATCGCGCTCAGCAACCCGGGTACCACCTTGCCTTGCGCAGCCCAGGCGCCTCCAGCATCGAAATCCTTGCCGCAATGCCGCGCAATCCATGCGTCGAGCAACACGTTGCCCGGTCCTGTGTCATAGCCTTGCGTGGGCTGGTGAAGTTGCACCACACTGATGTTGGCGATGCCGCCCAGATTCACCACCGCGCGCCGCTCCTGCGTTGCAAACACTGCGTGGTGAAACGCCGGAACGAGCGGTGCACCCTGCCCTCCCGCAGCCAGATCGGCAGCGCGAAAGTCGCCGATCACATCGAGCCCGATCCGCTCAGCGAGTCGGGCACCGGCAAGCAACTGCACGCTGTAGCCGTCGTCTGGCCGATGGCGTATCGTTTGACCGTGGACTGCCACAGCGCAGGGAGCGGGTGTCTCGTGCACGGCTTGCGCGAGGATCTCCAGAACAACGGCCGCCACCTCGTCGGCGTGCGCGATCGCAGCCCGGTGGGCCAGGTCCACTTCGCCAAGCGACGGCCTTTGCAATGCGAAGAGCCAGGATCGGAGTTGCGGACTGAAGGGCGCACTTGCGTGCGCAAGACTTTGCGGTGCGCCCGCTTCGTTGAAATGCACCAGGGCCGCGTCGATTCCGTCGAGGCTCGTCCCTGTCATCACTCCGATCAGACGGCAGGGGCGCGCGGCGTGCCTATTCGAAGCGTGCAACCGGGGAGGTGCCCGGGGGATTGAAGCCGGCGCGCAACTGGGCAAGATGGCTCACAAAGGCCTCGCGCTGGGTTTTCGTGAGCGTGGCACCGCTGCTGCCCATCGCTACCGTGAGGGGGTCGACATGCTCACCGTTGATGCGCAGTTCATAGTGCAGATGCGGCCCTGTGGCCCAGCCGGTGGAGCCCACTTCGCCCAGGGTTTCACCCTGCTGCACCCGGTATCCTGGCCGGATAGCCTCGGCAAAGCTTTGCAGGTGCGCATAAACCGTCTCGGTTCGGTCGCGGTGGCGGATCACCACCATGTTGCCGTAGCCCCGATACCAGCCCACAAAATCCACAGTGCCGTCGCCCGCGGCGCGAACCCGGGTGCCGTGGGGCGCAGCGAAATCAACGCCTCGGTGCGCGCGCCACTGCTGGAAGATCGGATGCAGCCGCGAGCCACTGAATCCTGAAGACACCCTGCTGAACTCCACCGGATTACGCAGGAAGGCCTTGCGCAGGCTCTCGCCGCTTCCACTGTAGTACGCACCCTCGATCGGACCCGGCCCGTCTGGATCAAACCAGTAGGCCTCGAGTTTGCGTCCACCGTTCACGAACTCCGCGCCAAGTACGCGGCCCGAAATCGGCGTGTCGAGGCCGCCAGGTTCACGCAAGGTTTCGTAGCTCACCTTCAAGTGATCGCCCTTGCGCAGATCGCGGTGGAAGTCGACTTCGCCGCCGAAAATGTCGGCCACGCGGGAGGCAACCAGATCGGGAATCCCTGCAGCGTCGGTTGCCGCAAAGAGCGAAGACTGGACTTGTGCTTCGCGCATTTCCACACTGCGCTCGAGCGTGATCAACTCCTCGCTCACCGAAAGCACGTCCCCGTCGCGACGGATCACAACGCGCCGCGGCGCCTGCGCCGAGGTCTCGTCAAGACCGCCGGTACGCAGCATGAAACGCTGCACCCGACCGTAGCCGTCGACTTCGGCCACCGCAAGGCGGCCAGGGAGCAACTGAAAGAGTCTCTTGGCTCTCGTATCCTTGCGCACAAACTCCATGAGTTGCGGATCGATCAGATCCATGCGCTGCAAGAGCGCGGACATCGAGTCCGATCGCTGGATCGTTTCGATCACCGTGACGGTGTCGCTGAAATCGAAGGATGCGGGCGAAAGTGCCATCGACTCCACAACCAGGCTCGGTGGCGGGAGCGCCTCCTCGCTGAGCGGCGCGGTGGCGAAGGCCGTGACGGCGAGCATCGATGCAGCGCCACCGGCCCCGATCTGACGCTTGTGGGTAATCGCCCAGAGTTCCCAGTCGAGCAGGATCAGCGGCAGACGCTCGATCTTGCGCGCAAGCGGACGAAGCACGGGTTGCAAGGCGCCCAGCACCGCCATCCCCGCCTCGCTGAGCGTTTGCACCAAAGCGTGGAGCGGCCTAGCAAGAATGCCGCCTCCGTTGGCGCGCAACAGGTGGCGCACCAGGGCAAAACTTGCCGAAACACGCGTGAAACAGGCCCGCAGCTTCCACATCCGCACCGACGCAGCACCGTTGCGGCCCACCGGCTTGCCAAGCCCGATGCGTGGCGTCTCCGCTTGGAGATCCTCAGGGAACAGTTGCCTGTGTGGACGTTCTTTCACGTGCCATCCAACCTCTGTTGTTGCCGCGGCTGCCTGGTGGCGCGCCGCACCGCTAGAATCCGCTACCCGCTGGGGTGTGCAGCGGGGTGTGCAAGGCTCCCGGGTGTGCAATGCTCCGCATCGGTGTGCCACACTGGGATGGCCGCTGCATAGCCGGAAATATGCGGATACGCAGCGCCAAAGGCGCAGTGTAATGAAAACAACGTGCGAAGGTCAAACTCCGTCATCCGAGGATCATGAACACCCACGATCAAGTCAGCCCCCCACCGATGTCGCGGGCGGTGGAAGGGGCGCTTGCAACAGCGCTTCGCGGCGCCGACGAACTGCTCGTGGTGGAGGATTTCGTCCGCAAACTCGCCCGCTCGGAGCAAAGCGGCAAGCCTCTGCGGATCAAGCTCGGTCTCGACCCCACGGCACCCGACCTCCACCTCGGCCACACCGTGGTGCTCAACAAGATGCGCCAACTCCAGGATCTCGGCCATACCGTGATTTTCCTGATCGGCGACTTCACTGCGATGATCGGGGATCCCTCGGGTCGCAACACCACACGGCCTGCGCTCGAACCAGAGCAGATCGAGGCCAATGCAAGAACCTATTTCCAGCAGGCTTCGCTGGTGCTCGACGCAGCGCGTACCGAGATCCGCTACAACTCGGAGTGGTCCGATCCGCTCGGCGCGCGCGGCATGATTCGGCTGGCAGCGCGCTACACCCTCGCACGGATGCTCGAGCGCGACGATTTCACGCGCCGCTTCAGGGCGAATCAGCCGATCTCGGTGCATGAGTTGCTCTACCCGCTCATGCAGGGCTACGACTCGGTGGCGCTTGCGTCCGACCTCGAACTCGGCGGTACCGACCAGAAGTTCAACTTGCTGATCGGTCGGGAGTTGCAGCGGGAGTACGGTCAGGAGCCTCAGTGCATCCTCACCATGCCCCTGCTGGAAGGCCTCGACGGCGTCGAGAAGATGTCGAAGTCGAAGAACAACGCCGTAGGAATCACCGAGGCGCCAGCGGAGATGTTCGGCAAGCTGATGTCGATCTCCGACACCCTGATGTGGCGCTACTTCGTGCTGCTGTCGATGCGCCCGCTTTCCGAAATCGAGCGACTGCGCGAGGCGTGCGCAGAGGGGCGCAATCCGCGCGAGGTGAAAGTACTTCTCGCGCACGAGATGGTGTCGCGCTTTCACTCGCCACAGGCGGCAAGGGAGGCGCACGCGGCCTTCGAGGCGCGGTTTCGCGACGGCGTGGTCCCCGAGGCCCTGAACGAGTACCTTCTTCATGCACCTCCCGCTGGCGCCTACGGGCTTGCGCAGGCTCTGCGTGAGACCGGTCTGTGCACCTCGGCCAGCGATGCAGGCCGCAACATCGAGCAGGGCGGCGTACGGATCAACGGCCAACGCGTGGACGATCGCCAGTTCCACCTGGCGCCTGGCACCTACCTTGTGCAGGTTGGCAAGCGGCGCCTTGCACGGATCGTCGTGGCGCCCCCCTTCGGCAATCCCACGGACAGCGCATGGAACTCCTCCTCATCCGACACGGCATAACCAACTGGAACCAGGAGCACCGTTTTCAGGGCCAGATCGACATTCCGCTGAACGAATTGGGGCACCAGCAGGCGGCGCGCACTGCGGAGCACCTGCGCACGCTGGCCCGGAGTGCCCCGATCACCGCGGTCTACACAAGTGATCTGCAGCGCGCGTGGCACACGGCTGCACCGATCGCCGAAGCGCTCGGCCTGGAGTTGCGGGTCGACGATCGCTTGCGCGAGCGGCACTATGGCGTCTTCGAAGGCAGGACACTGGCCGAGCTCGAAGCGACCGGCCACGCCGAGGATTACCGACGCTGGCGCAATCGGGAGCCCGATTTCGCGCTTCCGGAAGGGGGTGAGTCGCTGCGCAACTTCTTTGCGCGCTCGCGGGAGGCGCTGGAGGCCATCACAGCGCATCACCGGCTCGGCGAACGCATTGTGGCGGTAACCCACGGGGGCGTTCTCGATTGCGTCTACCGGATTGCCGGCGAAATGGACATGAGCGCGATGCGGCAGCACCCATTGCACAATGCGGCGCTGAATCGCATCGCCTGGGATGGTTGGCGTTTCAGCCTGATCGAATGGGGAAGCATTGAACACCTGCAGCACAACTGAGGAGGCCGCCTCACATGTTTGACCGCAGAATCGGTATCGCGCAAACCGACCCCGAACTCTGGGCTGCGATGTGCCGGGAGGACCGCAGGCAGGAAGAGCATATCGAACTCATTGCTTCGGAAAACTACGCATCGCCCGCAGTGATGGCCGCGCAAGGCGGGCAGATGACCAACAAGTATGCGGAGGGCTATCCGGGCAAGCGTTACTACGGGGGCTGCGAGTTTGTGGACGTGGCCGAGACGCTGGCGATCGAGCGTCTGTGCAGACTCTACGGGGCAAGCGCGGCCAACGTGCAGCCCAACTCGGGCTCGCAGGCCAACCAGGCGGTGTTCATGGCACTTGCCAAGCCTGGCGACACCATTCTCGGGATGTCGCTTGCCATGGGGGGGCACCTCACCCATGGGTCACCGGTGAACATGAGCGGCAAGTGGTTCAAGGTCGTGTCCTACGGACTCAACGCCCACGAGACGATCGACTACGACGCGATGGAGCGACTTGCGCACGAACACCGGCCGCGGATCATCATTGCCGGCGCTTCGGCCTATTCGCTGCGCATCGATTGGCAGCGTTTCGCCGAAGTGTCGAGAGCAACCGGAGCGTCCTTCCTGGTGGACATGGCGCACTACTCGGGGCTGATTGCGGCCGGCGTCTACCCCAGCCCGGTGCCGCACGCCGATGTGGTGACCTCCACCACGCACAAGAGCCTGCGGGGGCCGCGCGGAGGCTTCATCCTGATGCGCGACCACAACGAAAGGTCGATCAATTCGGCGATCTTTCCGGGACTTCAGGGCGGCCCGTTGATGCATGTGATCGCGGCAAAAGCCGTGGCTTTCCATGAGGCCCTGCAGCCCGCGTTCAGGCGCTATCAGGAGCAGGTGATCCGCAACGCGCAGGTGCTCGCCGAAACGCTGATCCGGCGCGGACTGCGCATCGTCTCCGGGCGAACCGAGAGTCATGTGATGCTCGTGGATCTGCGGGCAAAACGGATCACCGGCAGGGACGCCGAGCGCATCCTCGGCGATGCCCATATCACCTGCAACAAGAACGCGATTCCCAACGACCCGGAAAAACCCTTCGTAACGAGTGGGATACGACTCGGTTCACCGGCGATGACAACACGGGGCTTCGGAGAGAGCGAGGCCGAGCAGGTCGGACACCTGATCGCCAACGTACTCGACAGTGGCGGAAGCGCGGACGTGATCGAGTCCACTCGGAATGAAGTCCACGCGCTGAGCGCTGAGTTTCCCGTCTACGGCTGAGTCTGCGTCGTGGTTCCTGGTTGATCGCTCAGCCCCGCGTCGATGCTTGCACCGACAGACCAACCAAGGACAGCCTGATTGCTTGAGGCCCCCGAGTACCTGTGCATTGTCCCTTCTGCAACTCTCCGGATACCCAGGTCATTGAAACCCGCCTCTCGGACGAGGGGGATTCGGTGCGCAGGCGTCGCCGTTGCAGTGCCTGCGACAAGCGCTTCACCACCTACGAGCGCGTGGAACTCAACCTGCCGGTCGTCGTGAAGAAAAACGGTGCGCGCGCAGACTTCGACCGCCGCAAGCTTCGTGCGTCGCTCGCGCTCGCGCTGCGCAAACGCCCGATCAGCGCCGAACTCCTCGATGCGGCGATCACGCGCATCGAACATCGGCTCATTGCGCTCGGCACCCGTGAGGTTGCAAGCGAGCTTATCGGCGAGATCGTGATGCGCGAACTCCGCAGGGTCGACAAAGTGGCATACGTGCGCTTTGCTTCGGTGTACCGGAGCTTCGAGGACGTCGACGCCTTCGCCGGCGTGATCGAGGAGTTGCGTCCGGAAGGATCAGGGGAACACCCTTCATCAGGGTGAGCCGCTTGTTCAGCCTGATCCTGCAGGTCGGATCGGCCGACCTTCGTGGTGCTTCGGGCAATCGTGCACGGCAGGCCTGCGAGCCCAACCCGGTGTTGTCCTGGCAATTTCGGGACCTTCGCCGGAGAAACCGGCTGGAGCAACTATCGCTCAGAGTTCAAAAGTTCAAAAGCCCAACCCCGCAAGCCACCCCCGCCTGCAGGGCCTGAAGCACCTTCAGGATGCGGATGTTCTGGCCGCGCTGCGCGCCAGTAGGGATGGCTGGCAGGCATCCCTCAACGACAAGGCGTGCTCTTACTTCTCTTTCGGAGAGCTCGACATCTCTCAGACCTCTGTGCAACCCCCGGTTTCTACAATTCTCCCACCAACCGAAGCCGACATGGATCTTTGCAGAGGGGGCTCTTGGGTCAGTCGGTGCCGCTGCGTGCCGCTCGAGGTGCCCGTTGCCGCGGAACGTGGCGCCCGGAGAGGTGCAAATCGCTTCTCGCGATGGCAGTTGCAGCCGCACTGCCCGCAGTCGCAACGGCGCAGGTTGAGATCTGGGGTGTGCTTGACACGGGATATCAGAGTGCCAAGCAGGGTAGTGTTAAGAAAAATAACACGACATCTTCCGGCTTGACTTCGAGTCAGTTGGGCTTCAGGGGTGTTGAAAAAATCGGCAACGACATGCATGCCGGTTTCTGGTTTGAGTCTCAGGTGTGGGGAGATGCACCACAGGCAGTCATTTTCTCCCGTCGTCAAACCCTCGACTTTGGCGGTGCCTGGGGTGCAATTCGACTCGGTCGGGACTACACGCCAACCTTCTGGAACCATACGGTCTTCGATCCTTATGGAACGCTTGGATCAGGCGCGGGCTCAAACATTACTGGAGTTGGACCAAACGCAGTTAC
>VGHO01000073.1 GCA_016868175.1 Betaproteobacteria bacterium
AGTCTCCCCCAACCCCGGCGCAATTTTCTCCGACCCCAACGCAGTCTCCCCCAACCCCGGCGCAGCGATGCCTGCCCCCCCAAGCCCTCGCGAGGATCCCACCGACGTCGACCCGATGCAACCGCTGGCAGGGCTGAAGGTTGTGGAATTGCACGCAATCGGACCTGTGCCCTTCGCCGGCTACCTGCTTGCACAATACGGCGCAAGGGTGATCCGTGTGAGCCCACCGGCGGATCCGGGGCTGGGTCTGGAGGTTGCTCCGGCCTTCGATCTGCTCAACAGCAACAAGGAGGCCCTGGCGCTCGACCTCAAAAGCGCAGATGCGCGTGGCGAACTCGAGCGCCTTCTTGCTGACGCCGATATCTTGCTCGAGGGCTTTCGTCCGGGGGTCCTGGAGCGACTCGGTCTTGATCCCGACGACTTGCGCCTACGCCACCCGCGCCTTGTGATCGGAAGGTTGTCGGGTTGGGGTGAACACGGCATTCTTGCCCCCCGGGCAGGCCACGACATCAATTACCTGGCCGTCTCCGGCATTCTTCACGCAATCGGTTCTGCTGATACACCCGAGATTCCGCTCAACCTCGTCGGCGACTTCGGTGGCGGGACGATGCACCTTCTCGTTGGCGTTCTCGCTGCACTCGTGCGCCGTGGCGTGAGCGGGCAAGGCTCGGTCGTGAGCACCAGCATCCTGGCCGCTTCACTCGGTCTCACGCCAATGCTCTACGGATTGCTCGCTGCGGGCGTGTGGACCTTGCGCCGCCGCGACAACATTCTCGATGGTGCAGCCCCCTACTACCGCGTGTATCGATGCTCCGACGGCAAGCATGTTGCGGTCGGAGCCATCGAGGGGCGCTTTTACCGTGCATTGCTCGAACTCACCGGACTGCGCGACCAACTCGATCCGGCGCACCAAAACGATCGCGCGCACTGGCCGCAAGCGATTGCGGCCTTCACCCAGGTCTTCGCAAGCCGGGACCGCGATACCTGGGCACGCGAGGCCGAGCGACACGATTGCTGTCTTGCCCCAGTGCTTGATCTCATTGAGGCAAGCAGGTATCCCCACAACCTCGACAACGGGCTTTTCCAGCGCCACACTCCTGGCCCGGGTGGGGTACAAGCCGGCATCCCTCCAGGCGCTGATCCGCCCGCGAGGGCCGAGCGACCCCCGGCAAACGCCTACGTCCGCCCCCAGCCGGTGCTCCGCTTCAGACATTGAGGCTTTCGTCCGAAGCGCTTGCCCGGGGCTTTTGTCTGACGCTTTTGTGTGCCGCGTTTGTCCGGAGCGTTTTTTCCGAAGCGTTTTTCCGGGGCGCTTGTCCGGAGCGCTTGGATGACGCGTTTGTCGCCGCCGACCTCCGCTGCCCGCGGCTGCGGCGGCCGGTGACTGCGCGCGTCGACGGGCCTCAAAGCGGGTCGGTCCCCAGCGTGCGCGGACGTGAGCGCAAGGGAGCAAGGCTCAACAGTTGGAGCACGATCAGCACCATCAAGGCAACCTGATAGGCCTCTGGCGTGGTTTCGCCGAGCAACACTGCCAAGTCGATCACCCAGCCGAATCCCCACTGGAGAGCGAAAGCGCCGCCAAAGAGCAACATGTTGAGGCCGGTGTAGGCTCGCCCGCTCAGGGCCGGCGGAAAACTCAGCGCGACCTCCGTCTGCAAGAGCGTAAAGACCGTGGAGCCTGCTGCCAGGACGAGCCACAATACCCATGCATCCGGGTCCTGCCAGAACGCGATCCCGGTCTCGGTGACCAGCGTGAGTGCCGCAGCGGCGCGCATCACCCGGGGACCGTCCCATCCCCGCGCCGCAATGCGCGGCGCCAGCCAGCCCAACACAAGGAAGCTGCCGAGCAGCGCGCCATTGAGAAGCATCAGCACCTGCGCAGTCGCCTGCGCCGACAGCCCGAGCACCTGCGTCATCCATGGGCCAGCCCAGAGCGTCTGCAGGGCCAGGAATCCGCCCTGAAGCATGATGAGCGAACCCACCGAGCGCAGGAGGAAGCGGTTGCCGAACACCGCCCGATAGCCCCCGGTAGTTGAAGCGGTGCGCCCGCTTGCAGCCTCCTCGTCGCGCGGCAGGCCAAACCACAGATAGGCGCAGCAGCAAAGCAGCAGGGTCGCGGCAAGCAGGAAGGTTGGGCGCCAGCCCCAATAGGCGACCAGCCAGGCCACCGGTACTGTGCTCACCAGCGCACCCGTCGTCCCAAAGACCAGAATCCATGCGGCAAGACGCTGCTGGATACGCGCCTCGAACCAGAAGCGAAAGGACTTGAGGGCCGCCATGAGGCACGCGGAGAGCCCTGCGCCGATCAGGGCGCGCGCAACCCACAGCAGGGTAAAGCTCTGTGCCGCAGCAAAGAGTGCGCATCCTGCCGCAGCGACCACCAGCAGGAGCGCCTCCACCCGTCGTGCACCGTAGCGGTCAAGCCAGATGCCGAGCGGCAGTTGCATCAGCGCAAAGGCCATGAAATAGGCGCTCGAAAGCGCACCGAGTTCGGAAGCGGAAAGGGAAAACTCGGCCACGAGGTTCGGAGCGAGGACAGCGTTGACGGCTCGCAGACCGTAGGACATGAAAAAGGCAAGCGCAAACGCCGAGAAGATCACCGCATCACGACGCGCTGGCCCTGTCACCGGGCACCGTGGGACGACTTCGACATGCGAAGGTGCCCTCCGCGCATTGGGTAGTGCCGGTCGCGCAGCGCGATACGCGGCAGGCTACGGAGGCAGCCGCAGACTGCCGAAGAAGGTCTCGGCCTTGTCGCCATCGGCTTCTCCCCCAAGGACAACCGCCTGCACTGCATAGGCCTGCCAGCGGAAAAAACGCGCCCACATCATGATCGGCTTTCCCTGCGCCTGGCCCTGCGCGCGCAGGCCAAGCACCACCGTCGACGGCGCAAGCGAAAGACTGGCGCGCTCGAGCACCCGCCCCCCGATGTTGCGCAGCATGGCCTGTTCCATCCGGTGGAGTGCCTGCTCCGACGCCTCCTTGGTGGCGGACCCGAGTTCCACCACCGTGACGGTAAAGCTCACCGGCCCCACCCGGGAACCGGTCATATGCATGCTGAGGGCTTCGTCTCCCAGAGGTACCCTGCGCGTGAGTTGCTCCGCCTTGCTCGGCATCAGCACCTGGAATCCCCCTGGCTCGATGCGCACCTCGCGCCAGTTGAACTCCGGCGAGCAACCCGCCAGCAGAGCCATCGCCAAACCCGACAGGAGCGCTGCAAACCTCGCGGCGCCGCGCACCGGAACCCGGCTGCTTCGGCGCTCGGCGTCGTGCTGGCCATGGGGATAAGATCGGGTCAGCGCCACTCGGCGCTCGGCAGCGCCGATGCACATCGGCTCACGAAGGAAAGTCCATGGCCCTCGTCTTTGAATCACGCGCCACCGGATCGGTCTGGATGACCGAGGCAGTGGCCCGCACTATTCTCGCCGCGCTCGGTCACGGCAGCGAAGAGGATCGGCGCGCCCAGGAGGGCATCTTCACGGTTGAGCAGTTGCCGGGCCTGATCACGCTGCTCGAGGAGCTCATGGCCCGCTCGAAAGACCTGAGCCAGCATGAGCGTGACACCGCGCTGAGCCGCGGCGAGGAAGACCGGGACCCGCTCCTGATCGGCATGCACCAGCGCGTCTGGCCGCTCGTTGAACAGTTCCGCCGCGCGCTCGCGGCCGAAAAACCAGTCACCTGGCGCAAGGCCTGAGCGCCTGGGTCAAGCTGCGGCCTCACGCAACGGTGCGGTCCCGTGCAATGGTGCAGTCCCGTGCAATGGTGCAGTCCCGTGCGATGGTGCGGCCCAGCGCGCAGATGCGGTCTCGCGCTGGTCGAATTCACGCGCCCGACGCTCGGCAAGATCCGCGCTCTGATCCGCGCCAATCGGCCCCAGGTTGAAATACTTCGCCCGGGGGTGAGCGATGTAGAAACCGCTCACGCTTGCCGCCGGCCACATCGCCAAGGTCTCGGTGAGGTGCATGCCGATAAGTTCGGCATCGAGTGCGGTGAACATGGCGCTCTTCACCGCGTGCTCGGGGCACGACGGATACCCGGGTGCCGGGCGGATCCCACGAAAACCCTCCGCGATCAGCTCGCGCGGCTCGAGCGACTCGTTTGGCGCATAACCCCAGAGATCCTTGCGCACCCGCTCGTGCATCGCCTCGGCAAGGGCCTCGGCAAGACGGTCGGCCAGGGCCTTCACCATGATCGAGGCATAGTCGTCGTGCGCAGCGGCGAGAGCTGCGGCGCGCGCATCCGCGCCGTCGCCCGCCGTGAGTGCAAACACCCCCACGTAGTCACGTACACCGCTTGCCTCGGGGGCCACGAAGTCGGCCAGCGACTTGTTGTAGACGCCGGGTTTCTTGGCGCTTTGCTGGCGCAGGTTGTGCCACACGAAAAGCTCGGTCTCGCGTGCCTCATCGGCAAACAGCACGATGTCGTCGCCGCGCGAAGCCGCCGGCCAGAAACCGATGGCCGCGTGTGCCTTGAGCCAGCGCCCCTGGACGATCCGCTTGAGCATCGACTGCGCATCGGCAAGGAGCTTGCGCGCGGTTTCCCCCACCACCTCGTCGCTGAGGATCGCGGGGAAAGGACCGTGGAGGTCCCAGGTCTGGAAGAAGGGCTGCCAATCGATGTAGCCGGCAAGGGATTCGAGATCGATGTTGCGGAAGTGCCGTCGCCCGAGAAACTTCGGTTGGGTGGGCTGGTAGTCCGTCCAATCGATCGGCTCGGCGTTTTCCCTGGCCTTGGCGAGCGCAATCATCGCAGGGCCGCGTGCACGTGCATGCTGCTTGCGCACTGCGTCGTAGTCGCACCTCAACTGCGCCACAAAAGTCTCGCGCTGCGCGGAGGCCACCAGCTGCTGCACCACCGGCACCGAGCGCGAGGCATCCACCACATGCACCACCGGGCCGCTGTAGCGCGGCGCGATCTTCACTGCGGTGTGGACCCGCGAGGTTGTGGCCCCGCCAATGAGCAGCGGAATCGAGCGCTCGCGGAAATAATCATCGCGTTCCATCGCCTCTGCAACCAGCGCCATTTCCTCGAGCGAGGGAGTGATCAATCCCGAAAGACCGATGGCGTCAACCTCGTGCTCTCTGGCCTTCGCGAGGATCTCGGACGCAGGGACCATCACGCCCAGGTTGATCACCTCAAAATTGTTGCACTGCAACACGACCGTGACAATGTTCTTGCCGATGTCGTGCACATCGCCCTTCACGGTAGCGATCAGCAGACGGCCGCGTGCCTGGGGTGCGCCCGAGGCGGCTTTCTCCTCTTCGATGTAGGGCACCAGATGGGCCACGGCCTGCTTCATCACCCGCGCCGACTTCACCACCTGCGGCAGGAACATCTTGCCCTCCCCGAAGAGATCGCCCACAAGGCTCATGCCCTGCATCAGCGGTCCTTCGATCACCTCGATCGGCCTTCCGCCCTGCGATGCGATCTGCTGCCATGCAGCTTCGGTGTCCTCAACGATCCACTGGGTGATCCCGTGAACCAGTGCATGCGCGAGCCGCTCCTGCACGCTGGTGTCGCGCCAAGCCAGATTCTCCTCGCGTCTGCCTGCCTCGCCCCGGAGCGCCGAGGCCTTGGCGATCAGCCGCTCGGTGGGGGTGAGCCCCTCGCCCGGACCCGGGCGGTTGAGCACGACATCCTCGACGCGTTCGCGCAGATCGGGCTCGAGATCGTCGTAGACGCCCATCATTCCTGCGTTGACGATTCCCATGGAGAGGCCTGCGCGGATCGCATGGTAGAGAAAGACGGTATGAATCGCCTCGCGCGCAGCATCGTTGCCGCGGAAGCTGAACGACACATTGGATACACCGCCGGAAACCTTGGCTCCGGGCAGCCTGCGACGGATCCACGCGGCGGCCTCGATGAAGTCGAGCCCGTAGCGGTCGTGCTCCTCGATGCCGGTGGCGATCGCAAAGATGTTGGGGTCGAACACGATGTCGTGGGGATCAAAGCCCACGCGGTCCACGAGCAAACGGTAGGCCCGCTCGCAGATTGCCGTCTTGCGGGCGAAGGTGTCCGCCTGTCCCTGCTCGTCGAAGGCCATCACCACAACCGCAGCGCCGTAACGCCGGCACAGTCCAGCCTGATGGATGAACGCCTCTTCGCCTTCCTTGAGCGAGATCGAATTGACCAGGGATTTGCCCTGCACGCAACGCAATCCAGCCTCGATCACAGACCAGCGTGAGCTGTCGATCATGATCGGCACCCGCGCAATATCGGGCTCGGAGCCTGCCAGCCGCAAGAAGCGCACCATGGCCGCTTCGGAGTCGAGCATTGCCTCATCCATGTTCACATCGATGATCTGCGCGCCGTTTTCCACCTGCTGGCGCGCCACGGCGAGCGCCTCGTCGAAGCGACCCTCGAGAATCAGCCGGGCAAACTGACGCGAGCCGGTGACATTGGTCCGCTCGCCAATGTTCACAAAGAGGCTCGCGTCGTGGATGTTGAGCGCCTCGAGTCCCGACAGCCGCATGGCCGGTTCGACCTGCGGCACCACCCTCGGCGTTAGGCCGGCAAGCGCCCCGGCGATCGCCGCGATGTGCTCGGGCGTGGTGCCGCAGCATCCACCGGCGATGTTGACAAAACCACTTTCGGCAAACTCGCGAAGCAGCCGCGCTGTCATCTCCGGGGTTTCGTCGAACCCGGTGTCTGACATCGGATTCGGGAGCCCGGCATTTGGATACACGCAAACGAGCGTGTCAGCCTTGTGCGCCAGTTCCTGCACATACGGCCGCATCAGAGCCGCTCCCAGGGCGCAGTTCAGCCCGATGCTCATCGGCTGTGCATGGCGCACTGCGTTCCAGAATGCCTCCACCGTTTGCCCGGAGAGGATCCGTCCCGAAGCGTCGGTAACTGTGCCGGAAATCATGATCGGCCATCGCTTGCCCCGCGCCTCGAACTCCTCCTCGATGGCAAAGATAGCCGCCTTGGCG
Source organism: Betaproteobacteria bacterium (assembly GCA_016868175.1). Classification (GTDB taxonomy): domain Bacteria; phylum Pseudomonadota; class Gammaproteobacteria; order Burkholderiales; family Burkholderiaceae_E; genus UBA3064. The sequence goes on from VGHO01000073.1 coordinate 6,933, forward strand.
TTGAGCGTGTCGAAGATCGTCTCCACAAGCACGATGTCGATCCCGCCCTCGAGAAGCCCCTGAAGTTGCTCGCGATAGCTGGCGCGCAAGGTCTCAAAATCAATGTTCCGCGCCCCTGGATCGTTGACATCCGGCGAAATCGACGCGGTTCGCGGCTGTGGTCCGAGCGCCCCGGCCACAAAGCGCGGTCGATGGGGAGTTTGGCGGGCGACCCGGTCGGCCGCCACGCGGGCAAGCCGTGCAGAGGCAAGGTTGATCGCATAGGCCCACGACGAAAGACCATAGTCCTCCTGGGCCACTGCAGTTGCCCCGAAGGTGTTGGTCTCGATAAGGTCTGCTCCGGCAAGCAGGTACTGCAGGTGAATCGCGTGGATCAGCGCCGGTTGGGTAAGGCTCAGGAGTTCGTTGTTTCCCTTCACATCCTGCGGAAACTCCCGTGGCCGCCCGAGCGCCGCAATCTCCTCGACAGTGCGGCGCGCATCCTCGTCGAGCCAGCCGAGCGCTTCGGCCTGCATCGAGCAGCCCGCGTATGCGCTTGCGTCGCGCGCAGCCTCGCTTCCGTGGTGGACCGGCATTGCGCCTGCAAGCGGATCGTCGCCGCGGAACTGCGCCTCGGAGAGGCGATAGCGCTGGATCATTGTTCCCATTGCGCCGTCGAGAATCAGGATGCGTTGCGCCAGCAAGCCGCGCAATTGCCTCTCCAGCGGGCTCTGGTTCCGACAGGCCGGTCGCAAAGGGGATCTCAACGTGGGCGCTCGGGTCGGTGAGGTTCAGGCAACATAACCTGTCATTATAACAACCCCGGCTCAGCCCAGCGGATCAACGGGGTTGGTTGCATCCAGCGCAACTGCCGGCGCAGACCCGACTCGCTCGCGGCAGGACCAACGAGGAGAAAAACGGTGCGGGCCGGCAGCGCTTGCGGGCTGCCCTCGGAGAGGTCCCTGAAGAGCGCAGCAAGCCGCAAGACGAGCGTGCCCGATCGCTCGCAACACACACAGGCTGCGCCCCAGGAACGGACCAGCGCAGAGCCATCGCTGTCGGCAAGTTGTTCGGACCAGATCGAGGGGGCACCAGCCGCAGCATGGTTGAGCAGAAGGGCGCAAGCCCCGCCGCCGCTGCGCGCCTGCTGCCAAAGCGGCGCAACACCGCGCAGCATCGACTCGGCGTTGGCTTCCGCAGGGAAGCGCACCACGCTGAGCGCCGCCATCAGGCTACCGTCACTGCGGTGGCGGGGCGGCGCACAAAGAGGGCGGCGCGCAAAGGGGCGAAGCTGCGCCGGGCGCTCCCATGATGCGGGTCAAAGGCCGTCCCTGCGCGGGGTGCGGCCGATCTCAACGCCCAGTTGCTTGAGCTTGCGGTAGAGATGCGTCCGCTCAAGGCCGGTGCGTTCGGCGACGCGGGTCATCGAGCCCCCCTCGCGAGCCAGATGGTGCTCGAAATAGAGCCGCTCGAAGGCATCGCGCGCCTCGCGCAAAGGCTGATCGAGCGACAGGCGCGCAAGCCTTGCCGTGGGCGAGGTCTCGTCCCCATACGCGCCTGCGCGCGGTGACAGCCATGGTGGATTGCCCCCCAGGCCGGCTCCCGCTGCAACTTCTCCTCCCTGAAACGCCATACCCGGGACCCCACCGCCTGCGGCTCCCGCGATTGCGGCACCGCCAGCTGCGATTCCTCCGCCTGAGGTTCCCCAACCCGGGAATCCCCCGGGGCCGCTTCCCGACACGCCAGCTCTGGGGGAGGTGGCGCCGCTTCCGTGAAGGGGGGCTCCCGCTCCCTGCAAGAGCGCGCTGCCCCCAGGGTAGGGCGCACTTCCCCCCGGGAAAGACTCTCCGCCTCTCGATGAGCCTGTCCCCGCTGCGGAAGGATGCGTGCCAGCGGCCGAAAAACCCGCTGATCTGCCAGGGTAGGACCGCCCCGATGGCTCGGTGCCCGCGCCTCCGGCGGGCCCCAGGCCCAAACCCTCGTTCGACAACTCATCGGGTCGCTCGGCTGCAACACCCCGATTTCCGCCGTGCAAGCCTGCCGCGCGGTCGGCCACGCTGGCTCGGGGCACCGAGCCGGGGAGACCACGCACTCCGCCCTTGAGCGCCCGCTGGACTGCATTGAGGAGCTTTTGCAGGGCGATCGGCTTTTCCAGAAAGCCCACCGCGCCCATCCGGGTTGCCTGGGCCGCAGTCTCCACGCTTGCATGCCCCGACATCATGATCACTGGCATATCGACAAGGCCACCCTCCACCCACTCGCGCAGCAGGGTCACGCCGTCGGTGTCGGGCATCCAGATGTCGAGCAGAACAAGGTCGGGCCTTGACCGCTTGCGCGCAAGCCGCGCCTGCGCCGCGTTTTCCGCCTGAATGACCTCATGGCCTTCATCGCCCAGGATCTCGCTGAGGAGTTCCCGGATACCGATCTCGTCATCAACAATCAAAATCTCTGCCATACATCCTCATGGTCTGCGCAACTTCAGCCAATCCCCTGGCGATCGTCGGTCGGAAAGACGATGCTCACCTGAGCCCCGGCGCAGCGACCGGATTCGTCGACCCAGTTGCTCACTTCGATGCGTGCCCCGTGTTCTTCGACGATTTTGCGCACAATCGCCAAGCCAAGTCCACTGCCCGAGGCCTTGGTCGTGACATAGGGCTCGAAGACGCGCGCGAGCCTGTCCTGCGAGAACCCTGGTCCGTGATCGCGCACCCGCAGCCGCACCCCGGCGCGACCATCGAGGCGCTTGAGGCTCTGGGTGGAAACCACCACCGGGGCCGCAGCCGAAGAGCCCCCTGCCTGGCCTTCCTCCCTGCCCCCGGCTTGCGCCTCGAGCGCGTTCTTCACCAGATTGTGCAGCACCTGGCGCATTTGCAGACGGTCCGCCGCGATCCTTTCCACGTCGGGATCGAGCGTTGTGACGACATCGTGCCCGTAGAGGTCAACCACCTCACGCACCAGCGCATTGACCTCGAGTGCCTCGAACTGCGTGGAGGCAAGCCTTGCGTAGTCGCGCAACTGATCCACAAGATCCTTGAGTGCAGAAACCTGCTGCACGATCGTGCTTGCGGTCTTGTCCACCAGTTCGGCCTGTGCCCCGTCGAGTTGCGGTTGCAGCTTACGCTTGAGCCGCTCGGCCGAGAGCTGGATCGGCGTGAGCGGGTTCTTGATCTCGTGGGCCAGGCGCTGGGCAACTTCCGCCCAGGCAAGCGCTCGTTCCCCGGAGAGCACGCTGGTGATGTCATCCAGCACCACCACATAGCCTGAGCGTTCTGGGCCAAGGCTCGCGCCGCGAGCCAGGAGGGTGATTGCGCCTGCGCGCAAGGTCCATTGCCGTTGCCAGCCGGTCTGCGCGTCGTCGGGCAACTCGGCGAAGGCCTGCTGGATTGAACGGGCGAGTTCACCAAGACCCGGAAGCTGCAGCAGAGGCCAACCCTTGCACCCCTGCAGCGATTGCCCGCCCAGGCGTTCGAGTTGCGCGTTCGCAGACTCCATGCGCATCTGACCATCGAGCACCAGAACTGCCGCGTCGATGTGCGTGAGGATGCTCTGCAGGCGAAGATTCACCGCCTGGAGAGCCGCCTGATTCTCCCCGATCATCTGCTGGGCCTCGTGCAGACCTCGCGACATGTCGTTGAACGATTGCATCAGGATCCCGAGTTCATCGCGCGCTGCATACGGTCTGACCTCGATGAACTGACCGCTTGCGAGCACCCGCGTGGCCCTGGCCAGCTCCGCAAGCGGTCCCACCAGCCAGCCCGCAAGCAGGAACGCCGCTGCAACCGCTCCGAACACGGTGAGCAGAAAAACGATCACCAGCGTCACCCGAAAGAGCCGCTTCAGGGTTGTGCGGGCAAGCGACAGCTCCTGATAGTCACGCCAACCCTGCTGGGCAGCCTCGGCAAGTTCCCCCAGGTCGGCAGGCACAAGCACGACCGCCTGCAACCAGTTCTGCTCGAGCGTGTTGCCCGGGGCACTCCAGGGAACGAGTACCCGCAGGCGGTAACCGCCGTCAGACCCCTCGATCGCGCCCCATTGGCCCTGGCTGCGCGCCTGCCTCAGAACCGCTGCCCCGGGCCCTTGCAGGGCGGGTGCAAGGACTGCCTCGCTTGCGGTGGCGAGTAGCCGGCCCGAAGCCGACAAGAGCTGCACTTCGACGGCCCCCAGGCGTGCACGAACCCTCTCGAGTTGGGCCCCGGGCGCAAACTGCGAGCCCTCCTCGAGCGCAAACGCCTGTGCGCGCGCATCCCGAAGCAATCCCTGCAGGCGCGAGTCGAGCGTAACGCGTGCAAGGCTCAATCCGGAGTCGAGTGCGCGCTCCACGGGCAGATCGAACCAGGATTCGACTGAACGTTCGATGAATTGCACCGACACAAAAAAGATCAGGGCAGCGGGCAAGACTGCGAGCGCGATGAACACCAGCGCCATGCGCGCCATGAGCCGCGAGCCGAAGAGACCGCGGCGCAATCGGGTGATCAGTCGCCTGAGCAGTTCGGCGAGCAGACCAAGAATCAGGATCCCGATCCCCACCGCAGTCCAAAAGAGACTCAGGTAGTACGCGGTGAAGAACTGGCTATTGCGCGTTGCGGTGGACAAGGCAAGCAGCATCACGCCGGCCAGCCCGATCGCCAGGATCAGGACAACCCGCAGCACCCTCGTCAGGGAGCGTTTTTCCTCGTCTCGATCTCGAAGCTGAAGCGTTTCCATGGGGACTCGATCGACCAATCCTTCTGGGCAATGCCGGGAACCTGGAAGAGGCGCGGCAACAAAGCTGCGTCGAGCCGCATCCGCACCCGCAGTTCGTAGGCCTGTCCGGGCTGAAGTTTCCCGGCCTCAACCATCCGCAAGCCGCGCACCCGCCCGAGTGCGGCGAGAGCCTCGCGAAGCGAGGCGTAGCTCTGCACGAAGAGGCTCCCCCCTCCGGTTGTCGACCCGGCTCCCACCCCGGCTCCAGAACCCACTCCCGCCCCGGGTCCAGCACCCGGTCCAGCCCCGGCTCCAGAACCCGATCCGCCCCAGAGCCATACATACCAGCTTGCCGGTTGCGCAGACCCCGACACTGCCTGCCCC
>VGHO01000074.1 GCA_016868175.1 Betaproteobacteria bacterium
CGCTGCGGGTTTTTGCGCTTCGGCGGCCAGGTCTTCTATACTCACTCCGAGTTTTTGCATCAAGCTCCTCACCTGAGCGGTGGACTTGAGCTTCTTTGCAGTTTCCAGTCCTTCCATTTTCCTGGCCTGCGCTTGCAATCTTTCGATCTGTTTCTGGATGCTTTCGAGTGTTAGTTTAGGCATTGGATGCACCTTCGATGGGTTAGGTAAGCGTTTCCGACATCACCCGGGCCCGCCCGATTTCCCCGACCGGATCACCGAGGAATACCTCCGGCCAATGAACTGCATTAACCAGGATATGCTCCCTTTACCCAACCCGGGAGATTCCAAGAACCGGCCTGCAGGTGATTCACCGTTGATGATGCCACGACTGTTCATGTGGCGCATTTCCCACATTTCAATTCATTTTTGCGAGGGACGACGTCATGACGACAGTTGCGCAGGTTTTGGAAAGCAAGACATTCGGTCTGATTCATGCCGAGCCGGAAATGCCCGTGAAGCAGGCGATGGATCTGATGCTCGAGAAGCACATCCACAGCCTTGTTGTCTTCGAAAACGGGGCGATGGTCGGGATCGTGTCCGACCGCGATTACGCGCACAAGGTTATTGCCAAGGGAATCAACCCGGAAACCATCCGTATCGGCGAAATCATGACCCGCAATGTCACTACGATCGGACCTTCGGCAACGATCGCGGAGTGCATGAAGATCATGTCAGAGGGGCGTTTCCGGCATTTGCCGGTGGCCGATGGCGAGCGGATCGTGGGTATGATCTCGATGACCGATGTGATGCGCGTGATGATCGCCGAAGCCGATACCGACCAGGAATGGCAGATGTAGCTTATCCAGGTCATCGTCCGGGTCCCGGGCGGTCGAGCGGGTTGAGCGGCAAACATGCGACCGGCGGGCAAACATGAGAAACTCCGGATGAGAGGAAGACTGATCCGACACGGCACGAGGGTCAGTCTCGGTTGAAGTACCCATCCATTGCGTCGTCAGATTGGGTCTGGCATGGCTGAGGGCATCGTTCGGGAGTCGCTCCGCGCGGCACGCGTGAGGAGCGGACAGTCTGTGGCTTCGATGGCCAGACTGTTGCTCGTCTCAGAGGCGCAGATCAGGTCGCTCGAGGAGGGTGGGTCGCGCGGCTTCTACAATGCGCAGCATCGGCGAACAGTGGCATTGCGCTACGCCGCCGCGCTGGGAATGGATGGACAGACCGATGAGTCATTCCAGCAGCGCTACGGGCTGGTGCGGGGGGCCGCGCCAGAGGTCTCAGGTCACCGCACTGCCTCTGCCGGCCTTCCTCTGAAGGCGGGGCAGGATGTTCACTGTGGGCCAAACGACCTCGGTGCAAGCCCCCGCAGGAGTGGCCTTGACTATTGGCTCGCTGCGGGAGCGCTCGGTGGCCTTGCCGTCTGGTTTTCGGTGGATGCCTGGCAGAATTACCGCAGGGATCCGGTCGCCGATCCCTTGCTCGCGGTCCAGCAACGGATCGACGAAAGTCCTGCTCCGCTTCACCTTGCCCGACAGGCCGACATCAAGGGTTATCGCAACGGCTCGGTCCCGGACCGCCCCGGGGCAGGGGAAATCGCACCTGGCGCCTCAAAGCTTCGGGACAACACCGATCCGCGCCCGGATCCAACGTCTGCGCCTTTGGTGCGGCCCGAGATGCAGAGTGCCCCGCCCAGCATAGTGCAATCACCCCAGCCGTTTCCGCAGCCGTTTTCGCGGTCCACTGCCACTGGCAGCGAGGGCAGCCTCCTGGACGCTGATGCAAGGGCTCTCGCTCCGCAAACAGCGCACGAACCGCAGAGCGGTCGCTTCGCTGCGGGCCCGCCCGAGCGACGCTACTCGCCGCTTCCGTCAGCCGGGCTAGCGGCAAACGCCGCGGTTTCGGCAGCCGGTAACGCAGCGACCTCCCCCGCTGCAGAAGGTCGCAGCGCTTCCGAGGAGCGTGGTGTTGATCTTTGCGAAGTATCAGACCGCCACGCGGCCACGGCAGTTCCGGTCAGCCGGCTCAAGTCCACCCCGTATGTACACATCAGTTCTGGCGTCTCACAGCGGATCTGCATCCGAACCGCCGATGGCCGTATCGAGCGACTGCAGCTTTCCGCCAACGAGGCGCGGTCGGTGTTCGGTCGCGCTCCCTTCACCGTGGTTTCGGAGCAGCCCTCGTCGATCGACATCTTCTACCTCGGCGCCCGCGTGCGACACAACGGAGAGTCGCGGGTTCTCAAGGTGGTCGACCCGGATCCGATGTCTTGAATCCCAGACGAGCTCCGGAGTCCCCTGAGCTATCGGCAGTGCCTCCTGAGCGGTTTCTGGTGCCTTCGACGCAACCCCCAGTGCCGCCGATCTGCGCACTTCGTTCAGCAGGGTTGCGCCACACCGGCTCAAGGCGGGGCAGTGCAGCGTGAGGGATTCGTTGGCCACCGTGGGGTATTGCTACGACCCCTTGTTTGCGCAGCACGCGATGGTCCCGGGTCACCCGGAGTGTCCCGAAAGGGTCATGGCCATCCACCAGCATCTGCAGCATTGCGGCCTGATGGCCCATCTCGCGCCCCTTGCCGCAGAGCCAGCGGCAATCCACGACATTCTGCGGGCGCACGAAGCCGCCTACGTTGAGAAGGTGCTCGGCAGGGCTCCGCAACGCGAGGGTGAACTCGTGTGGCTCGATGCCGACACCGCGATGAACCCGGCGAGTGTTCCTGCAGCGCTCAGGGCCTCCGGCGCTGCGATCGGTGCTGTCCGGCAGGTGTGCGAGGGCCACTTGAAGCGCGCCTTCTGCAGTGTTCGCCCTCCGGGCCACCACGCCGAGTCATGGCGGGCCATGGGCTTTTGCATCTTCAATCACGTGGCCGTTGCCGCGCGGTATGCCGTTGCCGAGCTGGGCCTGAAACGGGTTGCGGTGGTCGACTGGGATGTTCACCATGGAAACGGCACCGAGCAAATCCTTGCAGGCGATTCGGCGGTGTTCATGCTCCACAGTTTTCAATCTCCGCTCTATCCCCACTGCGGCGAAGTACCGCTGGGTGCAAATGGCTGCAACCTGCCACTGCCGAGTCGTTCCGACGGGAGTGTCTTCAGGAAGCGCTGGCTTGATGAAGGCCTTCCGGCCCTGCGTGCCTTTGACCCCGAACTGATCCTCGTGTCTGCGGGGTTCGATGCGCACCGCGACGATCCGCTTGCGCAGCTGCAATGGAGCGAAGAGGATTACGCATGGGCAACCGAACAACTCGTCTGCGCTTCGCGCGACGGCGCAGCACAAGGACGCATCGTTTCGCTGCTTGAAGGTGGCTACAACCTGCGCGCGCTCGCACGGTCTGTGGAAGCGCATCTTCGGGCGATGCTGAGCCACTGAGCGCAAGGCCTCTGGATCAGGCCCCCCGATCGACCCTGCGCGCGGAGTGTCGTTTCAGGTAAGCTGCTGCCCTGATTCCCGGTGGTAGGCCTCCAGTCGCTCCACCTCTTCGGTGGAGCCGAGAATCACTGGCACCCGCTGATGCAGCGAAGCAGGCTGTACCTCGAGAATTGAACCCATCCCGGTGCTCGCTGCCCCTCCGGCCTGCTCAACCAGCAGCCCCATCGGGTTTGCCTCGTACATCAGGCGCAGCCGACCTGGCCGAAGGGCGTCGCGCGCGTCGCGCGGGTACATGAAAATCCCTCCGCGGGTGAGTACCCGGTGAACATCGGCCACCATCGAGGCAACCCAGCGCATGTTGAAGTCGGCCCCGCGCGGGCCACTTGCACCCGCCAGCAGTTCATCGATGTATCGGCGCACCGGGGGTTCCCAGTGGCGCGCGTTCGACGCGTTGATCGCGAACTCGCGAGTGCTGCGGGGCACCGTCATCCTATCCTGAGTGAGCCACCAGCTGCCGGTTTCGCGATCAAGCGTGAAGCATGCCGCCCCTGCGCCAACGGTGAGCACCAGGAGCGTGGAAGGACCATACACCGCATAGCCGGCGGCAAGCTGGGCTCGTCCGGGCTGCAGAAAGTGCTCGATCCTCGGCACTGCTCCGGCTTCGGGCATTCGCAGCACCGAAAAGATCGTGCCGATCGAGACGTTGACGTCAATGTTCGACGAGCCGTCGAGCGGATCAAAAAGCAGCAGAAACTCACCGCGCGGATAGCGATCGGGAATCGGGTAGGGGCCGTCCATTTCCTCGGAGGCCATCGCAGCGAGGTGGCCACCCCAGGCGTTGGCTTCCAGAAGCACCTCGTTGGCGATGACATCGAGCTTCTTTTGCGCTTCGCCCTGGACATTGGTGTTACCCGCTTCGCCAAGAATGCCGGTGAGCGCACCCTTGCCCACCGCATAGCTGATGCGTTTGCAGGCGCGCGCCACAACTTCGAGCAGGAGTCGCAACTCCGCGCTGATCAACTGCCGTCCGCGCTGCGTTTCAATCAGGTACTGGGTGAGGCTTACCGAGCGCGAGGGAGTGAACATACGAGCCTCCGGGGATAACGGGTAACGATTTTGCGCCTGCTTGCCGCAAGGGCAAGACCACGGACCCGTCCAAGGGTACCGCGCGGCGGAGAACGCCCAAGCCTTGCCTGTTACCCCGGCCGTACAGCGCGGGGAGTACTCCCGCGGGGCACACTCCGCGCAGTACGGCTCCACCACCCGAGGGCCCGGGCGTGATGCAGCGACGATTCGGGTACCCTTTGCAGCCTTGCTTCATCCTCGAGCCGGAGTTGCGAATGCAATCAAGCTGCCCCAACAACCACGATTACCCGCGCGATCTTGTCGGCTACGGACCTTCGCCGCCATTTGCCGACTGGCCGGGCAAGGCGCGGATCGCGGTGCAGTTTGTACTCAACTATGAGGAAGGTGGCGAGAATCATGTTCTGCACGGCGATCCGGGATCCGAGCAATTCCTCTCGGAAATCGTTGGCGCCGCGAGCTACGCCGAGCGCCACATGAGCATGGATTCGATCTACGAATACGGCGCGCGGGTTGGCGTCTGGCGCATCCTGCGCGAATTCGAGCAGCGCAGGCTGCCGCTCACCGTGTTCGGTGTGGCGATGGCACTCGAGCGGCACCCGGGCCTGGTGCGGGCCCTGATTGAAGCCGGTCACGAAATCGCATGCCACGGTTGGCGCTGGATCCACTACCAGTCGATGGATGAGGCAGGCGAACGCAGTCACATGCGCCGGGCACTGGAGATTTTCCAGGATCTCACCGGAACGCAGCCCCTGGGCTGGTACACAGGTCGTGACTCGCCCAATACCCGTCGCCTCGTGGTGGAGCAGGGCGGATTTCTCTACGACAGCGATTACTACGGCGATGATCTGCCTTTCTTCACTTCAGTGCGCTGCAGCGACAACGTCGTTCGCAGGCACCTGGTTGTGCCCTACACGCTGGATGCCAACGACATGCGCTTTGCAACGCCGCAGGGTTTCAACACCGGGGAACATTTCCTGCAATACCTCAGGGACACCTTCGATGTGCTGTATGCCGAGGGAGAGGAGTTTCCGCGCATGATGTCGGTGGGCATGCACTGCCGTTTGCTCGGGAGGCCGGGCCGCTTTCGTGCACTGCAGCGCTTTCTTGACCATATCGAATCGCATGACCGTGTCTGGATCTGCCGCAGGGATGCGATCGCGCATCACTGGATCAGCCGTCATGGTTGATTCCTGGGGTCGAGGGTGACTCGGGCTGCCCGAGGATCTCTGGCCGTATACTCGAAAATGATTTGTCCACCCTGATTTCGATCTGTCTGAAGGAATTGTCATGGCTGAACGTTCCCGTACCCGCCGAAACACACTCGAGCGTCGGGCGCTTCCCAAGGTGCTCAAGCGGCAGTTCTCGCGCGCCAGGAAGTCGGTGTTCAAGATGCTTGAGAAGGTCAAGCGCAAGTAAGTTCTTCGGGGAGCGATGCGGGTCGGGACTGCAACTCGGGCATCGTTTCCAACATTTCGGCCTGCGCAGGCGGCCAGTATGGGCAGCCCCCATGAATACGCTTGAACCCTTGCGCCGTTTTGTGCGTGACGTCACGGATTGCGTCTCGGAAAGTGGTGACGAACGGGTCCTGATCGCCGGGGTGAGGCCCCTGCTCGAGCGCCTCATCCATCGCGACGCGTGGTTGCCCGAGTCCTGCGCGCGACCCCACCCCCTCCATTACCGGCAGTACCTGCTGCACTGCGACCCGCTTGAACGGTTTTCGGTGGTGAGTTTCGTTTGGGGTCCAGGCCAGCGTACGCCCATCCACGATCACACGGTCTGGGGACTGGTGGGGATGCTGCGGGGCGCCGAACTGTGTCAGCCCTATGCGCCGGATGCGCAAGGCTGGATGAAGGCGCTTGGATCGCCGCACACGCTGCATCCGGGCGAGATCGAAGCCGTCTCGCCCACGCTCGGCGATGTGCACACTGTGGCCAACGCAGTGCCCGGGAAGGTCTCGATCAGTATCCATGTTTACGGCGCCAACATCGGCGCCGTGCGCCGGCATGTCTACCTTGAAGCAAAGGCACTGGATTGCTCAGGTCCTGGGGGTGGCACGGCAGGCACTGGTGGAACGGGTGGGCCAGATAACGCAGGCTTATCCACCGGTGGGCGCGGCGAGCCGAGGTTGCGCCCTTTCATCTCGGGCTACAGCAGCACCACCGTCCCCAACCTCTGGGATCGATCCGGCGACCAAAGGACGCAGGCACCTGAGGTTCGCGGGGCATGAGCCCGCTGCTCTGCCCGGTTGCAGACCTGATGCAGACGCAACTCCTTCGCTGCCCGGAGAGCGAGACACTTGGCGTGGCGCTCACGCGCATGCAATCGGCGCGGGTGGGTTCGATACTGATCGATTGCGCGGATACAGGTTGCGGGATTCTCACCCGGACCGATCTGATTGACCGGGTCATCCTTCCGCGCAAGAACCTCGATGCGGCGGTGTCGTCGGTGATGAGCCACCCAGTGAGGACGCTGCCGGTGGAAAGCAGCGCGCTCGATGCGATGGAAGCGATGCTGCGCTGGCGGGTAAGACACCTGCCGCTCGTTTCAGGGGGAGAGATCGTTGGGCTTCTCAGCGAACACGACCTCATGCGTCAACTGCGCAACAGCCCCGACCGGCTGATGCTCTCGATCGAGCGGGCACGCGATGAGGCGCAACTGGGCAGCGCCGCTGCCGAGGCCACCGCTGTTGCGCGCCAGTTGCACCGCGCGTCGCTTCCCGCACTGCAGATTGCGCGGATCATGTCACTCCTCAACGATGCGCTGACCCGGCAGGCCATCCACTTGGTGGTCGGCACCTCCGTGGTCGATCAGCCCTGGGCCTGGATCAGCCTCGGATCCGAGGCGCGCGCCGAGCAGACGATCGTGACCGATCAGGACAACGCACTGATCCTGGGCGATGCAACGGGTCTCGCCGGGGGGCACGCGGTGCAAGGGCTCGCCAGGCGGGTGAACGAACTCCTCGACCGTATGGGCTTTCCGCTTTGCGAGGGCGGCGTGATGGCGATGAACGATGCCTGGTGCAAGACGCTCGGGGAATGGACGCGGGAGATTCAGGGGTGGCTTCTGCGCCCGAACCCCGAGGCGATCCTGAAAGCCAGCATCGCCCTCGATTTTCGTTGGCTGGCGGGCGACCGGGCTCTGGTCGACCAACTCGAAGCACGTGTCGGCGCGCTGCTGGAAGGGGCCGGCAATCGTCGACAGATCCAGGTTCAGGCGCTCGCCGCACGCGGATTCCTTCGGGCTCTTGCGGCGTCGATCCTTGAGCGCAATGTCCAACCGATACCCTCGGAGGGTGTGCTTGCGCTTCGCGAGTGGATGGGTGGGTTTGGCAGCACCATCCCGGGCGGGCTGGCTCTGTTGCGCGACCTCAAGTTGCACGGCACCTCCTTGATCGTTGACGCTGTGCGCTTTCTCGCGCTTGCGCACCTCGAGCGGCACGCATGGATACCGCACAGCACGGTCGACCGGATCAGGTGGCTGGAAAAGCGTGAGGTGCTGCAAGACGGGGAGGCGGCCGCACTTCGGGATGCTTTCGAGAACCTCACAGCCTTGCGCCTCGAGCAACAACTCGCGCGTTCTTCCGGCAGCGACGCGCAGCGCGCGAATGTGGTGGACTTGCTGGCGCTCAATTCGAACCAACGCTGGATGCTGCGCAGGCACCTGCAATCGCTCGAGAGCCTGCGCGACAAGATACGCCTGGATTTTGGAGGCTGAGGCGTTTTCGAGTTGAGGCGATCCTGGGCTGTGGCGTTTTCGAGTTGAGGTGATCCCGGGCTGTGGCGTTTTCGGGCTGAGCAACCACGGAGGTTGGACATGAATCGTTCCTTGCGCGTACAGCTTGCGTCAGACCTTCATCTGGAAATGTTTCGCAAGGCCTTCCGGGATGCGACCCGCGTGGAGCGTCTCGGAACCGACCGCGCCGACGTGCTGGTGCTGGCCGGCGACATTCACAACGGAGTGGAGGCAATCCGTCGCTTTGCCGATTGGCCGATACCGGTGCTCTTCGTACCAGGTAACCATGAGTTCTACGAACACCTTGTGAACCCCACGATCGACGCGATGCGCGAAGCCTGCCGCGGAACGCAGGTCCGGCTTCTTTCCGGCGATTCACTCCTCTGGCACGGTGTTCGTTTTCTCGGCTGCACCTTGTGGACCGACTATGCACTGCTCGGGGACGGTATCCGCAAGACCCTCGCGATGCAGGCTTGCGAGCGGCTGATGGTGGATCACCGGGTGATCAAGGGCGTCGACAGCAAGCGGCGCCGCTTCCTGCCTGAAGATGCGCTCGCGATCCATGAGCGCGAGCGGGCATGGTTGCTGACCGAACTCGAGTCGATTCACGAGGGACCGACCGTGGCAATAACCCATCATGGTGTGCATCCGAAGTCGGTTCACCCACGCTTTGCGCAACATCCGGGCAACCCTGGGTTTATCTCAGATCTTGGAGCGGCAGTGCGCCTTGCCGATCTGTGGATCCATGGCCATGTTCACGACAGTTTCGACTACAAGCTGGGTGCAACCCGGGTGGTTGCCAACCCTGGCAGTTATGCGCTCAACCTCAGTCAGGCCAGGAACTGGGATGAACTGGTCTGGGAAAACGCCCACTTTGATCCCGCCAAGGTTGTGAGTCTGCACTGGTGAGGCCAACGATGAACGCGGACTTCTGGGGTGGCGCGCGAAACGTGTGCTGCGGCAGCGGCTGGGGAAGCGACGGCTACCGTGGCCTCACCGCTCGCGTCCGCGGGTGGTTGGACGCTCCCCCAGCCTGGTTGCCACGCTTCCTCGTCTGGCTGGCGGCGGCCTTGGCAGTGGCAAGTTCGGTATTGAATCCGTCCGCCGCGCATGCGCTCGGCAAACCCTCGGTGGCGGTCAAGGAAGTCCAGGTGCAGGGAATCGATCGGGAAAACCTCCGCTTGCGGGTGGTGCTCACGATGGACAACAGCAACCCGCTGCCGATCCCTCTGTCGCGGATTCAGTTCCTTGCGCGCATCGATGATCACCAGGTGGCAACCGGTGAAACCGTGGAAAATGTTCGGTTGCCCGCCTTCGGTAGCGCTGAAGCGTCGTTCCGGGTGCTGATCCCGCTTCGTGCCATACCTGGGGCGCTCGAGCGTGGCGTGATTGGCCTGGTTGGCGAAGGGCTGCGTTATGAAATCGAGGGGAGCGCCGAACTCGGCGGCCTCTTCAACATCCCCTTCACCAAGGCCGCCCGCCTGACCCGAGCCCAGTTGTTGCAGGGTTTACGGTAACCGGTCGATACGACCGTCCGTATTGCACGGTTCGCCGCGCTGGGGCAGGTCCTTGCCACTCTCTCAGGGTTTGCGGGGCGCCTGGTAAACCAGTACTTTGGCCTGTGGCATGCGGTAGCCGGATACGCCAAGCGCTGACTCGAAGCTTTGCACCTCGAGCCTGCCGCTCGCAAGCACCGCGCCCTGCGCCACCTTTTCGCTGATCGGATCGCTCACGATCACGTGGACGATCTGATTGGCCGGCGGTGGCGGCGAATGGATACAGGCCCCGAAATAGGGCACCAACAGAAACTCGCTGATGCCGCGCGGACTTCGTTCGAGCGGCGCAACAAAGCCCGGCAGCCGCACCTGCTGGCCGTGCAGCGTCTTCACTGCCGGTGCCTTGTCCCAGAGTTCGCGCAGCTTTGCCATCGCCTCGTTAGCCCTCGGGTCGCCATCAAGCAAGAAGGCAATGTTGAGACCTTCGAGCAGCTTTTCCGGCTTCCAGTCAGCCGGGATCAGATCGTCCCACCCGAGGTCCCGCACCCGGTTGTTTGCCTCAGCCTTCGATGCTGCACAGATCGCCGAGCCAAGCGCCGGGCCACCGACGAGGCCCAATACAAGCGATCGGAGCAGGCGGCGCCGCGCGCAGTGCGGCGTAGCGACGCGCTGGTGTCTTCCGTCGTTGTTTCCTTCGCTATCCACCGTTTCACCAGGTATCCATCGCTTTATAAGATCTTCATCTTCTCATAAGGTATCCATCGCTTCACCAGATCTCCATCGTTTCACCAGGTATCCATCGCTTCACCAGATCTCCGTCGTTTCACCAGGTATCCATGGTTTCACCTCGCCTGCTGTCGACGGAGTTTCCGACCGCTGAGGTCTGTGGTGGGGAAGCTCGGGTCTTCAGCGCAACAGCAGGGTCTGATGCAATGCTGCCCGGTATGCGCGCACGCCAGGGATCACACTCACACCCAGGGCACAAGCATAGACCCCGGCCACCATCCAGGTTTCGCCAGGACGCATCAGTTGTGCCGACATGCTCACCCCTGCACCGAGCAGAAGCGGATCGCGAAACACGAGGAGCAGCAGGCTTAGTCCGGCGAGCGCAAGCACAAGAGCGAGCGAGGCAGCAATCAGGGACTCAACGACGACCAGCCAGGCAAGCTGCAAAGGTCGCGCGCCTACTACCCGCAGGATCGCGAGTTCGCGTTCACGTTCGCGCATCGATCCGAGCAGGCTCGCGCCCAGGCCGAGCGTCGCTACAACAACCATCACCGAGGCGAGAAGGCTCAGCGCAGCTTCCCCGAGCCCGAGCAGTCTCCACAGATCGGCGAGTGCGATGCCTGGAGCGGCGGCGGTCAACGGCTCCGGTGCCTGAGTTTCCACCGAGCGCTGGAAACGAAAGAGCAAGGCCCGGCTCTTGAGCCCCACATGGATAGCGCTCAACTGTTTGGGGCTCAGGTCGAACTTTCGTACCAGCTCGGGCGATACCCTCAATCCCGTGATCGGTGCGCCAGCCTGCCACTCGATATGGATGGCTTCAATGGCCTCCAGCGAAACGAAAAGGCTGCGGTCGATCGCAGTTCCTGTGGGCAACAGGATGCCAACGACCCGAAAGGGCTTGTCGTCGTGGCCTGAACCCGGCGCTGCTAGCGCAGGGTTCGACGGCAAGCTTGATGCGGGTGGATCAGGACGCGATCGCAACATCACGGCGGGTTGCGACCGGCTTGGATCCGGGATGGCCTCCAAGCCGTGATCGAGCACGACCGTTGTCCCAAGCGTGTACCCCAGCTGCCTCGCAACCTGCGCTCCAAGCACGACATCCCACAGCTCGGTGAACGCGCGCCCCTGGGCAAAGCGCAGATCTTGCATTTCACCGGTGCGAATTCGCGCGAAGTACTCCGCCTGGGTACCCACCACGCGAAATCCCCGGTGCGAGTCGCCCAGCGATATCGGAACGGTCCACGCCACTGCGGGCTGCTGCTGCAGCCAGTCGAGCGTTTCAATGCGCAGCGCCGAGCGAGGCTCTCCCAGGTGAAACACCGTCGCAAGCAGCAGTTGACCCGGATGCCCGCGGGGTCCCACCACCAGGTCGGTACCGCTGATCGACTGGGCA
>VGHO01000075.1 GCA_016868175.1 Betaproteobacteria bacterium
GGCGCGTCTACCGCGCCGACGAAGTTGTGGCCGATGCGAAGGTGAAGGCACAGATTCGTGCGCTGCAAGACGATGGCTACGGTCACTATCCGGTTTGTGTGGCGAAAACGCAGTATTCTTTCTCCACAGATCCGCAGCTTCGCGGCGCGCCAACGCAGCATCGCATCCATGTCCGGGAGGTACGACTGGCTGCGGGTGCGGAATTCGTGGTGATGATCTGCGGCGATGTCATGACGATGCCCGGCCTGCCCAAGGTGCCGTCGGCCACGCGAATCGACCTTGTCGATGGTCGTGTCGTCGGATTGTTCTGAACGCTTCGCAGTGGACTTCGTTGGCAGAGGTCAACGCTGCGATCCCCAACAACGCATTTCCAGGAGACCCCGCATGCACCTCGAAAGCACCATGCCTGAACCCACAGAGCGCAGCGAACGGACTGATCCGGCAGGCAGGCTGCGGCCAGGCTTTCCGCGCTGGAGCGCACGTCTTGGCAGCGCGGCCACAGCAGTCGGCCTTGCCACCGCGATGGCGTTTGGCCTGAGCCCTTCACGCAGTCACGCCTGGGAGCCCGCCAAGGCGGTGGAGTTCATCGTTCCCGCGGGAACCGGCGGCGGAGCCGACCAGATGGCGCGCTTCATCCAGACCGTGGTCTCGAAGCACAACCTGATGAAGCAGCCCATCGTGGTCATGAACAAGGGCGGGGGAGCGGGCGCCGAGGGCTTCCTGATGATGAAAGGCTCGAAAGGCGACCCGCACAAGCTGGTGATCACGCTGTCGAACCTCTTCACCACCCCTCTTGCCACCGACGTACCGTTCAACTGGCGCGACCTCACGCCGCTGCAGATGCTGGCGCTCGACCAGTTTGTGCTCTGGGTGAATGCCGAAGCCCCATACAAGAACGCCAGGGAGTATGTGGCTGCGGCCAGGACCGCTGGCCCCGGCAAGTTGAAGATGGGCGGAACCGGTTCGAAGCAGGAGGACCAGATCATCACGGTGGCCATGGAAAAGCAGGGTGATGTGAAGTTCACCTATGTGCCCTTCAAGGGAGGCGGCGAAGTTGCGGTGCAGCTCGTGGGCAAGCATGTGGACTCCACCGTCAACAATCCGATCGAGGCCGTGGCCCAGTGGCGCGGAGGCAAGTTGCGCCCGCTTTGCGTCTTCGACAGCAAGCGCATGCCCTACAAGGCCAAGGTCACCGATACCATGGCGTGGTCCGATATCCCCCTGTGCAAGGAGTCGGGGCTCGATGTGGAGTATGTGATGCTGCGCGGCATCTTCATGGCGCCCGGGGTCAGCGCGGAACAGCAGCAGTTCTTCATCGATCTGCTGCAGAAAGTGCGCGAGACCCCCGACTGGAAGGAGTTCATGGAGCGTGGTGCCTTCAACACCACCACCATGAACGGGCAGCCCTTCGTGGATTGGCTCGGCAAGGAAGAGGCGCGCCACCTGCTGCTCATGCGCTCGGCCGGCTTCCTTGCAGGGCGAAGCAAGTAGTGCAACACGAGCAAGAGCCCACCGGGGAGCGCTCCGCCACCAATCGACGCAGCATGGAGATGGTGGTGGCCCTCCTCGTCCTCCTTCTTGGCAGCGTCGTGGTGTTCGACAGCCTGCGCCTTGGGGCAAGCTGGGCCGACGACGGTCCTCAGGCCGGCTACTTCCCCTTCTACATTGGCGTGATCCTCTGCGCGACCAGCCTCTACACCCTCGCAGGTGCACTGCGCATGCGCTCGGATGTTTCCTTCGTGTCCACCCGTGCATTGCGGCTGGTGCTCACCGTGCTCATCCCCACCGTCGTCTATGTTGCGGCGATCCAGTGGCTTGGACTCTACGTGTCGTCATCACTCTTCATCGCAGCGTTCATGTGGCGACTCGGCAGATACCGGATACCGCTGGTCGCTGCGGTGTCGCTCGGCGTGAGCGGCGCACTCTTTGCGATGTTCGAGATCTGGTTCACCCTGCCCCTGCCGAAGGGCCCGATCGAGGCGGCACTCGGGTTCGGCTGAGATGGACGAAATCAACGCGCTGATGCAGGGCTTCACCATCGCCCTGTCGCCCTTCAACCTGATGCTGATGTTCATCGGGGTGCTGCTCGGCGTGATCATCGGCGTACTGCCCGGCCTGGGTGGCGCCAACGGGGTTGCGATCCTGCTGCCGCTCACTTTCACCATGCCGCCAACCTCGGCGATCATCCTGCTGTCGTGCATCTACTGGGGAGCACTCTTCGGCGGAGCGATCACCTCGATCCTCTTCAACATTCCAGGCGAACCGTGGTCGGTGGCCACCACCTTCGACGGCTACCCGATGGCGCGCGCCGGCAAGGCAGGACAGGCGCTTGCCGCCGCGTTCACCTCGTCCTTCGTCGGCGCGCTGGTGGCGGTGGTGATGATCACCTTTCTCTCGCCGCTGGTGGCTGGCTTTGCCCTGCGTTTCGGTCCGGCCGAGTTCTTCTCGGTCTACCTGCTGACCTTCTGCGCCTTCGTGGGGATGGCGCGGGGTTCCGCAGTGAAGACGATCGCATCCATGATGCTCGGCTTTGCCCTGGCCTCGGTGGGACTCGACACGGTGACCGGCCAGTTGCGGCTCACCTTCGGGCAGACCGAACTGCTCAAGGGCTTTGACTTCCTGATCGCAGTGATCGGGCTCTTTGGCATTGGCGAGATCCTGCAGACGCTCGAGGAGGGTCTCGAATTCAAGGGCAGTCGGGCAAAACTCAACCTGCGGACGGTGCTCGACACCTGGAAGGAATTGCCGCGCTACTGGCTGACTTCTCTGCGCAGTTCGGCCGTGGGTTGCTTCATGGGCGTGGTTCCCGGTGGTGCAACACCGGCCTCCTTCATGAGCTACGGCATCGCCAAGCGCTTCTCGCCACGCGCGGCGCGGTTCGGCAAAGGCGAGATGGAGGGTGTGGTGGCACCCGAAACCGCGGCGCACGCCGCCGGCACTTCAGCGCTTCTGCCGATGCTCACGCTCGGCGTGCCGGGCTCGCCAACCGCAGCGGTGCTTCTCGGCGGACTCCTGATCTGGGGACTTCAGCCCGGGCCTTTGCTCTTCACCGAACAGAAGGACTTTGTGTGGGGGCTGATTGCGAGCATCTACCTGGGCAACGTGGTGGGCCTTGTGCTCGTGCTGAGCGCCGTGCCGCTTTTTGCGGCGATCCTGCGGATCCCCTTTGCGATCATCGCGCCCGTGATTCTGGTGATCTGTGCAATCGGGGCCTACACCGTCCACAGTTCCATGTTCGATGTCTGGCTGATGCTGATCTTCGGCGTTGTGGGCTATGTGTTCAAGAAACTCGACTACCCGTTTGCCCCGCTGGTACTGGCCCTGGTGCTGGGTGACCGTGCCGAGGACTCCTTTCGGCAGTCGATGCTGCTGTCTCAGGGAGACCTGCGCATCTTCTTTGCGAATCCGCTGGTGGGAAGTATCACTGCGTTTGCGCTCATCCTGCTCCTTTGGCCGCTGCTCGCGGGCTTGCGCGAGCGCTTCGTGGGGCCAGCAGGCGCGGCCTGAAGCGCCTTTCCCACGCTTTCATCCTTCTGCGAGGTCTTCATGAGTCTAGCGCTCGAGGGTATCCGCATCCTGGACATGACCCATGTGCAGGCCGGGCCCACCTGCTCCCAGTTGCTTGCCTGGCTGGGTGCCGATGTGATCAAGTTCGAACCCCCCCAGGGTGATGCCACCCGCGGCCAACTCCGCGATGTCCCCGGAGCCGACAGCCTGTACTTCACCATGCTCAACTGCAACAAGCGCTCGATCACGGTGAACATGAAATCCGCCGAGGGTAAGCAGGTCTTCGTGGATCTGCTACAGGTGTGCGACATCGTGATGGAGAACTTCGGCCCCGGAGTCCTCGAGCGTCTGGGCTTTGGCTGGGAGCGCATCCACGCCATCAATCCGCGCATCATCATGGGTTCGATCAAGGGCTTTGGTTCCTCGGGCCCCTATGCCGAATTCAAGGCCTACGAAAATGTTGCCCAGGCCATGGGCGGCGCAATGAGCACCACCGGGGTACCTGAAGGCCCTCCGTTCGTGACCGGAGCGCAGATTGGCGACTCAGGCACCGGTTTGCACCTGGCGATCGGGTTGCTCGGTGCGCTTCAGCAGCGCCACCGGACCGGCCTCGGCCAGTATGTGGAGGTGGCGATGATGGACGCTGTGATGAATCTCTGCCGGGTGAAATTCCGCGACCATCAGCGCCTGGCGCACGGCCCGCTCGAGGAATATTCCGTACCCACCGGGGCCTTGCGCGAAACCCCAAGGGCGGGCAACGATTCAGGAGGCGGCCAGCTCGGCAACGCAATCCAGTGCAAGCCCGGCGGCCCCAACGACTATCTCTACGTTGTGGTGCAGGAGGCAGTGTGGGGTGCCCTTGCACAGCGCATCGGCCCAACGCTCGGACAACCCCAGCTCCACACCGACCCGCGCTTTGCCACCATCGCCGAGCGCCGCAGGAATCAGCATGCGATGTGGGCGCTGATCACCCGTTTCGCCGCCGGCCACACCAAACGCGAGTTCATGGTGATCCTCAACGAACTCGATGTGCCCTGCGGCCCGATCATGTCCACCGCCGACCTTGCCGAAGACGTCCATGTCCTCGGCCGCGACATGATCCTCGCCCTGGATCATCCCCAGCGCGGCACCTGGTACAACGTGGGGATGCCGATCAAGCTCTCGGCCTCGCCCGCGCAGGTGCGCCGCTCGCCCCTGCTTGGCGAACATAACGCGGAGATTCTTCGCGAAGTACTCGGCTACGACACAGCGCGTATCGCGGCGCTTGGGGAGGCAGGGGCCCTGGGCAAGACCGCCGGCAACTGAGAGCCTGCTCCCTGCGAAAGCCTGGCGATCCTTCGATCAGATGACCTCCTCGGCGCGAAGCCTGGCGATTGCGTCTGCCGTCAGTCCAAGCTCCTGCAGGATCGCCTCCGTGTGTTGTCCGAGGGTGGGCGGGGGGGTCTCGAAACGCAGATCGGTGGCGGAAAAGCGCATCGGCGAGGCGATTTGCGGCACGGTCCCCGCAGTGGGATGGGGCAGATCGAAGCGCAGTCCACGCGCCTTCACCTGCTCCTCGCCAAAGGCCTCGTGGATGCTGTTGATCGGTCCGTTGGGCACCCCGGCGTCTTCCAGCAGTGCCACCCATTGCCGGGTTGTACGGCGCGCGAAGATCTCCCCCAGCCGTGCATCCAGATCCCCTCGGTGTTGCACCCTCCGTGCGTTGGTGCAAAAGCGCGCATCCTGCGCAAGTTCGGAGCAGTCGGCCGCCTTGCAGAACTTCTGAAAAAGATTGTCGTTGCCGCAGGCAAGGATCACGGCGCCGTCGCTCGTGGCAAACACCTGGTAGGGGACGATCGTGGGATGCGTGTTGCCGATGCGACCCGGCGGCTCGGCAGTGCACAGGTACGACATTCCCTGGATCGACAGGAAGGCCATCGCAGTGTCGAGGAGTGCCATATCGATGTACTGGCCCTCGCCGCTGCGCTCGCGGTGCGCAATGGCCGCGCAGATCGCCAGACTCGCATACATCCCGGTAAGGATGTCGATGATCGGCACACCAACCCGCATCGGCCCGCCTCCGGGAACCCCATCAGCATGGCCTGTGACGCTCATCAGCCCGCTCATGCCCTGCACCATGAAATCGTAGCCGGGCCGTTCGCGGTAGGGCCCGGTCTGGCCAAAACCGGTTACCGAGCAATACACGAGCCTGGGATTGCGCTTGCTCAAGGTGGCATAGTCGAGCCCGTAGCGCTGGAGATCGCCGAACTTGTAGTTTTCCAGAAGGATGTCGGCACGCTGCGCGAGTTGGCGTACCAGATCCTGGCCTGCGGGCCTGGAGAGGTCGATGGTGATCGACTTCTTGCCCCGGTTGGCGGCCAGGAAGTACGCCGACTCGGTACCCGGCTCGCCGTGCGCATCCGCCAGGTAGGGCGGACCAAAGGCACGCGAATCGTCGCCCTTCACCGGACGCTCCACCTTGATGACCTCCGCACCCAGATCGGCGAGGTTCTGCCCGGCGAAGGGCCCGGCGAGTACCCGGCTGAGGTCGAGTACACGAAGATGCGATAGAGGCCCGGCCATAGGTGCTCCAGCTTGTGTCAGGTGAAGGGCTTGGGATTGCTCCGGTGAGCGGGAGCCAGAAAGGTGAGCGCAAGGCTGATGGGTGAGCGGGAGGCTGGAGCAACCTCAATCGATCTTCGCCCCCGAATCCTTCACCACCTTGGCCCACTTGCGCACCTCGGCATCGATGAGCCTGGCAAACTCCTGCGGAGTCTGCCCGCCGGGCTCAGCACCCAGCGTTTTCCAGATCCCGGCGAGTTCGGCTCCGGCGAGTGCTTTGGCCACTTCCTGTTGCAAACGGCTCACGAGGTCGCCTGGCGTGCCCGCCGGCGCCCACAAGCCATACCAGGTACCCGCGTCAAATCCCGGCACGCCGACTTCGGCGAGGGTGGGTACTGCAGGCAGCGCAAACGAGCGCTTGGCGCTCGTGACCGCAAGCGGCAGCAGCTTGCCGCCCCCGATGTGCGGGACCGAGGTACCCAAGCCGTCGAACATGAAATCGACCTGCCCGGCAAGCAGATCGGCCATCGCCGGTGCGGCGCCCCGGTAGGGGATGTGCTGGGCCTGCGAGCCGGTTGCCGTCTTCCACATCTCCACGATCAGGTGGTGCGCGGTGCCGTTACCTGCGGATGCGTAGTTGAGCTTTCCGGGATTGGCCTTCACGAAACCCTGGAAATCGGCAAAGGTCCTGATCTGCGGCAGGCGCTGCGGGTTGATGACCACCACGTTCGGCACCGACGACACCATCGTGCACGGGATCAGGTCCTTCTGCAGGTCGTAGCCCAGCTTGGGATAGAGCGACACCGCAATCGTGTGATGCACTGCCCCCACCAGCCAGTTGTAGCCGTCCGGGGGCGACTTGGCAGCCACCTCCGCGCCGAGCGTGCCCCCCGCACCTCCGCGGTTGTCGATCACGAAGGATTGCCCAAGGGTTGCCGCAAGCACCTTCGACAGGGGGCGCGCAAAAGCATCGGTACCGCCGCCTGCGGGAAACGGCACGATCAGCTTCACCGGCTTGGCGGGCCAGGCCTGCGACCATGCCACCGCTGGCACCCCACCAAGCAGTGGCATCGCTGCGATCGCCTTCATCCAACCCCTGCGCGCGCCCGACAGCGATGCCGGCACGGCACGCTGCGCGCAGTGCCGGGGTGCGCCGGCCGATGGCGCTGCGCTGGCTGCATCGTCGAGGTTGTCGTGGAGGACTGCCCTGGCTTCACGACGGGGTCTGAAACAGGTGTTCATACAAGAGTCTCCTTCATCGCTATTGTTGATTGCCCCCCGGAGAGCCCGGGCGGGTCGATGGCTCGTGCACCGCGACCTGCGCATCAGGGGTGTTGGGGCCTTGCCGCGCAAGGAGCCCCACGCCCAGCAGCACCATGGGCACGGAGAGCCATTGTCCCATCGTGAGCCCGAGCGCGAGACCACCGAGGTACGCATCGGGTTCACGAAAGTACTCCACCACGAATCGCGCAGCGCCATAGCCCAGCAGGAATAAACCGCTCACCCGAGCGGCACGGCGCGGCCTTGCGCTGTAGATCCAAAGTATCACGCCAAGCGCAATGCCCTCGCCCAGCATCTGGTAAAGCTGCGAGGGATGCCTCGCCAGATTGTCCCCCGCCTGTGGAAAGATCATCGCCCAGGGCATGCTGCTCGGGCGTCCCCAGAGTTCACCGTTGATGAAGTTGCCAAGGCGGCCTGCGGCAAGTCCCCAGGGAACCAGCGGTGCGATGAAGTCGATCACAGGCCAGAATGCGATTCTCCTGCGGCGGGTGAGCACAAGGATCGCAACGATCACCCCGAGCAGCCCGCCGTGATACGCCATGCCACCCTGCCAGACCGCGAAGATCTGCTCCGGATGCGCGAGAAAGTATCCAGGCTTGTAGAACACCACATAGCCGAGGCGCCCCCCCACGATCACACCGATCGCCCCCCAGAAGAGGCAGTCCTCGAAGCTTTGCCGGTCGAGTCCGCTGGCCTGTTGAAACGCGGGTTTGCGCAGGCGCAGCACCCCGAGACCGAAAAAGAGGCCAAAGGCGAGCAGATACATCAGGCCATACCAGCGAACCGCGAGCGGGCCAAGACTGAAGGCAACCGGATCGAACTGCGGGTGGATCATGGACGGCGATTGTGGCACGCCACCTGCCCGCGGGCAGCGCTCCCGCGCGACTGGGCCCGGGTTCATTGCGGGGATCGGGCACGGGAGAGGCGCTAACATCCCCGCTTTGCGAACGAGGAGACTGCACATGGCCGACAACGATCGCTCTGCCACCATCACCCAGGGTGTGGCGCGCGCGCCAAACCGCTCGATGTTCTACGCGATGGGTTATAAGCCTGAGGACATGAGTCGGATGTTCATCGGGATTGCCAACGGCCACTCCACCGTCACTCCCTGCAACTCGGGGTTGCAGGTTCTGTGCGATGCCGCCGAGGCTGCGGTGCGGCGCAACGGTGCCAACGCCCAGATCTTCGGTACGCCCACGATCTCGGACGGCATGTCGATGGGTACCGAGGGGATGAAGTACTCGCTGGTTTCGCGTGAAGTCATCGCCGACTGCGTGGAAACGGTGGTGCAGGGCCAGTGGATGGACGGTGTGCTCGTGATCGGTGGGTGCGACAAGAACATGCCGGGGGGCATGATGGGAATCTGTCGTGCGAATGTGCCCGCGATCTACGTCTACGGCGGCACGATCAAGCCCGGGCGCTGGAAGGGCAAGGACCTCTCGATCGTCTCGGTGTTTGAGGCGGTGGGCGAGTTCAGCCATGGCCGGATCAGCCAGGAAGACTTCGATGGCATCGAGCGCAACGCGGTCCCCGGCAGCGGCTCCTGCGGTGGCATGTTTACGGCCAACACCATGTCGTCGTCGTTCGAGGCACTCGGCATGAGCCTGCTGGGATCGAGCACCATGGCCAATCCTGACGCAGAGAAAGCCGAATCGGCGGCCCGGTCGGCGGAAGTCCTGATCGCCGCAGTGCGCAAAGGCATCAGGCCCCGCGACATCATCACCCGGAAGGCGATCGAGAATGCGGTGAGCCTGATCATGGCCACTGGCGGATCCACCAACGCTGTGCTCCACTACCTCGCGATTGCGCACAGCGCGGGAGTCCCCTTCAGCATCGATGACTTCGAAACGATCCGCAAGCGTGTGCCGGTGCTCTGCGACCTCAAGCCCTCGGGAAAGTACATGGCGGTGGATCTTCACCGCGCAGGCGGTATTCCGCAGGTACTACGCCTGCTGCTCGATGGCGGGTTGCTGCACGGCGACTGTCTCACGATCACCGGCCGCACGCTCGCCGAGGAATTGAGCGACGTCGCCGCTTCGCCCTCGCCCCATCAGGACGTGATCCATCCGATCGACCAGGCGCTCTACCCGCAGGGTCATCTGGCCATCCTCAGGGGAAACCTTGCACCCGAGGGCAGCGTGGCCAAGATCACCGGCCTGAAGCACCCGGTCATCACCGGCCCGGCACGGGTTTTCAACGATGAGGCCTCCGCGCTCGAGGCGATCATGGAAGGTCGCATCCATGCCGGTGATGTGCTGGTGTTGCGCTACCTCGGCCCCAAGGGAGCGCCCGGAATGCCGGAGATGCTCGCGCCAACCTCGGCTCTGATCGGCGCGGGTCTGGGCGAATCGGTGGGGCTGATCACCGACGGCCGATTTTCAGGCGGCACCTGGGGGATGGTCGTGGGACATGTGGCCCCGGAGGCTGCGGTCGGCGGTCCGATCGCGCTGGTGCACGAGGGCGACTCGGTCACCATCGATGCCCATCGGCTGCTTCTCCAGCTCAACCTGAGCGATGCGGAGTTGCAGGCGCGCAGCATGGCCTTCACGCCGCCTGCGCCTCGCTATACTCAAGGCGTTCTCTACAAGTTCGCCAAACTGACCGGGTCAGCCAGTCTTGGTGCGGTAACCGATTGAGGGTATCCCGCACGCCACAAAAATCTTCAAAACCAATCAGGAAACCATCATGAGCATCCGATATCGCCCGTTCAGGGGCAACGGCCCTGCGCTCGCCATCACCCTGTGCACCGCGATGAGCGCTGCCTTCGCGGCCACCGCGGCGAACGCGAGCGCTGATCTTGCCAAGGCCAAGAACTGTCTCGCCTGCCATGCTGCCGACAAGAAACTGATCGGCCCCTCCTACAAGGATATCGCCGCCAAGTACGCCAAGGACGCGGACGCGACAAGAATGCTTGCCCAGAAGATCCAGAAGGGTGGCGTGGGCGTCTGGGGGCAGATCCCTATGCCTGCCAATCCGCAGGTCTCGGCCGGCGAAGCCGAAACACTGGCCAAGTGGGTACTCACCGCCAGGTAATCCCCGGGCCACACGGGTACTCGCCGCCGACCAGGCTTGAAGGGTGCACCCGCGCCAAGGTGGGCACCAGATTCTGGAGCGCGGCCTGATCCCGGTGCTCAGGATCTGCGGGCTCGCCAAGCACTACCCGGGCGCAGCGCCTCTCTTCGGCAACATCGATCTGCAACTCCAGCCAGGGGCCAAGGCTGCGCTGATCGGACCTTCGGGTTGCGGCAAGTCAACGCTCCTGCATCTCATCGCGGGTCTGGATGAGGCCAGCCACGGCTCGATCGAGGTTTGCGGCCATCGGATGGATTCGCGCGCTGAAGCTGAGCGCGCACGGCTCAGGGCGCGCCATATCGGCTTCGTCTTCCAGGCCTTCCACCTCCTGCCGCACCTCACCGCAGTCCAGAACGCTGCGCTACCGCCGCTGCTCCTTGGATCCAGCGAAGCGCTTGCGCTCGAGGAGGCCTCGGCTGTGATCGCCGAACTCGGGCTCACAAGCCGTGAGCACGCCCTGCCCAGCGAACTCTCGGGAGGTGAACAGCAGCGGGTGGCGATTGCGCGCGCGCTGGTGCACAGGCCCGACCTGATCCTGGCCGACGAACCCACCGGTAATCTCGACCCCGATTCTGCCGATCAGGTCATGCACCTCTTCAACGAAGCGCTGCGCCGGCGTCCGTGTGCACTGCTTCTGGTCACCCACGACCGCGACCGCATCCGGGGTATGGATCTCTGCTGGAAACTCCAACACGGCAGACTCGTGAGCCTCGCGCCGTGATGCCCTGGCCGGTCGCGTGGCGCCTTTGCTTCGAGAGCTTGCGCGCCTACCGCGCGCGCCAGGCGCTCGCAGTGCTGGCGATTGCGCTCGGTGTGGCGATGGGACTGGCCATCGAAATCGTGAACCGCAGTGCGCTCGAGGAGTTCAGGCGGGCGCTGGCCAGCATCAACGGGAACGCGGACGCCAGCCTGCGTAGCGCCAGCGGCCACCTCGATGCGCGCATCTTTGCCAAGGTGGCCAACGATCCGCGGGTGCGGGAGGCTGCACCGATTCTTCACCTGCCGGTGACGATCACGGGTCTGGCCACCGGCCGTGCGGGTGATGCGACCGCCTCGATCGAGATCTGGGGCATCGACCTGTTCCGCGCCGCACAGGTCAACCCGGGACTTTTGCCCGACTTTGCTGCGCTCGAGCGGCCGGATCGCTGGTTCGGTGGCGACGTGGTCTACGCGTCTGCCGGCCTTGCGTTGAGGCTGCAAACCATGCTTGCAGCCACCCAAGCCGGGGGCGGGTCGCAGGAGGATC
>VGHO01000076.1 GCA_016868175.1 Betaproteobacteria bacterium
ACACCTATGCGCAGCTGCCGGTTGCGTTCACCCGCGGCGAAGGTGCCTGGCTCTACGACGAAGACGGAAGACGCTACCTCGACGCACTCTCGGGCATTGCGACAAACACACTTGGACATGCGCATCCACGCCTCATGGCCGCACTCACCGACCAGATCGGCAGGATCATGCACACCAGCAACCTCTACCGGATCCCTTTGCAGTACGAGGTGGCTGCATACCTCGCGCGGATCTCGGGCATGGACAAGGTGTTCTTCTGCAACTCCGGGCTGGAAGCCAACGAGGCCGCAATCAAGATCGCACGTCTCTACGGGCACAACAAGGGCATCCGTCACCCGGAGATTGTCGTTTACGAGAAGGCCTTTCATGGCCGCTCCCTCGCCACCCTTTCGGCGACCGGCAACGCTAAGGTCCAGAAGGGCTTCGAACCCCTGGTCGAGGGTTTTGTACGGGTGCCGCTCAACGACCTTGCCGCAATCGAGGAAGTTGCCCGCGAGCGGCCGCAGGTTGTCGCAGTGTTCATCGAGGCGATCCAGGGGGAGGGAGGGATCAATCCGGCACACGTTGAATACCTGCAGAGCCTGCGGGTACTCTGCGATGAGCGCGGGTGGCTGCTGATGATCGACGAGGTGCAATGCGGACTCGGTCGCACCGGCAAGTGGTTCGCGCATCAGTGGGCCAACATCCTTCCGGATGTCATGCCGCTCGCCAAAGGTCTGGGCTCTGGCGTGCCGGTGGGCGCGGTCGTGGCGCGGGGCGAAGCAGCGCTCACCTTCCAGCCAGGTAACCACGGCACCACCTTCGGTGGAAACCCGCTCGCCATGCGCGCGGCGCTTTGCACGCTCCAGACGATCGAGGACGAGGGCTTGCTCGAACAGGCGCATCAACAAGGTCAGTATCTCTTCACCCAGCTTGGCGAGGCGCTATCGACCGAATCGGGGGTACGGGAGATCCGGGGTCGCGGGCTGATGATCGGCATTGAACTCGACCGGCCCGCAGGCGAGCTGGTACGGCAGGGGCTTGATGCCGGCCTTGTGTTCAACGTGACCGCCGATCGGGTGGTGCGTCTGCTGCCGCCGCTGATCATCCAACGACAGCACGCCGACCAACTGCTCGAAGGGCTCGTGCCACTGATCCGCAACCTGCTCCACGAAAACCGGGCCGGGCACTAAGGCATGGAACCCTCGCACGCGCTGAGCGCGCCGACGGCGGCCCTCGCCCCTTGCCGGCATTTTCTCCAGTTTCGTGATCTCAACGCCGAAGAGCTCACCTACCTCTTCGGGCGCACCCGGCTGATCAAGGAAAAGTTCAAGCGCTACCAGCCCCATCACATCCTGGCCGACCGTACGCTGGTGATGATCTTCGAGAAGGCCAGTACACGCACCAGGTTATCCTTTGAAGCGGGGATGCATCAGCTGGGCGGCGCAGCGATCTACCTCAACACGCGCGACTCGCAACTCGGCCGAGGCGAGCCTGTGGAGGACGCCGGAGAGGTGATTTCGCGCATGTGCGATCTGGTGATGATCCGCACCTACGAGCAAGCGATCATCGAACGCTTCGCATCGCGGTCGCGGGTACCGGTCATCAACGGTCTCACCAACGAGTTTCACCCCTGTCAGGTACTTGCCGATATCTACACCTGGGTGGAACGGCGCGGAAGCGTTGCAGGGATCACCGTGGCCTGGATTGGTGACGGTAACAACATGGCCAACACCTGGGCGCAGGCTGCCGAGCAGCTCGGCTTCATGCTGCACCTCTCGAGCCCCGGCGGCTACGGCATCAAGGCTTCGGTGGCGGGGGTGAGCGGGCGAGCGCTGCGGCATTTCGACGACCCGATGGAAGCCGCCCGCGGCGCGCACCTGGTGAGCACCGATGTGTGGACTTCAATGGGCTTCGAGAGCGAAGGCGCCGCGCGCAAGGAAGCCTTTGCAGCCTGGCGGGTCGATGCCGACATGATGGCTGTTGCCGACCGCAACGCACTCTTCATGCACTGCCTGCCGGCGCACAGGGGCGAGGAGGTCAGCGCCGAGGTGATCGACGGGGCGCAGTCGGTGGTCTGGGACGAGGCCGAAAACCGCCTGCATGTGCAAAAGGCGCTGATGGAGTTTCTCCTGCTCGGGCGCCTCAACTGACCCGATTCTCCGGGGCGGGATCGCTTTGTGTGGTCGGCGGTTCTTCCGCAACGCACCTCAAGGGTCTCGATCCACGCTGTTCGGCGGGGCCGGTCACCTCGCGGAACCGGAGCACGCGCGGGGGCGCGAACAATGTCACGCCTGTCTTATCCAGGGTTCGCCGCTCCCCTGCGGCCCTGCAGCGGATATTGCGGGTCGTTGTAGCCGGGCGTGGAGGCGTGCCCGGGTACCACCAGCGCATCGATCAGTGCCTCGTCCTCGTCGCTCCAGGGAAGTTCAACCGCAGGCAGATACGCCATCCACTGTTCGAGCGTCCTCGGCCCTGCAATGACGGAGCTGACGGTCCGATTGGCGAGCAGCCAGCGCACCGCGAAGGCCACGAGACCCGATCCGCGGGCGGCACAGTGCTCCGCAAGCCGCTGTGCAATCTCGAGCGACTCGGGTCGCCATTCGGTCTGCATCATCCGGCGGTCGCCTCGACCGGCCCTGCTCTCCGGATCCGGCTGCGCTCCGGGTGGGTACTTTCCGCTGAGTACACCCCGCGCGATCGGGCTGTAGGGTGCCACACCAAGGCCCATGGCTTCGCAGGCGGGAAGGATTTCAACCTCAGGGGTACGATTCAATAAATTATAATAAGGTTGGCAAATGATCGGCGGGGGCACGCCAAGGGCTCGGCTCAGATGCACGATCTGCGCGATGCGCCAGCCGCGAAAATTCGAAAGCCCCCAGGCGCGTATCTTGCCCGCAAGGATCTGATCGCCGATCACCGCAACTGGCTCCTCGAGGTTGGCGTCTTCCCAGTCGCGGTGCAGATACCAGATGTCGAGATGATCGGTGCGCAACCGGGTAAGCGAGTCTTCGAGCGCGCGTAGCATCCAGCGCCGCGAGTAACCCCGGAGCCCCGGTTGCTCTCCCATCGGATTGCCGACCTTGCTGGCAAGTACCCAGTGCTTCCGATCGTTTCCGAGGAGTTCGCCCAACAACGCCTCGCACCTTCCCAGCGAGTACACGTCGGCGGTGTCGAGAAAGTTGACACCATGTTCGCGGGCACTGGCAAGGATCGCGGATGCTTCAGCCCTGTTCGTACGGTCTGCGAAGGTCATGGTCCCCAGGCAAAGCACAGAGACTTCCAGATTGCTCGATCCCAGCCTGCGGTAGCGCATGTTCCGTCCTCCCCTCGATCCACCCGCCTGACAAGGCCCCGGCGCCGTCCGGTGCGCCTCACAGCCACAAAGAGACTGCCGCGTTCGCCGCGCTGCCGGCGGCAGGCGGACAGCCGCAAGCCTACGCCATCGACGAGCCCGTATCAGCGCTCAGCGATCGACGCAAGGCGCTTTCTCGCCCGGTGCACGCGGATCCAGCAGTTGTTCTCGCTGATACCGAGACGCTCGGCAACTTCGCCTGCCGGACGGTCTTCCACCACCTGCAGCGTGAAAGCCTCGCGAATGCCAGGCGTGAGTGTGTTCATCACCTCCGAAACCTCGCGAAGGATCTGACGGCGCTCATAGATTCGCATCGGATCCTCGCCGAGTTGCGAGCGGTGCACCCCGCAGCGATTCGACCACTCGAGTTGATTCTCGTGGTCCTCGACGGGTGAATCCATCCACTCCACGTTGGTGTAGCGGCACTCCTCGCGGAAGCGATCGTGGATCTTGTGATCGAGGATGCCTCGTAGCCAGGACCGCACGGTGCTGCGGCCACGGAAGGTCTTCCGGTGGGTGTAGGCGGCAATGAGCGTCTCCTGCACCGCGTCCTCGGCCCAGGCCTCGTTACGCACCCGCCTGCGGGCGAGCCGCAGCAAAAGGGTGCGATGCGACGCGAGGCGCTTCGGCTCGAATTCGGCGCTCAGGTCCACGCAGTCATCCGCTGAGCCCGCCTCTTCGCCTTGTTCACCCTCATGGGTGTCGCTGGCAGCCTCTTCGTCGAGGCCCTTGATGCTGTCGAGGGCTCCATCGACTTCGATACCGTCGCCGCTGCCGAGGATTGCAACGCCTTCAAGGCCTTCCCTGGTGCCGGGCAGCCCTCCGCCCGCCACGCCAGTGTGGGAGCCGGGGCCCGCTTCGCCTGCGCAGGCCGCGCCAGCAGGCGCAGTCTCATCACCTGTCGAGCCCTCGCTGATGCAGGAAGTCAGATTCTTTACCGAGTCGTTGCTGGTGCAGGCAATCGCATCACCTGCCGACGCGTGGCTGATCCCGGGCATCGCACCACGTTCGAAGCCCTTGAGGCGACGTACCTTGCGGCAGACGCGGGCAGGCGTGAAGCCATGAGCTGAAACGACTGCGGATGCAGGCTTGGGCGAGGTCTGAAGTGAGGCATGAACGTGTCGCATGATCGAATTCCTTTGGGGCTGGTTGAGGTGATGCAAGGATGAGGGGGCCCTATCCCTGAACCGTCACCGGATCATCACGATTTGTTCACCGTTTGGTGTCGGCGATCCACACCTGCCGCTGCGCAGGGCAATTCCTTGGACTTGACCAGAGGATCGCGGAGAGGCCACCATCGCGCTTGTGGACGACAACAACAGCATTCTTCTCGTGGAGGACAACGCGGACTTTCGCCACTTCCTCGCGACGCAATTGGAGGCCCGACACTTCCGGGTCGTTGAACTGGGAGACGGGGTTGCCGCACGCCGCTTCCTGGAGAATCAGCCCTTCGACACGATCGTTCTCGACATGAACCTGCCCGGAACCGATGGCGTCGAGATTCTCAAGTGGCTTCGGCTCAACGGCTCGGAAAGCACCGTGATCATGATTTCCGCTAGCGGCGAGGAGGTCGATCGGATCCTCTGTCTGGAACTCGGCGCCGACGACTTTCTTGTGAAGCCCTTCAGCGCGCGCGAACTGCAGGCCCGCATCCGGGCAGTGTCGCGCCGCCGAAGGCCACGGAGCGACGAGGAGGGCCAGGACCCGCTTGCGGTTGATCCGTCTACGGCCGCAGACCCTTCGCTGGCGGAGGCAAGGTTTTCCGCCATCAACATCAGGCCCACAGCTTCGGCACCCCTGGCAGCACCGCCCACAAGCACAGCGCCTCTTGCAGCACCACCCACAAGCGCAGCGCCTCCTGCAGCACCGCCCACACCTTCAGCGCCTCCGGCACCGGCTCCACCCGCTTTTGCGCCAGGGGCAGCACAACCCCCTGCGGGCTCTCAAGCTTCGCCAAGGGTGGCCGAGTCGTCGCCCCTTGGCGCCAGAGATGGTTGCGAGCCCGGTACCGCCAGGGAAGTCTATGCAAGCGACAGCCCCCGCGACTTTTACGCACCCGGCGCCGCACTGCTCGCTGCGGGGCGTATCCGGCTCGACCCGGAGCGCCAACGTTGCGAAG
Organism: Betaproteobacteria bacterium; assembly: GCA_016868175.1. Classification (GTDB taxonomy): domain Bacteria; phylum Pseudomonadota; class Gammaproteobacteria; order Burkholderiales; family Burkholderiaceae_E; genus UBA3064. The sequence goes on from VGHO01000076.1 coordinate 5,454, forward strand.
TGGACGGCAGTGAAGTCGTGCTCACGAGCCTCGAGTTTCGGCTGCTGCTCTGGTTCATGCGCAACCCGCAGCGGGTTTTCAGCCGCGCGCAGTTGCTCACTGCAGCCTGGGGACGCGACTACCCGGGCTATGAGAAAGCGGTCAACAACCATATCCTGCGCTTGCGGCGCAAGATCGGCGATGACGCTGACCTGCCTCGCCATATTCAGACGGTACACGGTAGCGGCTACCGCTTTGAGCCGTGAGCCAAGCGATCGGGGCTGCTGCGCCACCAGCCGTATGACCGGGGGTGGCTCGCCTTTGCGGGCTTCGCCCCGGACCGCAGCGGGCAAGCGGTGGGACTGGTGAATGCCTTCCTCGGCGTCTCCACTTTCCGCGCCCGATTGCTCCTGAACATCCACGACATCTGTGTGCATCCCCACTTCCAGCGGCGTGGCATCGGTGCCGCATGGCAGGAGGTCGTTGCGCACGCTGCCCGCAGCGAAGGGTGCTGCAGGATCACGCTCGAAGTGCTGGAGGGAAATCTCGGTGCGCTCGCAGCGTACCGCCGGGCGGGCCTCGGGGGTTATCGACGCGACCCGACGCTCGGGCAGGCAATCTATCGCGAAAAACTCCCTGGAGAGGCGTAGAGTGGGGGCTTCCCTGAGCCTGCCATGCCTTCCCCTGGTGGGCCCCTCGTCCATGCATCCCGATATCCCGGAGTAGTCCGATGCCCTCGTTCGACGTCGTTTGCGAAGCCGACATGGTTGAAGTGAAAAATGCCCTCGATCAGGCCAACAAGGAGATCAGCACCCGCTTCGACTTCAAGGGTTCCGACGCAAGGATCGAACACAAGGAGTTGGAGATCACGCTCTTTGCCGACGACGACTTCAAGCTTTCGCAGGTGCGCGATGTACTGTGGTCAAAGTGCGCCAAGCGTCAGGTGGATGTGCGTTTCTTCAGCAGCGGCGATGTGCAGAAGATCAGCGGCGACAAGGTGAAGCAGCTCATCACCGTCCGCAAGGGGGTGGCGGGCGATGATGCCAAACGGATCGTGAGACTCGTCAAGGAAAGCAAGCTCAAGGTGCAGGCGTCGATCCAGGGCGACAGCGTTCGCGTGAGCGGCACCAAACGCGACGACCTTCAAAACGCGATCGCGCTCCTCAGAAAAAACGTGACCGACCTGCCCCTGAACTACAGCAACTTTCGCGACTGACGTCTGCCGGTCAGGCCATGGGATCACGCCACGCGGCCGAGTACAGCTCGGCCCAGGCCGAGTGGTTGTGGATCGACTCGAAGTTTTCCGCCTGCACACAGTAGGCAAGGATGCCTTCGTTGGGGTGGATTGCGTCGAGCGCAGCAGCAAGGTCACGCACCAGATCCTCAACGAACTTGGGATTGTTGTAGGCGCGCTCGGTGAGAAACTTTTCGTCCACACGCTTGAGCAGTGCATAAACCTCGCTTGAGGCCTGGGCCTCGGCGATCGCCACCAGACGCTCGGGGTCGAAGTTGTGCAACCGCGCCGGGTGAATCCGGAGCTTGAGGGACAGATGCGAGCGCTGGTTGTGCGCCCCGTAATCGGCAACCTCGCGCGAGCACGGACACAGACTGGTCACGGGCGCAGTAACCGCGAGTTGCACGCGGCGCACTTGCCTTGAGCCCTCGCACTGCACTGCGACCTGGTAATCGAGGAGGCTCTCCAAGCCTGAAACCGGCGCACGCTTGCGCAGAAAAATCGGAAATCGCGCCTCGAGCCGACCCTCGAGCGCATCGAGCCGCTCGAGCATGCGCTGATGAAGCGCAGCGAGCCCTTCAAGATCGATAGGCGCACGGCGCTCCTCGAGCAAGCCAACGAAGCGCGACATGTGGGCCCCCCGCTGCGAGGCGGGTACCGACACATCGAGCGCAAATTCGGCCACGCTGTGCTGAACGCCGGTGCGAAGCTGCCAGCTGAGCGGATAACGCAAGCCCTGGATCCCCGCACGCTGGATCGGCAGGTTGCGCCGATCCGCGTCGGCCTGTACGTCGGGCAGCGGATCGCTTCGCGAATTCATGCAGTTTGCCTCTGCTACCCGTGGGCCTGCGCAAGTCGCAAGGGCACCATTTCGCTGAAAAGTTCCGGAAATCGCCGGGTCAGCGCCTTTTCGATTCCGGGGGCATCGAGCCCCTCGGCCGCAAGCAGTTGGGCATGGTCACCGTGGTCCACGAAGCGATCCGGCAGGCCAAGCATCAGGATGGGAAGGTTGATCCCCAACCGGCTCAGGGCTTCGGCCACCGCGCTGCCTGCGCCACCCGCGAGCGCATGCTCCTCCACGCTCACAAAGGCCCGGTGACGCTGCGCCAACTCCACGAGCAAGGCCTCATCGAGCGGCTTGATGAAGCGCATGTCGACCAGGGTGAGGTCGCGCCTTTCCGCCACCCGCCGCGCCGGGGCGAGCATCGAACCGAAGGCGAGGATCGCCACCTGATGTCCGGCGCGGATGGATCGACCCTTCCCGATCGGAATCTCCTCGAGGCTCTTGCGCACCGGTGTACCAGGCCCTGCGCCGCGCGGGTAGCGCACCGCAGCAGGTCCCTCATGAAGGAAGCCTGTGTGCAGCATCTGTCGGCACTCGTCCTCGTCGGATGGGGCCATCAGGAGCATGTTGGGGATACAGCGCAGATAAGCGATGTCGTAGGCCCCGGCATGGGTCGCACCGTCGGCGCCGACCAGCCCTGCGCGATCGAGTGCAAAGAGCACCGGGAGGTTCTGCAGCGCAATGTCGTGGATCAGTTGGTCGTAGCCGCGCTGGAGGAACGTGGAGTAGATGGCCACAACGGGTTTCAGCGCTTCGCAGGCGAGCCCTCCTGCAAAGGTCACTGCATGCTGCTCGGCAATGCCAACGTCGAAATACCTGCCCGGGAACCGTCGCTCGAACTCCACGAGACCCGAGCCCTCACGCATCGCCGGCGTGATCGCAATGAGCCGCTCGTCACGCGCAGCCTCGTCGCAGATCCATTCGGAAAAGACCTGGGTGTAGGTGGGATTGGCGGGTTTGGGTGTGGCTGCCGCAACCCCTGCCGAAGCTGGAGCAACCCCGCGTGCCGGGTCGAAGCGTCCAGGGCCGTGGTAGAGCACCGGATCCCGCTCTGCAGGTGCATAGCCCTTGCCCTTGCGCGTGACCACATGCAGGAACTGGGGACCGCGGAGTTCGCGCATATTCTGCAGGGTGGGTACCAGCGCATCGAGGTCATGCCCGTCGATCGGACCCACGTAATTGAAACCAAATTCCTCAAAGAGCGTGCTCGGTGCCACCATGCCCTTGGCATGCTCCTCGACCTTGCGGGCGAAGTCGAGAACTTCCGGCAGATGCGAGAACATGGCTTTGCCCATGTCGCGCGCGCGCGAGTAGATGCGTCCCGACATCAACCGCGCGAGATAGCGGTTGAGCGCGCCCACCGCTGGTGAAATCGACATGTCATTGTCGTTGAGCACGACGAGCAGATCGAGGTCGGCATGCACTCCGGCGTTGTTGAGCGCCTCGAAGGCCATCCCGGCACTCATTGCACCGTCACCGATGATCGCCACATGCCGGCGCCGCTCCGCGCCGAGTTGCTCGCCTTTGGCCCGTGACGCAATCGCCATGCCAAGCGCTGCGGAAACCGAGGTCGATGAATGGCCGGTTCCAAAGGTGTCGTATTCCGATTCCGAGCGCTTTGGGAATCCCGACAGACCACCCGCCTGCTTGATCGTATGCATGGCCCTCCGGCGGCCTGTGAGGATCTTGTGCGGGTACGACTGGTGGCCAACGTCCCACACCAGGCGGTCATGGGGCGTGTCGAAGACAAAGTGCAGTGCGATGGCGAGTTCCACGGTACCAAGGTTGGCCGCCAGGTGTCCCCCGGTACGCGCCACAGTCTGGAGCAGAAAGTCGCGCAACTCGAAGGCCAGCGCTTGAAGCTGCGTTCTGCGCAACCGCCGCAAGGACGCAGGAAGATCGATCGTCTCAAGCAGCGGGTAGTGTGGTGCGGGGCCGGTCCCGCCTGTAGGGTTCATCCCACGATCTTAGCGGCAGCAGGGAAAGTCACTGCGGCGTCCGCGAGGAAAGCGCTTTGCGGGATCGGCCAGAACCCATCGTGTCGCCAGCGAAGCAACGCCCGGGTGCAGTGAAAACCCTCGGTGCATCCACGCGTGCTCGCCATGGCGCCCCGGCGCGAAACACGCATGGAAGGGTTCACGACTTGCGGTGAACGATAAGGTCGGCAAGCTGCGCCAGAGGCTGCAGTGCCGGCGGGAGAGGAGAGGCCGACGACGTTGGTGGTGAGGACAACAGCGCCCGTGACAGCGGCGGCAGCGCCTGGGGCAAGGATGGCGGCTGGAGCGACCCCAGCACCTCGAGCGATTGCAGCGCCTCCCTGTGCAGTGCCAGCGCCCGCCTGCGGGCCTCGTTCAGGCCGAGCAGCGAAACGTAGGTGGGCTTGGCCATTGCCCGATCCTTGCCTGCAGTCTTGCCCAGAGTGGCCGAGTCCGCCTCCACATCGAGCACGTCGTCAACGATCTGAAAGGCAAGGCCGATCGCCGCCGCAAAGCGCCGAAGCTGTGGCGCGGAAGCATCCCTGGCGCCCGTATCGGGCCCACAGCACAGGCCAAGTTCAACCGCAGCCTGGAGCAGCGCACCGGTCTTCATACGGTGCATCGCCTGCAGGGTCTCGAGGCTGCAAGGCGTGTCTGCGGGCTGCGCCGATCCCGCAATCGCAAGATCGATGGCCTGACCGCCCACCATTCCAGCGGGGCCCACTGCCCTCGCCAGGGTGCTCATTGCGGCGAGCGCCTGGTTCGAAGCCACCCCCTCGTGCGTGATCGAGGAGAGCAACTCGAAGGCAAGTGCCTGAAGCCCGTCTCCGACCAGAAGTGCCGTTGCCTCACCGAATGCCACATGCACGGTTGGTTTGCCCCTTCGCAGCACATCGTTGTCCATGCTTGGCATGTCGTCGTGCACCAGCGAGTAGGCGTGCATGAGTTCGAGGGCGCAGGCCGCCTTGAGCGCTGCGGCCGCATTGCCTGCCAACGCCTCTGCAGCGGCAAGACAAAGTAGCGCCCGCACCCGTTTGCCACCACCGAGGACCGCGTGGCGCATTCCCTCGTGCAGGCGGGTTGGCGCAAGTTCACCCTCGGGAAGGCTGGCTGCAAGCGCTTGCTCGATTGCATCGAGGCGCTTTTCCATCCAGACGTTCTGGGCTGGCATCAGGGCCTTGGCGCGCGCCCCCGATCGCCATTCGCGGACTTACTCCGGCGCGGCATCGAGCGTGAAGGGTTTGAGTAGATCGGATTCGAGGATGCTGATCTGCTGCTGCGCGTCCAGGAGCACCTTACGCAACCAGTTCACCAGCGCGACGCCCTCACGGTACTTGAGGATCGATTCCTCAAGACTCAACTGACCCGACTCCATCGCGCGAACAATCCGCTCGAGCGAGGCATGCGCCTCCTCCCAACTGCTTGGAAGGGGGTCGGGCTGGTGGGTGCTGGCATTCATCAACAGGCAGGGTTGGGACTAGGCATTGGCTGGGGGTCGCTCCGGGAAGACACGGGATCCACACCCGGACCCTCCGGGTACTGCACGGGGACCCTCCGGGTACTGCACGGGGACCGTCCGGGTACTGCACGGGGACCCTCCGGGTACTGCACGGGGGCTCTTCGGGAACTGCTCGGGAGCTTTACGGGAACTGCCCGGGGGCGACGCTGCAACGGTTGGGCGGGCGGGTACTGCGCAGAGCGTTCACCCCGATCCCTATTCTACTTCCTTGGGGTATCCTCAAACCTCGTTCATCGTTCATGCAGCGTGCACCATGGAGGACGGGTATGTCGGCTCGCGGACGCGTTGAGGCACTGAGGCCGGCCGGTACGCAATTGCCGGTCACGGCCTATTTCGACGATGCGCTTCTTGCCCTGGAGCGTGAGCATTTGTTCCGCCCTGGCCCCGGATACCTCGGCCACCAGCTGATGGTTCCCGAAAGGGGCGACTACTTCACGCTCGCAGCGGAGCAGCATGGCCGGGTGTTGATCCACAACGACCGCGGTGTGGAGTGTCTGTCCAACGTGTGCCGGCACCGGCAGTCAACCATGTT
>VGHO01000077.1 GCA_016868175.1 Betaproteobacteria bacterium
GCAGCCGTCACGCTTGGGCTGGGACTCGGGATCGTGCATGCGGCGGCCCGCCAGCGCCGGCTGGTTCCAACCTGAGTCTTTCGCCGGAAGCCCTGCACCCGAGGATGTCCGGGGAAACGACCCGGGCGGTCAATCGGGGCAGGCAGGCAGTCCGAGGGGCAGTCCGGGAGGCAGTCCGGGAGGCAGTACTGGCAGGTACTCCTTCGGGGTTCAGCCCACCCGCAGCACGATCTTGCCAATGTGCGCTGAGGATTCCATCAGCGCATGCGCCTTTGGCGCATCGGCGAGATCGAAGATGGCGTGGAGCGTTGGATGCATCGCACCCTCCTCAAGCCGCGGCCAGATATGCTGCTGGAGCGCATTCGCAAGCCGTTCCTTTTCGGCATTGCTGCGGGCACGCAGTGTGGAGCCGGTGAACGTGAGCCTGCGGAGCATGAGCAGAGTCCAGTCGATCTCCACGCGGGGCGTCTGCAGGAAGGCAATCTGCACGAGGCGACCCTCGAGTGCGAGCGACCTGAGGTTCTTCTCGATGTACGGACCACCGACCATGTCGAGGATGAGGTCCACGCCCTGCTTGTCGGTGAGGCGCGCCACTTCGGCCTGGAAATCCTTCTCCCGGTAGTTGATCGCATGGTCGGCGCCGATGCGCAGCACCGCCTGCTCCTTCTCGGCCGACCCCACGGTCGTCCATACGATTGCACCCCAGGCCTTGGCCATCTGGATCGCAGTCATGCCAATGCCCGAGGAGCCCCCGTGGATCAGGACACGCTCGCCCGCCTGCAAGCGGCCCCGTTCGATCACGTTGGCCCAGACGGTGAACATGGTTTCGGGCAGTGCGGCCGCTGCGTCGGGTTGCATGCCGCGGGGAATCGGCAAGGCCTGTCCTGCTGGAACCGACACGTACGCGGCATAGCCACCGCCGTTGCAAAGGGCGCAGACGGCGTCGCCCTCGTTCCACCGGGTCACACCCTCCCCGCGTGCAACCACCTCGCCCGAGACCTCGAGGCCGAGCCACGGTGAGGCCCCGGGCGGGGGCGGATACTTGCCGGACCGTTGCAGGACATCGGGTCTGTTGACCCCGGCAAAAGCCACCCGGATCAGGATCTCACCCGGACCCGGACGCGGACAGGCCGCCTCGGCCAGATGCATCACCTCGGGTTCGCCGCCCTGACCGTGCTCGATGTAGCGGGTTGTGCTGGGAAGAGCTTGCATGATGCGTCGTTTTCGAAAGGGTTTTTGAGGGAACGATGGATCGGGGATCAAGGCGAGAGGTCGATACGCAGGGCGCAGCCCCGAGCGGCGATAGGGTCAGGACAGCTTGCCAGGCGCACCCATCCCGGGCCCGGTAGCGCCGTCCACAGCCGCCGGGGTTCTGGAAAACCGCTTCAGCGCTGCGCCGAGAATACCCTCTGGCATGAAGATGATGAAAAGCACCAGCAGCAACCCGTAGATCAGCTGGTCAACACCGTGTGCCTGGTTGCCGATCAACACCCGCAGAACCTCCGAAAGCACCAGCAGGAACACTGCACCGAAGGTTGGGCCGAGTAGCACGAACATCCCCCCGGCGATTGCCCCGAAGACCATCTGCAGCGAGATGCTGATGCCCGAGACCGTTTCGGGCGAGATGTAGAGCTGGTACTGCGCATAGAGTACGCCGCCGATGCAGGTCATCACCGCCGAGAGCACGGTGATGGCCAGCTTGGACCGGTTGACCGGGATGCCGATCGACGCGGCGGCGTCCTCCTCCTCGCTGATCGCCTGGAGCGCAAGCCGGGTCATGCTGCGATCCACCCGCTGCCACACCCACAAGGCAAGGAGCCAGAACGCCACCATGATGTAGAACCAGAGCACCTTGCTGTCGAACTGCAGGGCACCGAGCGCATAAGTCTCGGTGCCACCAAGGGCCGACCTGGGGGTGATGCCGAGCGAACCCCCGGTCTGATCGCGCAACGCAACGATCACCAGGCGCACCACTTCTGAGAGCGCAAGCGTGACGAGTGCGAAATAGTGCCCAACGATGCGAAAGCGAAAGCACGGGTAGCCGATGACCACCGCCAGGACGATCGTGGCGGCAATTCCAAGCAGCGCCCCAACCCATGGCGACACGCCGAAAAGGTTCCAGCTCAACACCACCGCGTAGGCGCCCACCCCCATGAAGGCGCCGTGGCCGAAGCTCACCATGCCGAGCCGTCCCATGATGGCCCAGCTGGTGTAGATATAGGCCCAGAGCACCGCCATCACCATCAGGTGGAGCGGGTAGCGGCCAAGCCCTGCCCATGGCGCAAGCAGCAAGAGCAGCAGCAAGCCGGCAGCAAGCGTGCGCGCGTTCATGGCTGATCCCCGGTTGGCATCATCGTCGTCGCGACAGCAAGCCCTCGGGCTTCCAGAACATCACCGCGATGAAGAACACGAAGGCGATCACATAGCCCCACTCGATCTGCAGGAAGAATCCCCCCACCGAGATGAACTGCGCAAAGACGAAGGCCGCAACCAGGCCGCCGATGAGATTGCCGAGGCCCCCAAGCACACAGATCAGGAAGGTGAGCGGGCCAAAGCTCAGTCCGATCGCGGGGTGCACGTCGTATTGCAACACCAGCAGACATGCTGCGAGCCCCGCGAACCCCCCGCCCAGGGCCGAGGTGAGCAGATAGATCCGGGTGGCGTTCACGCCCATGAGCGGCATGACGCTGCGGTCCTGACTGATCGCGCGGATCGCAGTCCCCAGGTAGGTTGTGCGCAGGAACCACCAGGTCGAGCCGATCGCCGTTACCGCAACCGCAAAGGCAAGCAGCCGTGACCCCGAGAGGCTCATGTCGCCAAGGTTGAGGCTTGGCATGCGAAACCCCACGTTGCGGAACTCCACCCCGAAGATCACGGTGGCGAGCGCCTGAAGGAAAAAGAGCACCCCGCCGGTGACCAGCAACTGGTTGATCGGTTCGGCGCTCAGCACCGGCGACACCACATAGTGGTGGAGCAGCATGCCGCAAACCGCAACCAGCCCGATCGAGGCAAGCATTGCAGCGGGCAGAGGCACCCCCTGCGCGGTATGCAGCCACCAGATTCCATACATCCCCACCATCACCAGCTCCGCATAGCAGATCCAAACGACGTCGATCACGCCGAAGATCAGGTTCAGTCCAAGCGCGAGCAGCGCGAGAAGACCACCGAGCAGGATGCCGTTGAGCACCGCCTCGAGCAGGAAGATGTCGAAAGGGTTCGTCACGGTCGCCTCGCGGATCTCACAGCAGGCCCAGGTAGGCACGACGCACTGCGTCGCTTCCGATCAGCGTTGCAGCGTCGCCGCTTTCGCGGATTCGGCCGGTCTCGAGCAGGTAGGCACGATCAACGATCTGCAGCACCTGCTGGATGTTCTGCTCAACGATCAGAACCGTGTAGCCCTCTTCGCGCAGCTGCCTCACCAGCGTGAAGATCGCCTGAACCACCAGCGGCGCAAGTCCAGCCGACGGCTCATCGAGCAGCAGCAGTCGCGGGCCCGACATCAGCGCCCGCCCGATGGCGCACATCTGCTGTTCACCGCCCGACATGGTCCCCGCCAATTGATGACGACGCTCGGCCATCCGGGGAAAGAGTGTGTAGACCTTTTCGAGCCGATCCGCAAAGCGCGCCCTTGCGGCCGGAAGGTAGGCCCCCATGCGCAGGTTGTCCTCCACGCTCAAGCGCGGAAACAACCGTCTCCCCTCGGGAACATGCGCAATGCCTAGCGACACCACCTCGTGCGGCGGCGCCTGGCTGAAGTCCTTCCCCTCCATCGTGAGTTGCCCGGAGCGCAGCCCGATCAGCCGCGTCATGGCCCGCAGCAGGGTGGACTTCCCCGCGCCGTTAGGACCCACCACCGCAACCGCCTCGCCCGCCCGCACCTCCAGGCTCACGTCAAAGAGCGCCTGGAAGCTGCCGTACCCGGCGTTGATCGCGCGGCACTCAAGCACGCTGCCGCCCGCTCGCCGCTTCGCTTGCCCGTTCGAACCCGGCTGCATCGGGCTGCTGCCGCCCGCTCGCCGCGTCTGCCTGCTGCTGCACCTGGGCAGCGTCACGGCCCAGGTACACCTCGACCACCCGGGGATCCCGGGTTACGGACGAGGGTGCGCCCTGCGCAATCACCTCTCCGTGGTCGAGCACGATGCAGCGGTCGATGACCTTCATCAGGACGCCCATTATGTGTTCGACCCAGATGATGGTGACCGCCTTTTCGTCGCGGATGCGTCGCAGCATCTCGGCTGCCGCAGCCATCTCCGACTCGTCGAGTCCTCCGAGGCTCTCGTCGGCCAGCAGCAGGCGCGGTCGGGTGGAGAGCGCACGCGCCATCTCAAGCTTTTTCAGGCCCGCTGCACCCAAACCCTCGACGCGCGCATCCGGGTGACCGGGCAGCCCGATCATCGCCAGCGCATCAAGCGCATGGCGCTCAGCCTGCGCACGCGTTACCGGCTGACTCGCCCCGTAGTAGGCGGCGAGTACCGTGTTTTCGAGGATGCCCAGCTTGCGAAAGGGTCGCGGAATCTGGAAGGTGCGCGCAAGCCCTCGTCGGCAGATCTCATGCGGGGGAAGGCCCGCGATCGGGATACCCTCCAGAAGCACCTCGCCCGAGCTGGGTGGATAAAGCCCGGCAATCACATTGAAGGTGGTGCTCTTGCCTGAGCCGTTGGGCCCGATCAACCCGAGGATCTCGCCCGGCATGAGTTCGAAACTCACCTGATTGACTGCGGTGAAGCCACCGAAGCGCTTGGTGAGCGATCGAACCGACAACAGGCTCACGCTGGCGCGCATCCAGTCGGGATGGCCTGAGGGTGGCGCCCGACGGCCGCTGCCGTCGGAAAGCGCTTACTGATAGCTGTAGCCGTGGCCCTTGGGCAGGGGCAGCACCGGGTCCCTGGTCTTGATTGCAGACGGCCACACCACAAAGGTATCGCGTGCGATGTACTGCATCACCACCGGCGAGGAAAGCTCGTTTTGTCCTGCCATCGGATGACCCGGCTGGAAGAAACGGACCCCGTAACCCTGAATCGTGCCGCCAACCGGTATGTCGGTCTCGAGCGCAGACTTACGCAAGGCTTCCGGATCGATACCGCCGTGCTTGCGGATCGCCCTCGGCAAAACGTCGGTGAAAAAAATCCACGACTGGTTGAAGCCCATCGACAGGTGCGGCGGAACCTCGTCGGCCTTCACCTCGGCCTTGTAGCGCTTCACCATCTCCGCAGTAACGTCCCCAAGTCCTTTGGCCAGGGTGGAGGCATCCAGAAGTTGTGCCGCGACCGGGTCGACGTTGAAGATGAGGTTTGCATCGTCCTTGAAAGTCTCGAAGAGCTTGTCGAATTGCCCGTAGCCGGCGCCGTGGCCGATCAGTGCCCCCCACTTGAGCCCCTGATCCTTCGACTGCCGCAGGAAGAGGGTGATGTCGGGGTTGTAGCCGGTGTGCAGAATCGCATCCGGCCGCGCGCGCTTGAGTTTCGTGACCAGGGGTGAAAGATCGGGCGCAGTTGCCGCATAGCCCTCCTTGAGCACCACGTTCATGCCGAAACTCTTGCACTTAGACTCGTTGCCCGAGGCCACACCAGCACCGTAGGGGCCGTCCTCGTAGATGATCGCCACGCGCAACTCCCTGGCGTCCTTGCCAAAGCGCGCCTTGGACTGCTCCTGAAGGAAGGTGCAGGACGCCTCGCCGAACTGGTCCGAATGAACCTGGGGACGGAACACATACTTGAGGTTCTTGTCCTTGAACACCGCCGAGGACACGCACACATTGGCCCACATGAAGCGACGCGCCTGATCAACCCTCTGGGCCATCGGCACGCAATGGGCCGACGAGAACACGCCCATGAGCAGGTCGACCTTTTCCTGGTTGAGGAGGCGTTCGGCCTCGTTGATGGCCACCTCGGTCTTGCTCTGTGCGTCGGCATACACCGGCACAACCCGGTAACCCTCCACCCCACCGCGCTCGTTGATCATGTCGATCGCGTACTTCGTGCCCAGGTAACCCGCACGCGAACCGCCCGCCGCGAAGGGGCCGGTGAGGTCGTAGATCACCCCGATCTTGATCGTCTTGCCCTGAGCCTGCACTGCCGTGACACCGAGCGTGGCGCTTCCGGCGAGGATTGCACCCACCAAAGCGCTCCGAACTCCTCTTGCCCAGACCCCTTTACCTTGTGCGATCCTCATGTGTGTCTCCTGTTGGGTGAACGAAGGCTACTGCGTGAAGCATTACATCTTCTTACTCTGGCAACCCCGGCGTGCGTTCCATTTTCCGAGTCGGGGCGCTGCGTGAAAACCGCGCACCGGGATACGGCCGCTCGCTCAGCGCATGAACCGCCGAACATGGTCCGCGCCGAGACCTGCCGCCTCGAAATGAGCGCGGTAGCGCTCGATACGCGTGAAGACGTCATCGTATCCGGTGGCATTTCCCAGTGGATCCACATACATCAGGGCGCCGTGCACGGTGAAGAGGGTGATCATTTCACTGCAGTCGTCGGGCACCACCAGCGTGTGCGTCTCCCCTGGCGGTTCAAAAACATAGCTTCCTGTTTCCGCCAACCAGTCGTGCTCGAGATAGTGCCAGCGACCCCGGATAACGTAGGCGTGTACCGCACCCGAGTGGCGGTGCCTTTGCAGCACCCCGCTACGGCGTACACGCAAGAGATGCACGTAGTAGCCACCTGTGACATTCAGGTGGATCGGCCGGGACCATGACAACGCACCGATCGGGGCCCACAAGCGCTCATCCTCCGTGAGCAACTCGTGCTCCACGAGGTCGGAAACGATTCCCCAGGGTTGGGGTCTGGCGTAGGGCACTCGCCCTGGGTCTGCCGAAATTGCATCCAGAACTGCGGAGTCAAGCGGCTTGTTCACGGCATCTCCAGTGCGATCCCTTTTGGTAAACCGGCAACACAGAACTGGGCAAGCTGATCCGGCTCATGTTCCAGGCGCTGGACCCCTTCATTCAGGTCCTCAAACCCATTTCGCCGCTGGCGTGGATGCCGCTTGCGCTTTTCACCCTGAAGGATTCCAGCGTCTCGGCGATTTTCCTGATCTTCATTTGCTCGGTCTGGCCGATGCTGATCAACACTGCCTTTGGCGTGGCCTCGGTGCGCAGGGAATGGATGGACGTTGCACGCACGCTCGAAGTGAGGCCACTGCGCAAGGCACTTCAGGTGATCCTTCCTGCGGCGGCCCCCACCATCATGACCGGTATGCGGATCTCGATCGGGATTGCATGGCTCGTGATCGTGGCCGCCGAAATGCTTGTCGGTGGAACCGGTATCGGTTATTTCGTGTGGAACGAGTGGAATAACCTTTCGATCAGCAACATCCTGATTGCGATCCTGCTGATCGATGTGGTGGGCATGCTGCTCGACTTCCTGTTTGCCCGGCTGCAGCAGCTTGTGACGTACCGGGATTGAGCTGCACCAACTTGCGATGGTGGAATGAGCGCATTTCTTCAGGTCCAGAGCCTGCGCAAGGAGTATCCCGGATCGGGAGAAGCGGGCAGCCTTGTCGTCTTCGACGACATAAGCTTCAACATTCCGCGTGGCGAGTTTGCCTGCATCATCGGTCACTCGGGTTGCGGCAAGACCACCATCCTCAACGTTCTGGCCGGCCTCGAACAACCCACGGACGGTCATGTGTTTGTGGATGGCCGCGAGGTTTCCGGCCCCAGCCTCGATCGGGGGGTGGTCTTCCAGTCGCACGCGCTTCTGCCCTGGCTCAGTGTGTGGGGCAACATTGCCTTTGCGGTGAAGTCGAGATGGCCGCACTGGCCGAAATCACAGGTTGCCGGGCAGGTCCGGAAATACATCGAACTCGTGCATCTTCAGGGCGCTGAACGCAGGAAACCCGCGCAGTTGTCCGGGGGCATGAAGCAACGGGTGGGGATCGCGCGGGCCTTTGCGATTCAGCCGAAGATGCTTCTTCTCGATGAACCCTTTGGCGCACTCGATGCCCTCACACGCGGAAACATCCAGGACGAACTCGTGGAGATCGTGCGGCAGACCCAGCAAACAGTGTTCATGATCACGCACGACGTGGATGAGGCGATCCTTCTTGCCGACAGAATCTTTCTGATGAGCAATGGCCCTCGGGCAGTGATCGCCGAGATTGTGGAAAACACCCTGCCGCGCGGCCGTACCCGCACCACGATGCATCACGATGCGCAGTTCTATGCGATCCGGAACCATCTGATCGATTTTCTGATCAAGCGCGTTGGCGCGATGTCGGGCGATCGGACGGCAACGCCATCGTGTCCCCTCACCGTCCGTCCCGGACTGGTCGCTAACCCGGCCTGAACCCAAGGAGTACTTCAGATGAATGCCATGCGCGATTTCTCCGCCTCCAGGCCCATGACCCGTGAGGATGTCAGCGACCTCATCTACGCCGCCAAGGTTCAGGGCGGTATCCGATGGGCCGACGTTGCAAGGGAACTCGAACTCTCGAAGGAGTGGACCACCGCCGCGTGCCTTGGTCAGATGACCCTCACTGCGACACAGGCCCAGACCGTTGGCAGGATCTTCGGGCTTCCGAAAGAGGCTGTGGCACTGCTCCAGGTTGTGCCCTACAAGGGTTCGTTGCCGACCTCCGTGCCCACCGATCCCCTGATCTATCGGTGGTACGAGATCGTGAACGTGTACGGGTCCACGATCAAGGAACTCATCCATGAGGAATACGGTGACGGGATCATGAGCGCGATCGACTTTTCGATGGACATCGTGCGCGAGCCGGACCCGAAGGGCGACCGCGTGAAGGTGACGCTCTCTGGCAAGTTCCTGCCCTACAAGACCTACTGACTCAGATGCGGTATCGCGCAGTCGCCCTGAGCGTCCTTGGCTCGGCAGGGTGTAGATGGAGCCCGGGAACGCCGGAGGGCGGCTCGCCCGCCACCCGGGAGGTGTAGTGGTAGCTGATGTCGCTGTTCTTGCGATCCCAGAGGTTGAAGACCTCTAGCGCAAGACTCAGTCCTTCGCCCACTGTCTTGCTGATGCGAAGATTCGTGGTGAGGCTCGCGCGCGACCGGGCACTGTCGTCCTCCAGTAGGGGAGCCGATCCGAGGTAGCGCACCCCGATTGCGCCCGACCAGTTCCCGAGGTTGCGCAGGGCAAGGCTGAGGTTGGCAACTTTCTGGACGGCGTTGGGAATCCGGTTTCCCACCAGGTCGCCGTCTGAGTAGCGGGGCCGGGTCCACGCCAGGTTCAGGTCCATCAGCAGGGTTTGACCCTGCGACCAATGACTGCTCCACTCAACTCCGGAGCGCCTGCTTGGCCTTCCGGCCTCGGTGGTTCCGGCATCGCCCACATAGACCAGCTCCGAGTCGAACTTCAACTGCCAGAGGGCCAGTGCCGTCTGCAGGTTGGGCAGGATCCGGGTCTTCATGCCCACCTCCCGGCCCTCGGACCCAACCAGCGCGGGCACCCTTTCCACCGGCAAGGACGTCCTCGGGTCAACACCTGCCGTCGCGCCGCGCGCATCGTTGCTGTGAAACCCGCGCCCCGCGTTGAGGAAGATCTCGGTTTCCTTCCAGGGACCAAAAACGAGTGACAATTTCGGAGACCATCGGAAGGCCGTGGCCCTCCCGGAGTTTTCAGCCTGTGCAAGGCCCGTCACCTGCGCGTCGAGCTGGTCGGCCCTCAGGCCAGCCACAGAGCGTAGCCAGGATGTCCAGGCGATCCGGTTTTCACCGTAGAGCGACATCAGCGTCTGTCGAACCCGGTCATCACGCACCGTGGCGCGCAAATCCCTTTGCGCGCTGTCGAAAAGCCCAACGCGGATCCGGTCCTGACGCACCTGAACCCCGAGCGTGCTCTGCATGCTGCGATCGCCCCCGAGCGGGAGGATCCACGACCGCGATGCCTTGCCGCCCAGGACCGTCCTGTGGTCGGTCTGAGCAAACTGATCGGTGTCCCTCTCGAGCATGTAGGTGAAATTCGAGAAGAGATCCAGACTGTATTGGATCGCATACCACTCGAGCTGCGTGAGTCCATGGTCATCGGCTGCACGCCACCTTCCCGAGAGGCTGACCCGCCGCGTCGAGGCGCCGTCGCTCGGGTCGAGCGAATCAAACCGGCCAAAGGGTCTTCCCTGATAGGTACCGGCATCGATCAGCCGCTGAGGCACCTGGTCGGTGGAGTTCCAGCGCGCAGCATACGCCGCCAGGCTCATCGACCAGTTGACCTGCGGCGACCCGCCGCTGAGCGCGAAATGGGTGTGCAGCTTGCGCAGGCCCGCTGGCACGGACCACGGACCGTCGTGGTGAAGTTGCTCGATCGCCGCAAGGAGACCGATGCCTGGCGAGAGTTCGTGGGAGGCGGCAGCGAACCCGCGCAGATACCCTCGCTCACCCACGCCCAAGGTGTAGATCGGACGTTCGACCCTGGCGCGGTACACCACGTTTGCCGAGCCCGCCGACGAAAAATCGCCATCGGCAGCAAAGTAGGGGCCTTTGCGGTACTCCACGCGACTCACCAGCTCGGGGATCAGGATGTTCAGGTCGCTGTAGCCATGACCGTGGCCGTGCGTAGGCATGTTGACCGGTACGCCGTTGATGGTCGTGGCAAAGTCGGTGCCATGGTCGAGGTTCATTCCCCGCAGGAAATACTGGTTGGCCTTGCCGTCGCCCGAGTGCTGTGTCACCACCATGCCGGGGATGTATTCAAGCACTTCGGCGGGGCGCAACAGCGCGCGACTTCGCACGAGTTCAGCGCCGAACACCCCCTCACTTGCCGCATCGGCTGATCCGAGCGCGTGGCCGTAATGGCCAGTCACCACCACGGCAGGCGACTCGTGCCCACGGGCGGGGCATGCCGCCCCGAAAACCACGGCCAGCAGCAGCGCTGCCGGCGATACCGCCTTGAAGTCATTGCCGGATCGTCGCGCGCACGGCGCCTTTACGCGGTTTCCAGCGGGTTGGTGTGCACCCATCCCGAAATGCGATGGACGTCGTTGTCGGCAGGATCGGCGTGTGCGTCGGAAACTCAAGCCCAGACGGCTGCATGTTCGGCTGCAAAGTCTGCAAACCGGCGCGGTGCATGGCCCGTGAGGCGCTCCACATCAGGGCTGATGCCCGCGGCCCAGCCCTGCTTGTAGACCCGGTTCAGACTCATGAAGTAGCCCACCATCACCTCCGGCAAGCCCCAGGCGCGCAGGTCGGCTTCGGCTTGTTCCTCCGTGATGTCGTCGTAGCGGATCTCGCGTCCCGCCGCCTGGGCGATCAGTGCGACTTGCTGGCCGGTGGATAGCGCCTCGCCTCCGGTCAGGGTGTAGGTTCGAGCTGCGTGCGCAGACGGGTTGGTCAGCACCACGGCCGCCACATCGGCAATGTCACGCACGTCGATCACGCTGATGCCGGCGGTGCCATGCGGCGCGGCATAACGGCCGCCCCTGAGTTGAGCCGCATGGAAGTTCACCCAATTCTGCATGAAACCCGCTGGGCGAAGCAGCGTGTAAGGGATACCGCTGCGCTCCATCAGCGCGTCGATGCGGCCATGCAGATTGG
>VGHO01000078.1 GCA_016868175.1 Betaproteobacteria bacterium
CATGGGCTCTCTGTATCTTAGACTTTGCGGGAACTCCTGGCGAAAGTGGGTGAACGCAGACCTGCGCTTGCCGGGGCACCAGGGTATCGAAGTTGCACGCCACTGCGAGGGCCCAGTGCGCGACCGCCGAGGCCCAGTGCGCGACCGCCGAGGCCCAGTGCGCGACCGCCGAGACCCAGTGCGCGGCTTGGGGAGGCTGTGGGAGTGGCTGGGCGAGCTTGGGAGTGGCTGGGCGAGCTTGGGAATGGCTGGGCGAGCTTGAGGGAGGCTGGGCGCGGCGAGAGTCGCCGGGTATCGGGACCTTGAAACCCTTCGAAAGACTTCACGAGGCATCAGGCTTCTCGGCAGCCGGGGGCAGTTCACCGTTGGGAGATTTCCGCATGAGCGGTGCTGATGAAGGTTGAAACCCGCCTCCTGGATGAGGCCCTCGAAGCGGTGCAGGCGCACTTGCAGCCGATTCCTCCGGGGCTGGTGGTGCTCGGACTTTCAGGCGGAGTGGACTCGGCGGTGTCGGCGTGGCTACTGCAGAAACTCGGCCACCCGGTCGTTGGCCTCTTCATGAAGAACTGGGAGGACGACGACGACGCGAGCCACTGTTCGAGCCGGCAGGACTGGCTCGACGCAGCGAGCGTGGCCGATGTGCTCGGGATCGAACTCGAAGCGGTGAACTTTGCCGAGGAGTACCGCGCGCGCGTCTTCGAGAGCTTCCTCGCGGAGTACGGCGCAGGCCGCACGCCCAACCCGGATGTGCTGTGCAACGCCGAGATCAAGTTCAAGGCCTTTCTGGATCATGCGCTGCGCCTTGGCGCGGACAGGATCGCTACCGGGCACTATGCGCGGATCCGCACCGGGTTCTACCCAAGGGTTCAGACTGGGGGCCGGGAGAAGCCAGTCGCCGCGCGCGAGCAGATGCCAATCGCCTCGGGCCACATGGTGCCAGCGTCCCCCGCGGAACAGGGACCCTCCCACCGTCTGCTCAAGGGCATCGATGCCCGGAAAGACCAGAGCTATTTCCTGCACCGCCTCAATCAGACGCAGTTGGCGCGAAGCGTCTTTCCGCTCGGGGGCCTGCGTAAAGCTGTGGTGCGCCGGGTCGCCGAGGCGCTCGGCCTTTCCAATGCCTCAAAGAAGGACTCCACCGGCATCTGCTTCATTGGAGAGCGTCCCTTCCGTGCGTTCCTGCAAAGGTATCTGCCCACCCAACCTGGACCGATCCTCGACCCTCGGGGCAGCTGCATCGGCGAACACCTTGGTCTTGCCTTCTACACCCTTGGGCAGCGCAAGGGACTTGGAATCGGCGGCATCCGACATCGCGAAAGCGATGCAGCCTGGTATGTGGCGAGCAAGGACCCCGAAACCAACACGCTGAGGGTTGTTCAGGGGCATGATCACCCCTTGTTGATGTCGGCACAACTCAGCGCCGGACAGGCCAGCTGGATCCTCGGAGCACCGCCCGCGGCTTGCGACCGGGAAGGCCTCGCAGCAAAGACCCGCTACCGCCAAAGCGACGCGCCGCTCCGTGCCTATCTGCCCGGGCCCGGCATTCAGGGCTTCCGCCTTGTGTTCCACCAGCCCCAGTGGGCGGTCACGCCAGGGCAGTCAGCGGTCCTGTACCACGGTGAGATCTGCCTCGGTGGCGGCGTGATCGAGGCTACGGAATGCAACTGAATCGCTTGCAGGCGCGTCGCCGCGACACACCAGAGCACACCTCAAGCGCAACCGGTAGGTCAAGCGGCGCCTGCATGCATTCTTGAATCCGACATGCGTCTGGGAGACACTTGAAGGCGTTGAGCTTGGCCCTGCATGCACGCGCGGAAAATGCTCACCGTGTTGCAACAGGATGTCAGGGCCACACGCTGCACCACGAGGCGCGAGCGTTCTGCGATACACCGCGAGCGCACGCAGACGACAGATAACGGAGGTGCGCCGCGTCTCCGACCAACAACGGGGGCGCGCAGCGGCTTCGTCTTAACAACGGAAGGCGCGCCAGACGCGTTCTGAGGGGGCATTCATGGGTTCGTTGATTCGATTCTGGGCGTTGGGGCTTGCCGCAGCGCTTCTTGTGCTTTCGCTTTCAGGCTGGTTCCTCGGCTGGGTGCATGGACTTTTTGCCATCGTGTTCGGCCTGCTGTGCCTGCTTGGGATCCGCGACCTCGCGCAGACGCATCACGCAGTGCTGCGCAACTATCCGATCATTGGACACTTCCGTTTCATGCTCGAGGAGATCCGGCCCGAGATCCGGCAGTATTTCATCGAGTCGGATGAGGAGAGGGTGCCGTTTTCGCGTGAACAGCGGGCGATCGTCTATCAGCGCGCCAAGGGGGTGCTCGACAAGCGGCCCTTTGGAAGCAAGGCCGATGTGTACGCCCCCGGCTACGAGTGGATCAATCACTCGATCACCCCCTCGCGCATCGACAACCACGATTTCAGGGTTCTGGTGGGCGCA
Source organism: Betaproteobacteria bacterium (assembly GCA_016868175.1). Classification (GTDB taxonomy): domain Bacteria; phylum Pseudomonadota; class Gammaproteobacteria; order Burkholderiales; family Burkholderiaceae_E; genus UBA3064. The sequence goes on from VGHO01000078.1 coordinate 2,447, forward strand.
AGCCGCAAACAGCCCTACCCCCTGTCGATCTTCAACATTTCAGCCATGAGCTTCGGGGCCCTTTCGCCCAACGCAGTGCTCGCACTCAACCGTGGCGCCAAGCTCGGCGGATTTGCCCACGATACCGGTGAGGGGTCGATCTCGCGCTACCACCGCGAACCCGGTGGCGATCTCATCTGGGAACTCGGATCAGGCTACTTCGGGGCCCGCAACCCCGACGGCAGCTTCAGCGAGGAGCGCTTCGTGAAGAACGCACGCGATCCGCAGGTGAAGATGATCGAGATCAAGATGTCGCAAGGTGCAAAGCCCGGACATGGCGGAGTATTGCCCGCACCCAAGGTCACGCCCGAGATTGCCGAGGCCCGCGGCGTGGAGGCGTGGAAGACTGTGGAGTCGCCAGCGAGTCACTCGGCCTTTTCCACGCCGATCGAGTTGTTGCGATTCGTGGAACGGCTGCGCGAGCTGTCCGGCGGCAAGCCCACCGGATTCAAGATCGCCATCGGCCATCCGTGGGAGTTCTTTGCCATCGTGAAGGCGATGATCAGCACCGGGATCGTGCCGGACTTCATCGTGGTCGACGGCAAGGAGGGCGGAACGGGTGCTGCGCCCGCCGAGTTCCTCGACCGCGCAGGCACGCCAATGCACGACGGCCTGATGCTGGTCCATAACACCCTCGTCGGAGCCGGTCTGCGCGACAGGATTCGCATCGGTGCTGCCGGCAAGATCGTGACCGCTTTCGACGTTGCGCGCACCCTTGCCCTGGGTGCCGACTGGTGCAACGCCGCGCGGGGCTTCATGTTTGCCCTGGGTTGCATCCAGTCGCTGAGTTGTCATACCGGCCACTGCCCCACCGGTGTGGCTACCCAGGACAAGCTGCGCCAGCGCGCACTCGTTGTGACCGACAAGGCCCAACGGGTCTTCCTGTTTCACCAGAACACGCTCGAGGCGCTGCGGGAGTTGCTTCAGTCGGCCGGCCTGCGTGCGCCATCCCAGTTGCGACCGCACCACATCATGCACCGGAAGTCGCCCCAGGAGATTCTCCCCCTTTCCGAACTGCACCGTTTCCTCAGCCCCGGCGCCCTCCTGAGCAGGGGCGGTGCTGCGGATTGCGGGGCCCCCTGGGCGCAGTGGTGGGATCGGGCACAGGCGGAGCACTTTCATCCGGGGACCCGCCCGGCGTGACGGAGCGTCACCACCTCGAGGCGCTCAGCCCGCTCGACGGCCGCTACGCAGGGCGCGTCGATGCCTTGAGGCCGCTGCTCTCGGAGGCCGGATTGATGCGGTTCCGGGTGACGGTGGAAGTGGCCTGGCTCAAGGCGCTGGCGCAGGCTCGCCTGCCGCAGGTGCCGCCTCTCGGGGAGGCCGATGTAGAGGCGCTCGATGCGCTGGTTGCAGGCTTCGGCAGCGAGCAGGCCGCGCGGATCAAGGCGATCGAAGCGGTCACTCACCACGATGTGAAAGCGGTGGAGTACTACCTTCGCGAGGCACTCGAGCGCTTGCGGGCAACACACCCGCAACTTGCAGCCGCCGCCGGTTTTCTCCACTTTGCCTGCACCAGCGAAGACATCAACAGCGTTGCGCATGCACTCATGCTCAGGACAGCGCGCAACGATGTACTCCTTCCGGCGCTGCAGTCGCTGATGAGGCGGCTGCGCGCGATGGCGCAGCGCGATGCCGAGCTTCCCATGCTTGCGCGCACCCACGGTCAGGCAGCAACGCCCACCACCCTGGGCAAGGAGATCGCCAATGTGCTGGCGCGCCTCGAACGTGGGCTGCGGGACTGGTCGGCCATCACACCGCTGGCCAAGATGAACGGTGCGGTAGGCAACTTCAACGCGCACTGCATCGCCTACCCCGAGGTGGACTGGGAGACGCTTGCACGCCGGGTGATTGAAGGCTTCGGGCTCGAGGCGAATGAGCACACGATCCAGATCGAGCCGCATGACTGGAAGGCTGCCTACTTCGATGCGCTGGCCCGTATCAACACAGTGCTGATCGATCTCAACCGCGATCTCTGGTCCTACATCGCGCTGGGCTACTTCAAGCAGAAGCTGCGCGCGCAGGAAGTGGGCTCGTCCACCATGCCGCACAAGGTGAATCCGATCGATTTTGAAAACGCCGAGGGCAACCTCGGTGTTGCCAACGCGCTCCTGCGTCATCTGGCCGACAAGCTCCCGGTGTCGCGCTGGCAGCGTGACCTGACCGACTCGACCGTGTTGCGCAACATGGGGGTGGCGCTCGGTTCCAGCCTGCTTGCCTGGGACAGCTGCACGCGCGGTCTCGACAAGCTCGAGGTCGACCATGCGCGGTTGCGCGAGGATCTGGATACGAACTGGGAAGTACTCGGCGAGGCAGTCCAGACCGTGATGCGTCGCTGGGGGGTGGAGCAGCCCTACGAAAAACTCAAGGATTTCACCCGAGGGAGGCGGATCGGGCCCGAGGCGCTGCGCGACTTCATCAACGCCCTTGCGATTCCCCAGTCCGAAAAGGAGCGGCTGCTGGCGCTCAGTCCAGCAAGCTACCTGGGTCTTGCGCCGGAACTCGCACGCCGAATCGGAGCAGGGGCTGGGGAAAAGCCACGGGTGGGTGATGCGGGTGATGGGGGTGATGGGGCGGAAAGGAGCGAAACAGGCGGGTAAGCAGGCGATGCCGAGGCGGGCGGTTCAGGGCACGATCTCGAATTCGCCATCCTTTTTCTTGAGCGGCTTCACAAGATCCTCGCGCTTGATGCCGAGCCACATCGCTACCGCAGCGGCCACAAAGACCGAGGAATAGATGCCAAACACGATGCCGATCGTGAGCGCCAGGGCAAAGTAAAAGAGCGCCGGACCGCCAAAGACAAGCATTGAAACCACCATCATTTCGGTGCTGAGGTGGGTGATGATCGTGCGCGAAGCGGTTGCGGTGATCGCGTTGTCGATCACCTCGCGCGGGGTGGCCTTGCGCATCTTGCGGAAATTCTCCCGGATGCGGTCAAAGATCACCACCGATTCATTCACCGAGTAGCCGAGCACCGCGAGCACTGCCGCGAGCACCGCCAGGCTGAATTCCCACTGGAAAGCGGCAAAAAAACCCAGGATGATCACCACGTCGTGCAGGTTGGCCACGATTGCCGCCACCGCAAACTTCCACTCGAAGCGGATCGCCAGGTAGATCATGATGCCGATCACCACGAAGAGCAGCGCCATCGCGCCGTCGGCCGCCAGTTCGCCTCCCACCTGAGGGCCCACAAACTCCACTCTTCGCAACTCGGCCAGCGGGTCCACGCTTCGCACAGCCTGCATCGCCTTGTCGCTTTGCTGGGCCGGGTTCTCGCCCTTGGTTAGCGGCAGGCGGATCATCACGTCGCGCGAGGACCCGAAGTTCTGCACCTGGGTCTCGGCGTAGCCCAGGCGTCCCACCGCTTCGCGGATCTTCTCCAGATCGGGAGCCTGCGCATGGCCCACCTCGATCACGGTGCCGCCCGTGAACTCGATCGAGAGATGAAGCCCGCGGGTAGCGAGAAAGAACACCGCCAGCGCAAAGGTGGCAAAGGAAATCAGGTTGAAGATCAGCGCGTGGCGCATGAAGGGGATGTCGCGCTTGAGACGGAAGAACTCCATGGCGACTACCCGATCGAAAGGCTGGCGAGCTTGCGTCGCGATCCGTACCACATCGCCACAAGCCCACGGGAGAAGAACACGGCCGAGAACATCGAGGTGAGGATTCCCAGGCAGTGCACCACCGCAAAGCCGCGCACCGGCCCGGAGCCAAAAACGAGCAACGCCACGCCCGCGATCAGGGTGGTGATGTTGGAGTCGAGGATGGTGTCCCAGGCACGGTCGTAGCCCGCGCTGATCGCCGCCTGGGGCGAGGCACCGTTGCGCAGTTCTTCACGGATCCGCTCGTTGATCAGGACATTGGAGTCGATCGCCATGCCGAGTGTGAGCGCGATCGCCGCAATACCGGGCAGGGTGAGCGTGGCCTGCAGCATGGAGAGCACCGCAATCAGAAGCAGCAGGTTGGTGGCAAGCGCAAGCGAGGAGATCACCCCGAACAGCATGTAGTAGGCCATCATGAATGCCGTGACCGCCACGAAGCCCCAGATCGTGGAGTGAAATCCCTTGCGGATGTTGTCTGCGCCAAGTGAGGGTCCGATCGTTCGCTCCTCGATGATCTCCATGGGCGCGGCAAGCGACCCCGCGCGCAGAAGGAGCGCCACATCGTTGGCTTCCTCGGTGGTCATCCGCCCGGAAATCTGCACCCGACCCCCGGCGATCTCGCTGCGGATCACTGGTGCGGTGACCACTTCGCCCCGACCTTTTTCCACGAGCAGAATCGCCATGCGACGTCCGATGCTCTCGCGCGTAACGTCGCGAAAGATCCGTGCACCCTTGGGATCGAGGTTCAGGTGTACTGCGGGTTCCTGGGTGTTGCTGTCGAAACCCGCCTGTGCGTCGGTGAGGTTCTCCCCAGTGAGGAGCACCTGCTTGCGCACCACCACCGGGATGCCGCCGCGCTCGAGGTAGCGCTCGCACCCGAAGGGCACGGTTCCGGAGGCGATCGACGCACTCTCCTCGGGCGCATCGCAGACCATGCGGATTTCAAGCGTCGCGGTGCGACCGAGGATGTCCTTGGCCTTGGCCGTGTCTTGCACCCCGGGCAGTTGCACCACGATCCGCTCGGCCCCCTGCTGCGCCACGATCGGCTCGGCCACCCCGAGTTCGTTGATCCGGTTGTTCAGCGTGCTGATGTTCTGCTTGAGCGCGTTTTCCATGCTGCGCTTTTCCGCCTCGGGCTTGAGCTTGCCGGCAAGCCATAGATCCTGGCCTTCGACCTGCTCGGTCCACTCGACGTCGGGAAGGTTGCCACGCAGCATTTCCGCCGACTTCTGGCGGGTTTCGGCATCCCGGAACCGTATTCTCAGGGACTCACCTTCACGCGACACCCCCGCATGGCGCAGATTCTTGTCGCGCAACAGCGTTCGGGCGTCGCCCGCGAGCGCGTCGTAGCGCTTGAGCGCTGCCTGCTTGAGGTCGACCTGGAGGAGAAAATGCACGCCACCGCGCAGGTCAAGGCCCAGATACATCGGCAAGGCGCGCACCTCGCTCAGCCAGCGCGGAGACGCCGAGAGAAGGTTGAGCGCCACCACATAGGAGGGGTCGGCGCTGTCGGGGTTGAGCGCGCGTTGCAGCACATCCTTTGCCTTGAGCTGCGTGTCGGTGTCGGCGAGTCGCACCCGAATCGAGTTCAAGTCGATGCTGAGGCCGCGTTCCGTCACACCAGCCTGCTCGAGCGCCTTCCGGATCCGCTCGGGCATGTCGCTTCCCAGCTTCACTGTGGCCTTCCCAGGTGAAACCTGGACAGCGGGCGCCTCCCCGAAGAAGTTGGGCAGGGTGTAGAGAAGTCCCGCCACGAAGGCTAGCGCCATCAACAGGTACTTCCATGCGGCATAGCGGTTCATCAGGTGCGGCAGATCAGAGGCGACTCGGGGAAGGACAGAAGGGGCGGCTGAGGGTATGGAGCGGGTGGTAGGGTGGAGGGGTGGAGGGGTGGTGGGGTGGAAGGGTGGGGTTTGGAACGCCGGATCGCCGCAAGCGCAAAGGTGCCGGAGTCAGATGGACTTGATCGTACCCACCGGGAGCAGTGCAGTCACCGCCTGCTTTTGCACATGCATCTCGATCGGCTGCTCACCCTGGCGCCCCACTTCGATGCTCACATAGCCATCGCCCACCTTGGTGACCTTGGCCACCAGTCCGCCTGCGGTGATCACCTCATCGCCCTTCTTGAGGGCCTCGAGCATCTGACGATGCTCCTTGTTGCGCTTCATCTGCGGGCGGATCATGAGAAAGTAGAGCACCACAAACATCAGGATGATGGGCAGAAAGCCCATCAACTGCTGCTCGAAACTGGGCGTGGCGGCAGTCTGGGCGAAGGCATGGCTTACAAACATATTCCGGACTCCGGGTCAGGCAGGGCAGGTACGGGCTGGGGCGGCACCGTGGTTCGCGCAGGCCGAAGTATGCGATAAAGCACAACGCCTCAGTCCTCAAGCCCTCCCCGGCGCAAATCGAGAAAGCCGGTGGCCCAGTCTGCGAACGACGACTGCGCGATCGCCTCGCGCATTTGCCGCATCAGGTTGAGGTAGAAGTGAAGGTTGTGGACGGTGGCGAGTTGTGCACCGAGCATCTCGTCGATGCGCTGCAGATGATGCAGGTAGGCACGCGAAAAACGGCTGCAGCAGGGGCAGGTGCACGCAGGATCGATCGGGCGCTCGTCGCGCCGATAGCGGGCATTGCGAAGGCGCAGATCGCCCCGACTGGTGAAGAGCCAGCCATTTCGAGCATTTCGTGTGGGCATCACGCAGTCGAACATGTCGATGCCACGCCGCACGCCCTCCACCAGGTCCTCGGGCGTTCCCACCCCCATGAGGTAGCGGGGCTTGTCCTCGGGAAGCAGGGGTGCGGTAAAGGCCAGGATGCGCAGCATGTCGTCTTTGGGCTCGCCCACTGAAAGGCCGCCAATGGCGTAGCCGTGAAACTGCAGGTCTACCAGATGCCGGGCGCTCCGGGCACGCAGATCCTCGTACATACCTCCCTGCACGATCCCGAAAAGCGCGTTGGCGTTGTCTTGCGCTGCAAACGCATCGAAGGAGCGTTGCGCCCAGCGCAGGGAGCGCTCCATCGAGGCGCGGGCTTCCTCATGGCTGGTCACGCGATCACCGATGCTGTAGGCGGTGCATTCGTCAAAGATCATCACCACGTCGGAATCGAGCACCGTCTGAATGGCGATCGACACTTCGGGCGAGAGAAAGAGCCTGTCGCCATTGATCGGCGAGGCAAAGTGCACCCCCTCCTCCTCCACTCTGCGCATCGCGCCCAGGCTCCAGACCTGGAAACCACCCGAGTCGGTGAGGATCGGCGCATCCCATTGCATGAAACGATGCAAGCCATCGAAATGTGCGATCACCTCGGGCCCGGGTCGCAGCCAGAGGTGAAAGGTGTTTCCCAGAATGATCTGCGCACCCACCCCGCGCAGTGTCTCTGGCGCCATGCCCTTGACTGCGCCGTAAGTCCCCACCGGCATGAAGATCGGTGTCTCGACACTGCCGTGTTGCAGATGCAGGCGCCCAAGCCGCGCCTCACCATCGCGGTGCAGCACGCAATAGTGAGGCGGCTGCACGCCTTCAACCGCCGGCTGAGCGCTGTGGGAGGCCGTGTCTGCCGTTGCGCCCGGATCCGTTGCGAAGGGAAAGGACCCGGTCAGGTTGCCGGAAGGGCCTGGCGGTGCAGACGCAGGTGATCCGGCCGGTTCATTGCTGTGAGGTGTTGCCATGGAGAAAGCACGCGTCCCCGTAACTGTAGAAACGATACCGATGGTGGACTGCGTGTGCATAGGCATCGCGAATCGTGGAGTATCCAGCAAAGGCGCTCACCAGCATCAGGAGGGTTGACCGGGGGAGGTGGAAGTTGGTGAGCAGGGCATCACAGACCCTGAAGCCGTAACCCGGACGCACAAAAAGGCGTGTCTCCCCCCGGGCGCTGCGCACCAGGCCCCTGCGCTCCGGATCTGCGCAGGACTCGAGCGTGCGCAGACTGGTCGTGCCGACCGCAACCACGCGCCCACCGTTGGCGCGCGCACGCGCAATCTCCGCAGCGCAATCCTCGCCAAGTTCGAAAAACTCCGGATGCATCGTGTGGCAGGAGGGATCTTCATGCCGCACTGGAAGAAAGGTTCCTGCGCCCACGTGAAGCGTGAGCCGGGCAATGCGCACCCCGCCCGCTTCGAGGCACTCGAGGAGGTGGTTGTCGAAGTGCAGGCCTGCGGTGGGTGCTGCCACCGAACCCGGGGTTCGCTGGTAGACGGTACGGTAGCGATCCTCGTCGTTGCGGCTCGGGTCGGGGCGTATGTAAGGCGGAAGCGGCACAGTGCCTGCCTGCTCCATGAGCATGGCTATCGGGTGGTCAAACTCGAGAAGCGTGAAGGCATCCTCGCGCCCGCAAACCGTGGCGCTTGACAGGCGATCGTTGCCTCCCGCCGCAGCCCCAACGATGTCTGCCGATGGCGCGAGGTGTGAGCGCCCGAGCACCTGAAGTTGCTGGCCGGGAAGCAGTTTGCGCTTCGTGCCAACAAGCGCCAGTGCACGCCTTTCGTCGATCACGCGTTCGATCAGAATCTCCACGGCGCCGCCGCTCTCCTTGCGGGCACGCAACCGCGCCTTGAGCACTGCGCTATCGTTGAGCACTACAACATCGCCGGGCTGAAGCAGTTGCGGGAGATCGCTGAAGCGCCAGTCCCGCAGGGCAGCGACCGGCTTGACCTCCAGCAGGCGCGACGCCACGCGCTCCGTCGCCGGCTGTTGCGCGATGAGGTCCTCGGGTAGTACGAAGTCGAAATCGGAAACGCTGAGCACTGGAATGCTTGGACCTTGCGCTTACTGGTGGAAAAAGGACCTGCTACTCACCCCAGCGCGCACTCCCCTGTCAGATCGACCGAAAATAAACAGTACTTTAGTAGCAACAAAACGGTAGCCACGTATGTTGCGGTCCATATGAGGTGATTGATGCTGAGGTACGGAACCGAATCGGACCTTGCGACAGCGTCTACGTAACCGGGTGATCCGGGTGGCGAGATTCGGCTGAATCGATTTGGCATTGGTTCGAGGCCCCGTTTAGGGGCTTGATACTGATCTCTGCGAAAACCGGAGGCGAAATCTGTGAAACTGCATTATACAATCCCTTGCGTAGTAGCGCTCTTTGCTGGTTGTGCGCAGGTCCCTGTCAGTTGCGATGGGTGCAATGTCGAGTCGCGGACAGCCTACGCTGTATCAACCCCGTCTGTGTGCAATGACTACCCGGTCACTTACCGAGTTCAAGTACCCACAGAAAAAGGCAAGGTTTTGTCAGTGGATCAACCGAACGTTACTCTCGCTGGTGGCCTAGCAGGCTGCTGAAAAATCGGGGAAAAGACGTTGATATGCTCGGCGCGGTGACGATTATTGTTTAATCTAGAGCTAATCA
>VGHO01000079.1 GCA_016868175.1 Betaproteobacteria bacterium
CAATCGGCCCAAACGGTCTACGCGAAAAAGACGTCGTGCTCGACATCTCCCGCAGGCTTGCCGAGCGGCTTGCCGGCGAGAAGGGGCTGCGGCCAGCGCTGATCCGCGAGGCTGATTACTTTGTGCCACTCCGCCAGAGGGTGCGCAAGGCGCGCGCCCTGGGAGCCGAGGTCATGCTCTCGGTGCACGCCGACGCCTTTACCGAGGCCTACGCAAGGGGAGCTTCGGCCTTTGTGCTTTCGGAGGGTGCAGCCAGCAGCGCAAGCGCACGCTATCTGGCACGCAAGGAGAACGCAGCCGACGAAATCGGAGGCGTGGACATGCGCCGCCGCGACAAGGATGCGGCCCGGGTGCTGTTCGAGCTCAGTACCCGCACCCAGATCCGCGAGTCGAGCGATCTGGCGGCAAAGCTGCTCCGGGAGATGGGGCGGATCGGTCCGTTGCACAAGCCTTCCGTGGAGCGCGCGGGCTTTGCAGTGCTTCGCGCGCCCGACATACCCTCGGTGCTCGTGGAAACGGCCTTCATCTCGAACCCCCAGGAGGAGGAGCGGCTTGCGGACCCGGGCTTTCGCGATCAACTCGCCGAAGCGCTGCACCGGGGCATTCGACACTATCTTGTTGCGAGCGCCGCCACTGGCGCATCACCTCGATGAGTGCAGGCACGCCCGGAACAACGACGAGGAGCAGGGTAACCAGCGAGAAGTTCGCCTGGACCCATGGTGTATTGCCCACCGCGTAGCCGAGCGTGCACAGCCCCACAACCCAGATCAGCGCCCCAAGCACATTACAGATCACGAAGCGTCGAGGATCCATGCGCGCCACGCCCGCCACGAAGGGCGCGAAAGTCCGTACGAAAGGAAGAAAGCGCCCCACGATGATCGTGACGGCGCCATAACGCTCGTAGAATCGCTGGGTGCGGGCAAAGGCTGCGCGGTTGAACCAGCGGGACTGTCCCCAGCCGAAGACGCGCGCACCAACCCTTCGTCCCACCGAGTAGTTCACGAAGTCGCCGAGGATCGCGGCCGTGGTCAGCAGTGCGCACAAGGCACCCAGGTCGAGTCCGCCGAGGCCGGCGATTGCTCCTGCAACGAAGAGCAGCGAATCGCCCGGCAGAAAGGGCATCACCACAAGCCCGGTTTCCACAAAGATCACCGCAAACAGCGCCGCGTAGATCCAGGGGCCCCAGCGTTGCGCAAGTTCGGCCAGATGCCTGTCGAGGTGAAGCAAGACATCCACAAGCCAGGTCCATTCCATGCGCCCGGATGATAGGGCAAAGCCCGCGGCTATGATCCGGCGATGATCCGGCTACTTCCCGATACCCTCATCAGCCAGATTGCGGCCGGCGAAGTCATCGAGCGTCCCGCCTCGGTGGTGAAGGAGTTGGTGGAAAATGCACTGGACGCGGGCAGCTCCTTCATCCGGCTCACGCTGGAAGACGGAGGGATGCAGCGGATCGTTGTGAGCGACAACGGGGCGGGGATTGCGCGCGACGAACTTGCGCTCGCGCTCACCCGACACGCCACCAGCAAGATCGGCAGCCTCGACGATCTCGAGCGGGTGCGAAGCCTCGGGTTTCGTGGCGAGGCGCTTGCCTCGATCGCCTCGGTTGCACGAACGCGACTGCGCTCCCGGCGTGCCGGCGATGAGCACGCCTGGGAGCTCGACTCCGGGAGCGGCGCACTCGAACCGCTGGGCGGTGCAGTCGGCACCCGGGTGGAGGTGATCGATCTTTACTCCGCCACACCCGCGCGGCGCAAGTTTCTCAAGTCGCCGGCCACGGAAGGGGGGCATGCGCTCGAAGCACTGCGACGGGTGGCGATCGCGCACCCGCAGGTGGCGGTTGAGGCGCAGGCCCAGGGTCGAAGCCAGCTCAACTGGCCGGCGCAGGACTGGGCGCAGCGTGCACGAAGCGGACTTGGCGTTGCGCCCGGCGCGTCCACCGAAGATGGCGAGGGCCTGCGAACCTTCGAAAGCGGGAGCGCAATGCTGCAGTTGCGGGCGCTGCTGGGCGCGCCTGCAAGTGCACGCCGTCGCAGCGATCGGCAGTACTTCTATGTGAACGGGCGTCATGTGCGCGACCGCCTTCTTCAGGCGGCCATGCGCGAGGCCTACCGCGACGTGCTGCACCATGATCTTCAGCCCATCTGGTGCGTTTTTCTCGACATCGATCCGGCGCTTGTCGATGTGAACGTGCACCCCTCGAAATCGGAAGTACGCTTTCGAGACCCTCAGGCGGTCTTCCGGCTGATCGCGCACCAACTCGGCGATGCGCTGCGCACCACGGCAGGCAGCGCTCCGGCGCCATCTCTCGGGTCGCAGGTTTCACCCGCGTTTACCACCGCAGCACCTGAAACCGGTTGGCTTGCACTCTACGCACCTGCAGATGCGCCCTCATCGGCGCTAACCCAGCACCGACGGTCGGGCGGCGTGGCGTTGGCCGAGGGTTGGCAGGCAGAAGCCTTGGATGGCGGCCAGGTGCGCGATGCACCCGCTTGCAGCGGGGACGATTCGGCCGCAGCCGAGCCCGGCCACAATTATCCAGGTCGGCCCGTCCCTGGACGCAGCCATCCCGGATACCTGCAGGGCGGCGGCCATGGACAACCCGAACAGGGTGGCGGCCGCCCGGTGCAGTCCCAGCCTCCGGACGCGTCTCCGGGCGCGCCTTTGGGCTACGCACTGGGGCAACTGCACGGGACTTTCGTGGTTGCGCAAAACGCCCGGGGACTGGTGATCGTGGACATGCACGCAGCGCACGAACGGGTGAGCTATGAGCGCCTCAAGCAAAGCTGCGCAAGCCAGGGGCTGCAGCCGCAGCAGTTGCTGGTTCCCTTCATCCTGCGTGCGAGCGAGAGCGAGGTTGCCTTGGTTGAGCACTCTTCCAACGCGCTGGCTGCGCTCGGGCTCGAACTCTGCGCCTACGGTCCGACTGCGCTTGCGCTGCGTGCGGTCCCAGCGCTCCTCGCACGCGGCGACCTCGAGGCGATCGTGCGGGAAGTGCTCGATGCGCTCGGCGAAGGGGCGCCCGAGCGCGTGCTGGAATCCGCACGGGACCGACTGCTGGCCCGCTGGGCCTGCCACGCATCGGTACGCGCCAACGAGCGGCTGTCGCTCGAGGAAATGAACGCGCTCTTGCGCGCGATGGAGCAGACCGCAGGGGCTGATCAGTGCAACCACGGCCGCCCCACCTGGATCACGATTCCGCTTGCCGACCTGGACCGGCTCTTCATGCGTGGACGCTGACGATGCATGTCGTCCTCACCGGTCCGACTGCGAGCGGCAAGTCGGCGCTCGCGGTGGAACTCGCGCTCCACCCCGCGTTGGCCGGATCGGTCGACCTCCTCAGCATGGACTCGGCGCAAGTCTATCGGGGTCTGGACATTGGCACTGCAAAGCCCGGACACGCAATCCGCGCGGCGATTCCTCACCACCTCATCGATCTGATCGACCCGCAGGAGAGTTTTTCGGCCGCGCGTTTCCGCGAGGAGGCGCTTGCGCGTTGCGCGCAGATCCGGGCGAAGAAGCGACAGGCGCTTTTCGTTGGCGGAACCCTGCTCTATGGTCGAGCGCTGGAGGGAGGTCTCTCCGAGTTGCCACCAAGCGATCCTGCACTGCGCGAGGCGATCGCTGCCGAAGCCGCGCGCAGCGGCTGGCCAACGCTGCACGCACAGCTTGCGCACTCCGATCCCGACACGGCTGCGCGGCTCGCCCCGCGCGATGCCCAACGCATTTCCCGCGCCCTGGAAGTGCTGCGCATGACGGGCAAGCCCCTGAGCGACTGGCACGCGAAGGCGGCAAGGTGGCAGGCCGAGAAGGTCCACTGGATCAGCCTTGAGCCGCGCGACCGCACCTGGCTGCACCACCGCATCCGGATGCGCCTCGAGCGGATGCTCGCAGATGGACTGATCGAAGAGGTGCGCGGGTTGATCGCTCGCCCCGCAATGCATGCCCGGCTTCCCTCGATGCGCGCGGTTGGTTACCGGCAGTGCGTGCAGTGGCTTGCCGAGGGCGCGGGCGAGGTGAGCGTACTGCACGACCGCATCCTGGCTGCGACCCGGCAGTTTGCCAAACGTCAACTCACCTGGCTGCGGTCGATGCCTGATCGCGAGGTGTATGCGTGCGACACGCCCTCGGAGTTGCGCCGAGCGCTCGATGCGCTGCGCAAAGGGCTCGACCTTGCACGCGATGCGGGCCCCGGTCGATGAGAATCTCGGTGGAGGGCACCTCGATCGGCGAGGACGACAGCCGACGGGCAGCTCGGGCGATGATGACTTCAGCCGAGGAGGCCCTCAGCCAATGAGCACCTGCGGAGCGCCGGGGTCGCGTCGGACCACCCTGCCGACTGCAAACACGGCTTCTCCGGCTCCACGCAAGCGCCTCAAGACCTCATCGAGGTGCGCGGCTTCAACCACCAGAAGCATTCCAAGGCCACAGTTGAATACCCGGTACATCTCTGCGTCGTCCACACCCGCTTCGTCCTGTAACCACGCAAAAAGCGCTGGCCTCGGCCAGGCGTGCGCATCGAGCCTGGCAGCCACATCCGCCGGAAGTACACGGGGCAGATTGCCCATGATCCCTCCGCCGGTGATGTGTGCAGCGGCCCGGACGAGGCCATCCTGCATAACGCCAAGCAGGCTGCGCACATAGATCTTCGTGGGTTCCATCAGCGCATCGGCTAGCGTGCGCCCATGTTCCAGCGCGCCATCGACCCCGCTCGTCGCCTGCTCGCGGATCGTTCCGTCAGGGATCGCCCCAGCTCCCGGGCGCGTGGCAAAGGGTGTCTCCGGCAGCGTCCGGGCAAGCGTCTCAGGCGTGATCGCGCCGAAGCGACGCTCCAGAATCCTGCGTACCAGAGAAAAGCCGTTGGAATGCACCCCGCTCGAGGCAAGCCCGAGGATCAGGTCGCCCGGACGTACCGCGCGCCCGTCAACGATCCGGCTCTTCTCCACCACGCCGAGCGCAAAACCCGCAAGGTCATACTCGCCGGGCGGATAGCTGTCGGGCATTTCGGCGGTCTCGCCCCCGATCAGCGCGCATCCCGCAAGTTCGCAGCCCCGCGCGATGCCTCCCACCACAGTGGCGGCCTGGTCCACATCGAGCTTGCCGCAGGCGAAGTAGTCGAGAAAGAACAAGGGCTCGGCGCCTTGCACCAGGATGTCATTGACCGACATCGCCACCAGATCAACACCCACCGTGTCGTGGCGGCCAAGTGCAAAGGCCAGACGGAGTTTGGTACCCACGCCGTCGGTGCCGGACACCAGCACCGGCTCGCGGTAGCCCTTTGGCAATTCGAAGAGCGCACCGAAGCCTCCGATTCCCGCGAGTACGCCTGCTCGGAGCGTGCGCCTGGCCAAGGGGCCGATGCGATCGACCAGCGCATCGCCAGCCTCGATATCCACGCCGGCATCCCTGTAGTGCAGGGCAGGCCTCGGATCCGCCACGGTACTACCCCCTCGAGGTGCGCCAGCGCCGCCCGGATGCACCAAGTGCTGGCCGATCAAGCTTGCTTTTGTAAACTCGAAGTTTACGTCGCCCGCACAGAATTACACCAAGCGCTCATTGCATGGCCAGCTCCTCGCACCTTCAGGCAGCCCTGGCGCTCGAGGTTGCCACGCCCGCAGCGCTCGGGCACTTTGTTGCCGGGGCAAACGGCGAGCTTCTCGAACAACTCCTGGGCGCGGTCGCTTCGCCATCGTCCTTTTGCGCCTTTCACCTCTGGGGCGGTGGTGGAGTGGGAAAGAGCTTCCTTTGCGAGGCCACGCGGCGCGCGTTCGATTCAAGCGACACTTCGGCTGGGCTCGAAGTGCATGACGACATCGATCGGATCCCCGTTGAGGATCAGCCCGGCCTTCTTGCGCGTTTCGAGCGTCTCAGGGAGGTCGATCGTGGACTATGGCTCAGCACCAGTCGCGCGCCGCCGGTGCAGCTTGCGATGCTCGCCGACCTGCGGTCGCGGCTGAGTTGGGGGCTGGTGTTCGAGCTGAAAGCCTTGCGCGACGAGGAGCTTCAGGATGCTCTTGCGCAATGGGCGAAGCGCCGCGCACTCCCGCTCGCCCCCGAGGTGCTGCCCTGGCTGTTGCGCCACAGCGAGCGCAGCCTCCCGCACCTGCTGCGCGTCCTGCTGCGGCTCGACCGCTACGGGCTCGAGCGTCAGCGCAGCCTCAGCCTTCCCCTGCTCAAGGAAATGCTGCAGGCAAGGCACTGAGGAGCGCAAGTGCTGCTGCGTTTCACTCTACAAGGCTGGTGCCCGGCGCGGACCTCCCTTGAACCTCACCCGGACCTGGCGCGGACCTCACCCGGACTTCGCCCAGACCCCGCCCAGACCCCGCGCGGACTTGGCCCGAATAGGCCTGGGTTAACATCGAATGCATGCGGCTTGCGCTCTTTGACCTCGATCACACGCTCATTCCGATCGACAGCGACCACGCCTGGGGCGAGTTCCTGGTGCGCAACGGCAAGGTCGACGCTGGAGCGTTTGCCCTGGCCAACGACCGTTTCTTCGATCAGTACAGGGATGGCACGCTAAACATCGATGCGTACCTGCGCTTTGCGCTCGAGCCGCTTGCACGGATACCCCGCGAGGACCTGGTCCAACTCCACAGGACCTACATGGAGGAGGTTGTCGAGGCTGCCATTCTTCCGCAGGCCCTCGCGCTGCTCGCCTCGCACCGCGATCGGGGCGAGACCTGCATCGTCATCACCGCCACCAACGAATTCGTCACTGCGCCGATTGCACAGCGTCTGGGAGTTGAGCACCTGATCGCGTGCCGGGCGCAGCAGGTGGGTGGGCGCTACACCGGGCTGCCCACCGGGATTGCGTCATTCCGCGAGGGCAAGTTCCTGCGCCTGATCGAGTGGCTCGAGGTGTGGGGTGGACTCAACAAGGACGATGGATCGGCGATCGAGCGCCTGCTTGCCGAAGCCGTGTTCTACTCGGATTCCGCAAACGATCTGCCGCTGCTGGAGCGCGTTGGGCATCCGGTGGCCACCAACGCTGACGCGAAGCTGCGCGACCATGCGCAGCGCAGGGGTTGGCGCACCCTCGAACTCTTCGCCGACGCTCCCCGGGCACCCATCGCCGGCGTCGAATCCGCAGATCAACCCCCGGCTCAGCCGGCTTACGGGGCGTTGTTGGCAACGGATACGGCACCGAGCTCACTCCCTCGCCCGTGATCCGTAAGCTGATTGGCCGTATCTTCGGCCGCAAGCCGAAGCCGGGCGACCACCCGGATACCTGGGTGAAGCGGCATGCGGAGGTGTTTCGCGCAAGCGAACTGGGGCTCGACCTCCAGGCGGTGTCGCACGCGGCCATGCGCACCTGCGAGAGTCTGCAACAGGCAGGGTTTGCCGCCTACGTGGTGGGCGGAGGTGTGCGCGATCTGCTGCTTGGGCGTCGACCCAAGGATTTCGATGTGGCCACCAACGCGCCGCCCGAGGAGGTGCTGAAACTCTTCCGGCGCGCGAGGGTGATCGGACGCCGATTCCAGATCGTTCATGTGCACCATGGCCGCGACCTGATTGAGGTATCCACGTTTCGGGCCATCCAGGCCGATGCGCAGACCGATGCGCACGGCCGAGTACTCGCCGACAATGTCTGGGGCACACAGGAAGACGACGCGGCCCGCCGCGATTTCACGGTCAACGCCCTCTACCTCGATCCGGTCCGCGACCAACTGCTCGATTACCACCATGGGGTCCGCGACCTCAAGGCCGGGATCCTGCGCATCATCGGCGATGCGGCCACCCGCTACCGCGAGGATCCGGTGCGCATGCTGCGCGTGGCTCGCTTTGCGGCCAAGCTCGGCTTTCGCATCGAAGACGGCACCCGCGCACCGATCACTGGCATGGCCGATCTGCTGCGGCATGTGCCCTCGGCGCGACTCTTTGACGAACTCCTCAAGCTCCTGACCAGCGGCCACGCGCTGGCGAGTATCCAGACACTCCGCGCGGAGGGGCTGCATCACGGGCTGCTGCCGCTGCTCGATGGCATCTTTGCGAGTGAATCCGGCGAGCGCTTCATCCAGCAGGCGTTGAGCAACACCGATGCGCGCATCGCGGCCGAGAAGTCGGTATCCCCGGGTTTTCTCCTTGCCGCGCTCCTCTGGCCGCAGGTTCTGGCGGCGTGGCAACCGCGCGTGGCTGCGGGCGAGCATCCGATGCCGTCACTGCTTGCCGCAGCCGACGCGGTGCTTGACCAGCAGTCCGACCGTCTCGCGGTGCAAAAGCGTTTTGCTGCGGACATGCGCGAGATCTGGTCCCTGCAGCTACGCTTCGAGCGTTGCACCGGCGGCGCACCTTTGCGGCTCCTCGAGCATCCGCGCTTTCGAGCCGGATACGATTTTCTCCTGCTCCGCGCGCAGGCGGGCGAGGACTGCGCGGCGCTGTCGGCCTGGTGGCAGAGCTTTGTGGAAGGCGGCGACAGCGATCGCACCGACTTGCTCGCGCAGCCTCCCGGGAAGGGGGCTCCCCGGGCACGAAAGCGCCGCGGCGGGCGTCGCCGCAGCAGGTCAGAGGCCCAGGGGCCTCCCCAGCCAAGCGCGTGAGCAAGCGCTCGGGGCCACTGGAACCCTTCCCACCGCCGCCACTGCCCCCACCGTCCCCACTGCCCCCACCTCGCACGTTCCCCGGATCCACCCGGCACTACACCGTGGGCCTGGGGGCCAACCTCGGTGATCGCATCACGACGCTGCAAGCGGCGATCGCCGCAATTGCAGGTCGGGTTGCCGAGGGCCCCGCGCGACCCATGCGCCAGTCATCGTGGTGGCTCAGTCCCTCCGAGGGCGGGCCGGGACCCGACTATGTGAATGCGGCGCTTGTCTTTGAGAGTCGGCTTGAACCGCAGCAACTCCTCGAGGCGCTTCTTGCGATCGAGGTATCGCTCGGGCGGGTCCGCGCGCACAGGAATGCTCCGCGCACCGTGGATCTCGACATCCTTCTGGTGGACGACTTGCGCATCGACACTTCCAGCCTTGTCGTGCCGCACCCACGCATGCACTTGCGCGCCTTTGTGCTGTTGCCACTTCTCGAACTCGACCCGGTAGCGCATATCCCCGGGATTGGCGCGGCACGTACAGCGCTCCAGGCCCTCGGGCCTCACGCCTGCCAGCGGGTGGATGCACACCCCCCGCCATGCGGCACAATCAGTCCATGAGCAGCGCTGCACCGAAGCGTCCGCGACCCTTATCCGGCACCCTCGCCTCGGTCCAGGTGGGCGGATCCCACCCGCGAACGCCCTTTGAGCGCTTTGCGCACATCGTGGTTGAGGGGCCGATCGGCGTGGGAAAGACCTCACTCGCCCGCGCGCTTGCCTTGCGCTACGGCGTGGAACTGCTGCTCGAGGCGCCGCAGGACAACCCCTTCCTCGCGCGCCTTTATCGTGACGGCGAACGCTGGGCATTTCCCACGCAGTTGCACTTCCTGTTCCAGCGAATCGACCAGTTGCGCGAGATCGGCCGGACAGAACAGTTCAACGCGCCTGTGGTGAGCGACTTCCTGATCGACAAGGATGCGCTTTTTGCGCGACTCACGCTTGACGATGAGGAACTTGCGCTCTACGAGCGGATCGCCGAGGCGCAGAGCGTTCACGCACCCACACCTGATCTGGTGATCTACCTGCAGGCCAGCGCTGCGCGACTGGTTGAGCGGGTGGCACGACGGGGGGTGAGCATGGAGCGCGACATCAGCCCCGAGTATCTCGATGCGCTTTCCGCCGCCTACACGCGCTTTTTTCATCATTACGACGCCGCACCGCTCATGATCGTGAACACCGATCATCTCAATCCGGTCGACCGCGCGGAGGACTTCGAGCTCTTGCTCGAGCAGTTGATCGGCATGCGCGGTCGTCGCGCCTTCTTCAGCCTCGCCGGATAGTGGCCCACCGCCCCAACACACCGCAATCCCCGGTCCAGCTCTTTCGCGTGTTTGCGGGCCTGTCGCTGGCTGGCTTTGGTGGCGTATTGCCGATTGCCGAGGATCGCCTGGTACGCCGCGAGCGCTGGATCGAGGAACACGATTTCTATCAGACGCTTTCGCTGGCCCAGATCCTCCCCGGACCGAACATCTGCAACATGGCAGTGATGCTCGGTGACCGTTTCTTTGGCCTTCGCGGAGCCCTTGCGGCACTTGCCGGACTGATCCTCCCACCTCTCCTCCCGGTGTTGGCCCTCGCGTTTTTCTACACTGCTTGGTCCGATTCGCCGCTGGTTTCCGGTGCGTTGCGCGCAATGGCGATGGCCGCCGCCGGCCTCATGCTCGCCATGGCCCTGCGGCTTGGCTCCGGGCTCAGCCACCCGCGAAGCGACTACGCGATCGCAGCACTTGTGGTTGTGGCGATCGCAGTGTTGCGGCTGCCCCTCGCGTATACCCTGCTTGGCGTGGGTGCGCTTTCGCTCGCGATTGCACTGCGCCGCAGCTGAGCCCCGAGCCGATCGCCCGTCGAAATGGCCCCGTGGCTTCACACCGACTGGATCCTGATGCGCGATCTCCTCCTTCACTTCGGGAGCTTGTCGCTCATGTCGCTTGGCGGCTTCCTTGTGGTGATCCCCGAAATGCAGCGCTATCTCGTGATCGAGCGCAGTCTCCTCAGCCCTGCGCAACTCGCTGCCTCGATCGCGATCGGGCAGGCTGCTCCAGGTCCGAATGTGCAGCTCGTGGCCGTGATCGGATGGCAGATTGCGGGAGCGATGGGCGCTGCAGTGTGCATGCTCGCAGCGGTGCTGCCTTCGGTGGCGATCGCCTGGGGGACTCGACGGCTCGGGGCCCGTTTCACCCACGATCCCGCAATGCCAAAGTTGCGCGCTGCGCTGCTCCCGATCAGCCTCGGTCTGATGGTCTCCGCAGGCTCGGTGGTGGCCTCCACCGAGGCACACCAGCCGCTGCTGCTCGCCCTTGTACCTTTGGCGCTGTGGCTTTCGTGGCGCCTGCGCCTGTCGCCCATCCTCATCGTGGTGGGGGCCGGCTTCGTGGGCTTTGCTTTTGCGGCGATGGGTTGGCTCGTCTGAGCAATGCGCGGCACCGACCTGCCGGTGAGAAAGCCGTTGCGATTCCGCAGAGCCGATCGCCGGTAAAGGCCACAACTCCTGGAAGCAACCCCTGCACGAAGAGGCCCGTGAGTTCATACCCATGCGTGTCAGGCCACGATCCGGAGCTCGGTGGCCGGGCGGCGGGAGCTTTGTGATCGCCCGGGCTGCGCGTGCCGTATCCGCAGTCATTCCAGCGCCACATTGCGTGCCAGATCTTCCGGAAGGAGCCGATGCCATGCCACGCGCTGCGCCCACCGAAGAACCTGATCCGGTTGAATCCATCGTCGTTTCGCATCCATGCAGCATGGGTATCTCTGCGGTTGGGGCCGAGATCGCACGGCGCGGCGGCGACAAGCCCACCCG
>VGHO01000080.1 GCA_016868175.1 Betaproteobacteria bacterium
CAAGGTGGATCCATGCGGTGTCGGACAACAGGACCAGATCGCAGGTCCGGCGCGCGTTGGCGCATGCCTCGGCTACCCGCAGCGTCTCACCCAGGGAGCGCGCAACCGTCTGCACCGTTAGCGCCGCAGGCTCGAGCGCCATCACCACAAGCTCACACGACACCTCCCCGGAACCTTGGTGTGGTCTGTCATGTTGTGGCGCGTTCCTCCCCGGAGAATCGTGCGGGCCCGGTCCCGGGCCTGCGCCGGCGGGCTCCGGCCGCAGGCGAAGCGCCTCGAGGTAGCGCTCAAGCCCCTTGAGCATCGGATCCTGCGTGCGCATCACGACGCGGCCGGCGGCGAGCCTTCGGTGCTTCCCAGCCTCGGATCCGTCAGCGCGCGCGTCGGGGCTGCTGGGGGTGAGTCTGCCGCCAAACCAGAGCGCATTTGCTGGCGGCTGGCGCAGGGCCTGCCGTTGGCGGTTTACCGGATGATCGTGCCAGAGCATCTGGATCTCGTTGAGGATCCTTCGCCAGGCGCGCGCCTGCCGACCCTGCGGAAGGTAGTGCTCAACGTTGAGGCCTTCGGCGAGGGCGAGCGAACAGCCTTCGAGGTCGGCAGCGTTGGGCAGCTCTGCTACCCACTGCATCGGAGCCACGTACCGGATCTGCAGCGCCCCGCCAAGCCATTGCGACCATTCCCCAAGACCCTCCTGAAGGCTCGCGCAAAGGCTCTGCGCCTGCGCGGCGCCGAGCGGCGTATCGCCGAGCCTGCTGAGGCCCACATGGTCGAGCCGCACATAGAAGTGACATGGCGTGAGGAGCACCCGGTGTACATCGGGTGCACATTCGGCCGGCGCTTCGGACCAGAGCTGAAGTCCCTCGAGCGAAGCTGCGCGCCAGCCGAGTTGCTGGCAAAGCCAGTGTTCGATTGGCCTCACGCGCAGGGTGGCCGAGTCCTCCGACCATTGCGCAAGGGTGTCACGCGCTGCGCGCACCCGCTGCCAGTCGGCCGCAAGTTCAGGCCAGTCAATCGCCTCGAGATGGCCCAGCAGGATCACGATCGTGGCCTTGTCTGCCATGCGTCCACATTGTATGGGCTGTGGCACACTCGTCCGATGCGATTCGAGTGGCATCTGTCCTGGGCGTACTGGCGCGGCCGGCGGGCGCTACGGGGCGGCAACGGGTTCATTTCCTTCATTGCCCTCTTGTCGGTCCTCGGCATCGCGCTTGGGGTGGCTGCGCTGATCACGGTGCTTTCGGTGATGAATGGCTTCCAGAAGGAAGTGCGCAACCGCATGCTTTCGGTGGTTTCGCACCTCGAAGTCCGGCGCATTGCACCGCCCTCCAGCGACGACGCTGCAATGCGCGCGCGCATCGCCACGCACGCTTCGGTACTCGGCATTGCGCCCTACGAGCCGATGCAGGTGCTGGTCATGCGCGAAGACATCCTCCGCGGGGCCTTGGTGCGCGGGGTGGACCCAGCGCAGGAGGGCGAGGTCTCCACCATGTTTGCCGCACTTCCCGAGCTGCTGCGCCGATCGCTCGAGCCGGGTCGCTGGCGGGTGCTTCTCGGCCGTGAACTCGCCCGCTCGCTGGGAGTGATTCCCGGGGACCGTATTGTGTTCATGGCGCCGGATCTGGGTGACCAAGGGGCAGGGTTCATGCCACGCCTTCGCCAGTTCGAGGTGGCGGGGCTTTTCGAGTCGGGTCACTTCGAATACGACAGCACCCTTGCGCTGATCCACATCGAGGATGCCTTGCGCCTCAACCGCCAGGACGCGCCAACGCACTGGCGCATTCTCACGGCGGACCCGATGCAGGTGCGGCAGACCGCAGCCGCGCTTGCCGGCCGCCTCGACGAGCGTTATCAGTTGCGCGACTGGTCCCAGGAAAACCGGGTGTGGTTCGAGGCGGTGCAGGTGGAAAAACGCATGATGTTCATTATTCTCACGCTGATCGTGGCGGTGGCGAGCTTCAATCTCGTTTCGATGCTGGTGATGACCGTGGTGGACAAGCGCTCCGACATCGCGATCCTGCGCAGCATGGGAGCAAGCCGGGCCTCGATCATGCGCATCTTCATGTTCCAGGGCTTTGCCTCGGGCAGTCTGGGAACGCTCCTCGGCCTGGGTCTTGGCGTGGCGATCGTGGCAAGTCTGGATGCGGTGCTGCGTCAACTCGAGAAGCTCTTCGGTTTCGAGGTTTTGCCCAAGGGCGTATACCTGCTGCAGCGCATCCCCACCGACATGCACGCGGCCGACCTTGTCCAGGTGGGGCTCATCGCGCTCGTGCTTGCTTTCCTGGCAACGCTCTATCCGAGTTGGCGTGCAGCGCGCTCGCGACCCGCCGACGCGTTGCGTCATGCCTGAGCTGCTCCGGGTATCGGGGCTTGCCAAGTCCTTTGCCGCGCAGCAACCCCAAGTCCAAGGCGATTCCGGAGGCGAACCGGTGCCCGAGGCTCCCGGCCGCAGCGTTGCGCCGTCCTTGCAGATTCTCCGTGATCTCTCCCTGCAACTCGATGCTGCGCAGTCGCTCGCCATCATGGGGCGTTCCGGTGCGGGCAAGAGCACGCTGCTGCACTTGCTGGCAGGCCTGGAGAAAGCCGATGCGGGGACTATCCGATGGGAGGGACGCGAGCTGGGCGCCATGCGCGAGCGCGACATCGACGGGCTTCGTAACCGCAGGCTTGGCTTTGTCTACCAGTTCCACCACCTGATCGACGAGTGCAGCGCGCTCGACAACGTGGCGCTTCCCTTGCGGATCGCGGGCGAGGACCTGGTAAAGGCGCGAAGGCGTGCAGCGGCGATGCTCGAACAGCTTGGTCTTGGCGGACGGCTCGGGCATACGCCGTCGCTTCTCTCGGGCGGGGAGCGGCAGCGGGTGGCGGTGGCGCGCGCCTTGATCCACCGCCCTGCCTGCGTTCTTGCCGACGAGCCCACAGGCAATCTCGACGACGACAATGCGGCGCAGGTCTTCGTGCTGTTTCGCGAACTGATTCGCGAAGGCGGCGCAGCCTTGCTGCTCGTGACCCACGACGCGCAACTTGCCGCGCAGTGTGATGCCCAGGCCGTGCTCGATCACGGCCGGCTCAGACTTCTTGGCCGCTGACGCTGCAAGCGCTGCCGATTCTGCGGAACACAACGATGTGGTGCGATACCCACTGCCACCTCGACGCCCCGGAGTTCGCGTCCAGCCGCTCGGAGGTGATCGCCCGCGCGCGCACTGCGGGGGTGGGCCGCTGGATCGTGCCGGCTGTGGGCACAGAGGGTTTCGACGCGCTGCTCCACCTTGCCAGCATCACCGAAGGGCTCGGATTTGCACTTGGTATCCATCCGCTCGCGGTGGACGATGCCCACGTTTCCCAGATCGACCAGCTCGATGCCTACCTCACCACCCATCGCAACAACCCCCGCCTGCTTGCGGTCGGCGAAATTGGGCTCGACCTCTACCCGGGTCATCCGGACTTCGTTCTGCAGCATTGGTACTTTGAGCAGCAACTGCGGCTGGCCCGTCGGCACGACCTCCCCGTGATCGTGCATGCGAGGCGAAGTGCCGATCAGGTGCACGCCGGGCTGCGACGCTTTGGCGTGTTGCGCGGCATTGTCCACGCCTTCAACGGCAGCCCGTCGCAGGCGCAGGCGCTGATCCGCCAGGGGATGCGGCTTGGATTCGGCGGCTCGCTCACCTTCGAGGGATCGCTACGGATCCGGCGCCTTGCGGCTGAATTGCCCCTCGAGACCCTGCTGCTCGAGACCGACGCGCCCGATATTCGTCCGAGTTGGTTCGCCAAGGGATGCCTCGAGCCCAATGAACCCGCCGAGTTGCCGCGCATCGGGGCCTGTCTCGCCCAACTTCGGGCGATCACCGCCGAGGAACTCCGCACTGCCTTGAACGCAAACCTCAGGCAACTTTTCCCCGACTGGGCCGAAACGGTTTGAGGTTGGGGGCTAAAGATCCCGCCGAAACGGTGTGAGGTTGGGGGCCAAAGATCCCGCCGAAACGGTGTGAGGTGGAGGACCCAGGATCTGACCTGAGCGGGTATGAGCCCCGCATTCACCCTCCATCCGGCCTGGTTCTTCATGGCAGGCTGCCTCCTCGTCCAGTTGCCCTCGGTGCATCCCTCGCACGGGGCGGCTGCAGGGCTCGCTGGAGCGGTTGCGCTGCTCGCTGCGGCGGCTGCGTTCCTCGGGCGGCTTTTGAGCATCCGTCTGCGCGCCGTGCTGCCCTTGCGTCTGCCACACGGGGTCATGCTCGTGCTGGGGTTCGGCTGGGCTACCCACCTGGCCCTGGAGGGTCTGTCCCAACGCTTGCCGCCCCATCTCGAAGGCGAGCGGCTCGTGGTGGAAGGTTTCGTGAACAGCCTGGTGCGAAGCGACGGCGCATTCCCCGGTTCCTCGTTCGCGCTGCGCGTCACCGGCTGCGCCCCGGGAGTGGTGCCTGTTGGCTCGGCCTCGAGTGCGGTTGCGCGGATTCGCCCTGAGCCCACGGAGTGGTGTCCGCTCGGTCGCCAGATTCTGGTGCGGGTCACGCCGGATCGGCACGACGCCAGCGCGCTGTCCTTGGGGATCCGCGCGGGAAGCCAATGGCAGGCGGAATTGCGTCTGGCGTCGTTGCACGCGCAACGCAACCCCGGGGGGCGTGACCTTGAGTTGCACGCCCTCCAGTCTGGCTGGGTGGCCAAGGGGCGCGCTCGCGCCACGGAACTGCGATTTCTGGGCGACCTTGCGGCGCACCCGCTTGCCTGGGTCCACCGCAGTCGCGAAGTGGTCCAGCAGGCGCTTCGACAGAGCGCCGCAACGTCAGGCTCGCCGACACAAGGCACCCCCACGCAGAGTACCCCGCAGCTAAAGCCACTTGGCTCGAACCCGGAGTCTGCGGCCGGGTCGCCACCACACTCCGCGCGTGCACTGGCGGTGATCGAGGCGCTGGTGATCGGAAGCAGTGAAGGGCTCGATCCCGAGCAGTGGAACGCCTTCAATCGAACCGGGGTTGGCCACCTGCTCTCGATCTCAGGCTCGCATGTGACGATGTTCTCCACGCTTTCGGCCTTCCTGGGGTTGGCGCTCCTCGGCTGGATCGGCGTGCACGGCTGGGCTCCGTTGCGATGGAGCACGCTCGCGCTTCCACGCCTCGTCTTTGCGGCGGGAGGCGCCGTGTTCTACACGCTTCTTGCCGGATTCGGCCTGCCAGCGCAGCGCACCTGCGCCATGGTGATCGTGACCGGCCTGCTCGCACTCGTCGGACGGGGCCGGCAAGTGCAACCCGTGCTTGCCTGGGCGGGGCTGGTGGTGTGCGTGATCGACCCGTGGGCGGTGATCTCGCCGGGTTTCTGGCTCTCTTTTGCGGCCGTGTCGGCGCTGGTGTGGAGCGGACAACTCCGGCAACGACCGAGGGTGCCTGCTGCTGTGGTGGGTGCCACAACGCCGCAGTCGCAGGGGCTGATGCGGAGCCGATGGCGCGCGGTCTGGGAGCGCATCCGTCCCGACCTCGAGCTTTCAGTGCGCGGGCAGTGGGCGGCCTCGGTGGTGATGATTCCGCTTTCGGTGCTTTTCTTTGCGCAGATCTCGTGGATTTCACCGCTGGCCAACGCGCTCGCGATTCCCTGGATCACCTTTGTCGTCACGCCCTTGAGTCTGCTGCTCGCCTTCGCCGCTGTGCTTTGCCCCTCCTGCACGAGTCTCGCGCTTGCAGCGCTCGCCTGGGTGACCGAACAGAGCCTGCGCCTGCTCGATGCGCTCGCTGCGCAGACCTGGATCAGCTCGCATGCGACCCTTCCGCCTGCGCTGGTGGTGCTGCTCGGAGTATTCGCCTGCGTCATGCTGCTTTGGCCGATCGCACCATGGCCGCGCTGGCTTGCGGCCTTGCTGCTGGTGCCCACCATGCTCTGGCCCTCACCGCGCCCTGGCGAGGGAGAGCTCGAGATTGTCTTCCTCGACGTTGGCCAGGGTAGTGCGGTCTTCGTACGTAACCGCAGTTTCAGTCTGATCTACGACGCCGGTCCCGCCGCCGACGCCCGGGGTCGTGAGGACGGCCGCAACGCCGGATTCCAGCTGGTGTTGCCCGCTTTGCGCGCCTGGGGACTCCAGGAGATCGATGCGATGGTGATCTCGCATGCCGACCTCGACCATGCCGGCGGAGGGCTGAGCCTTCACCGCCATCTGCGGATCGGTCGGGTGCTCAGCGGATCTCCTGGGACCGAGTCGTCCCTGCGCGGCCTTCCGGTTGGATCCTGCGATCGCCGCACGGTGCTGGACGCAGGTGAAACGACAGTCCGGGTGCTTCACCCCGAGCCCTACGACCCGGAGCAACGCCCAACAGGCTTTTCAGCGCGGCGGAATCGCAATGCACAAAGTTGTGTGCTCCTGATCAGCCACCGAGGTCGGCACATACTCCTGCCGGGCGATCTTCCGGCGCTCCAGGAAAGCGCGCTTCTCGTGCACGAGCCTGCGGAGCCCGAGGTCCGCGTCGATGTGCTGTTGCTCGGTCATCACGGCGCAGCCTCGTCGAGCTCGGCACCGTGGCTCGACTACTGGAAGCCCTCCGTGGCGGTGGTGCAGTCGGGCTACGCCAACCGCTACGGCCATCCCGATCCGTCCACTGTCGCGCGGCTGCACGAGCGCGGTATCCCTTTGCGACGCACCGACCTGGAGGGCGCGCTCTCGCTGCGGATCGATGCCAAGGGTGTGTTGCACTGGAGCGCCGAGCGCAGCGCGCAAAGACGTTACTGGACGCGCTGACGTCCCACCTTGCGCACGGCGGAGTTCATGGCTAGGTCCCTGGCTAGCGCCACCCCGCCTTGTCGATCAGGCGCGCCGCTTCGGCCTGCCGCGCACCGATCGCGGCAATCGGAAGCTTGTCGTCCACAAAGCTGCCCATCGCATCGAGCGCGGGGTTGCTCACTACCACGCCGGGCACCGTGGGCCATTCATTGTTGCCGTCGGCGAGCATGCGCTGCGCCTCGTCGCTCGCCATGAACTCGAGAAAGGCCAAGGCCGACTCACGGTTCTTCGAAAAGCGCACCATCCCGCCGCCAGTGATGTTGATATGGGTGCCTCTGCCCTTCTGATCCGGCCACACAAAACCCACCTTGCGGATCACGTCCTGATCTTCCGGCCTGCTTGAGCGCATGAGGCGTGCCAGATAGTAGGTGTTGCTCAGGGCAACGCCGCACTCGCCGCTCGCCGCTGCCTTGATCTGGTCGGTGTCGCCTCCACGCGGCGGGCGGGCAAAGTTGCTCACAACCCCCTTCGCCCAGCGTTCGGCTGCCGCCTCGCCCTGATGCTCGATCTGGGCGGCGATCAGCGATAGCATGTAGGGGTGCGCGGCCGAGCGGGTGCAGACAGCACCCTTGAAGCGCGGATCGGCCAGTTCGGCGTAGCTTTGCGGGGCCCGCTCGCCGAACCGCTGCCGGTTGTAGACGATGATCCTGGCGCGGCGGGAGAATCCCCACCACGCATAGCCCCCCGGCTCCTTCGCCGAGCGCAGGGTCTCGGGTATGCGCGACTGCAGTACGCGCGAGTCGACCGGGCTGAAGAGTCCCTCGGCCGCGGCGCGCGAAAGTCGGGCTGCGTCGACAAGGAGCAACACGTCTGCGGGCGAACTGCTCCCCTCGGTGCGCAAGCGCTCGAGGAGGGCCTCATCGCCGGCTTCGATGCGGTTCACCTGAATGCCGGTCCGGCGGGTGAATTCGGCGTAGAGCTTGTCGTCGGCCTGGTAGTGTCGCGCGGAATAGATGTTTACCGCGCCTGCTGCGTACGATGGCGGTGCGCCCGCGATCAGGGTCGTGAGGGCCATGCATAGTGCGCTGCACAGTCGAGTGATCATCGGATTGGGCCTTTCAGGGTGGAGGGTTGGGCCTGGCGCCTTGTGCGATTCGAAGACCGGAGTTCGGGGGGGAGCTGTTGCAGCAGGCAACGCACTGGCCCGATTTCGGGGTGGAGGAGGCGAGGGCTTTGGAAACGGCGAAGGACCGAAGAAGCTATGGAAACAAGAGAGACGTATCAAGACGAGGTGGATCTTAATGCGAATGATTCGTGTTTGTCAAGACTCAGAAACAATAATTTGTGGCGGAAAGAATCCGTCCTTGAGCCGCATGCAACCCCAATAAAGAAGAACTCTCCGCTCATCGGAGCGGCGCGGGGCAGACTCATGCTTCCGGCAGCTCTGGGTTGCGTCTTTTTCCAGGGCTGCGCAAACTCGCCAGGGGCGCCGCCTCCACCGGAGGTGCCTCCGCCCCCTCCGCGGTTGCGCTGGGGTCTCGCACTTGGGGGAGGGGCTGCGCGAGGACTGGCCCACGTGGGGGTGATCGAGGTGCTCGAGCGCGCGGGACTGATCCCTGATCTGGTCGTTGGAACCAGCGCGGGGAGCCTCGTGGGTGCCCTCTGGGCGAGCGGTATGGATGCGGCGAGCCTGCGGCGTGTGGCGCTTTCCTTCGACCAGAGCGCACTCGGCGACTGGGCTTTCAGCACCCGTGCGCTGCTCAAGGGGCAGGCTCTCGCCGACTTCGTGAACCGGCATGTCGAGAACCGCCCGATCGAGAAATTTCCCCGGCGTTTTGCTGCAACCGCTGTGGATCTGTGGTCCGGACAGCTGATGATCTTCGACAAGGGCAACGCCGGATTGGCGGTGCGAGCCTCGGCGGCTGTTCCCGGCGTCTTTCAGCCTGTGCAGGTGGCAGGTCGCGAGTATGTGGACGGTGGCCTCGCGTCGCCCGTACCCGTGCGGACCGCCCGAGGCATGGGTGCACAGCGAGTGCTTGCGGTGGATATCTCGGCCAAGCCGCTCTTTCAGTCCACGCAGAGTCTTGGGGAGTTGCTCATGCAGACGATCACGATCATGGGCGAGCATCTGGGTAGCCAGGAGCTTCGCGAGGCTGACCTCACCCTGCGGCCGCAGGTCACGCAAAGGTCGGCAATCGACTTCAGCACCCGGCCGGAGGCGATTGCGGAAGGTGAGAAAGCAATGGCCGCTGAGCTTGCCAATTGGCGCAAGCTGATCGGCAGAGGCTGAGTTCCGGTACCGGCTGCTCAGGTCCTGCGCGTGGGACGCTTCGGTTTGGCTGCAGCCTTGTCTTGCTTCCTGGCTGCTGCTGAGGCGAGGTTGCGCGACCCCGCCGGGGTCGTGCGCCACTCCCTGCTCCTCGCAAGGCTGGCTGAAGGCGTGGGCGCGCGGTGCGCCGCGTCGATCGCGTCGTGGGCACGCATCGCAGCGGCTCGCCACCCGTAGCCTTCTCGGCTTCCGGCGGGTGCTTCGGACAGGCTTGCGGGCACCTCGCGTAGTACCTGGGTACTCGCCGCTGCGTTTTCACGCGAGGCGGATGCTGTCGCTGGGCCGCCAGTTCCCGTCGATTCGGGCAGCAGGGCAACGCCGAGTCGCGACAGGCTACGTTCGATGACCTGATCGAGTGCCGCGGGATCCTGGCTGGGCAACTCCCCCATCACCCGGCGCGCGCCGTCGTAACGACCAATCCAGTAGCGCTCACGCATCGAGTCGATCCGGATGGGCTTTCCCTTTGCCGGCGCGTGAACGAATTTCTCGTCGCCGAGATAAATGCCCACGTGCGAATAGCCGCGCCGTTGGGTGTTGAAGAAAACAAGGTCTCCAGGCAGGAGATACTCCTTGCCGACCGAGACCGTGGAGCGGCTCATGTCCTCGCTGCGGCGTGGAAGCATCAATCCGGCCGCCTCGTGAAACACATGCCGCACGAATCCGCTGCAGTCCATGCCGGTTTCGGGAATGTTTCCGCCCCAGCGGTAACCGATGCCCATCAGCGTGAGCGCTCGGACAATCACCTCCGCCGGAAGCGAGGCCTCCGTGGGTGGCAGATCGGCCCGGCGCTCGGCGCGCATTCCGGCGGGTCCGGTTGGACTGGATTCGGCCGCGGCGGTGGCGACCGGGGGCATGGTGGCGGCAGCCGGCGCGATGGCGGCGAGTGTTGCGCCGGACGTGGCGCCGGTCGGGTTGCTGAACGGCGTAGGGGGGTCGAGCACAGGTTGCGCCGCCGCCGGCATCAGCGAAAGCACCGAAAACGCGAGGAGCAGCACACCAGCCCACCCGCGCTGCAAAGCGCGCAATCTGCGCTGCGAACCCCACACGAGCACTGCCCGGCCTGATCGCAGCAGCCTCGGCTTGGCGAGGGGGACGATGCGGACGAGGCGGGCGGGGCGGACGAGGCGGTCGGGGCGGACGAGGCGGTCGGGGCGGACGAGGCGGACGAGGCCTGAGCCCGGGTCCGCCCGAGGCGTGTCGCCACCGGCTCCGCAAGGCCTTTCCATTGAATGGAATCTCACCATGGGCAAAGGCTAAGCGAAGCCGCGTGCCTTGTCAAAGTCTTGATTCGCGATTATTACGGCGGTTGCGTACTACACTTTCAGAAAAACCGCAGCCGCTCTCAAGGCCCGTCCGTGTGATGTCAGGCCGCGAGGTCTAGAATTTCGAGCACACACGCAACAAGGACGGAGGCACAGGTGGGACAGTATGCGGAGTTTCATCATCGTTCCCTGCACGATCGCGATGCGTTCTGGGCCGAGCAGTCCCGGCTGATCGACTGGCAACAACCCTTCACGCGTGTTCTCGACGACTCGCGGGCGCCCATCAACCGCTGGTTCATCGGCGGCACCACGAACCTCTGCCACAACGCTGTCGATCGGCACCTCGCCGAACATCGCGACCACGCCGCGCTGATCTTCGTCTCCACCGAGACCCACGAGGAAACCGTCTATTCCTATGCGCAGTTGCACCGCGAGGTGAATGCGGCGGCCGGTATGTTGCGCGCCCTTGGCGTGACTGCCGGCGACCGGGTCCTGATCTACATGCCGATGATTCCGCAGGCCGTCTTCAGCATGCTGGCCTGCGCACGGATCGGAGCGATCCATTCGGTGGTGTTCGGTGGCTTCGCAGCGCACAGTCTCGCTTCGCGGATCGAGGATGCGCAACCGCGGGTGATCCTCAGTGCCGACGCGGGCTCGCGCGCGGGCAAGGTGGTGCCCTACAAGGAATTGCTCGACGAGGGAATCGAACTGTCCGCCAACAAGCCCGAGCACGTGGTGTTGGTGAACCGGCACCTTGCGCCGATGGCGCTCTGCGCTGGCCGTGATCTCGACTATGCGCAGTTGCGCGAGGCGCACTGGAACGACGTGGTCGAGGTGGTGTGGATGGAGTCGAACGCGCCGAGCTATATCCTCTACACCTCGGGCACCACCGGTCGTCCGAAGGGTGTGGTGCGCGACATTGGCGGCTACACGGTGGCACTTGCCGCATCGATGCGTCATATCTTTCAGGGCCGGCCCGGGGAGAGCTATTTCTGCACCAGCGATATCGGCTGGGTGGTTGGCCACTCCTACATCGTGTACGGCCCGCTGATTGCGGGAATGGCCACGATCCTCTACGAGGGGA
>VGHO01000081.1 GCA_016868175.1 Betaproteobacteria bacterium
TCTGATTGCGCACCGCGAAGGGTGTCTTGTGGGTTGGAAACCCGGCTGCCTTCCCTGCTGCGATCCAGCCCGACTGCGCAAGGTACTGGCGATCGCCGCGCTGCTCCATCAGCACCACATTCTTCGCGGTGTCGACAATCTCGCGCTGCTTGAGGAGTTCGGCGCGGACCACCTGTCCTCCTTCCGGATGGATCGACACCTTCAACGTATCGCTTTGCAGCACCCAGACAGACGGTTGCGCTGCAGCAGGCTTGAGGCCTGTTTCCGCCAATCCTGCGACGGGGTCCGTCGAGGCCCTGTCGGAACCCCGATCCTGCGTGGCCGTGCCGGGAACGCTTGCGCCACCTGCGGGCAGCCTGCTCTCGGAAGTCGATGCCGCCTTGGCCGCCGGAACACTCGGGTCCTGCACGACTGCGCGCTCTGCGTTTCCGGATGCCGCCGGATCGGCTGCGGTCCGGCTTGGAGCTTCGGGCGGTACACTGCCCTGGCCCGTTGCCTTGTCTGCAGGCCTTTCGTTCACCGGAGCGAAAAAACCTGGTTGCCCCTGGTCGCGTTGCCAGGCATCCCAGAGAAAGAAGATCGACGAGAAGAAAATCACCCAAAGAATCGTTCGTTGTATCTGATTCTGCATCGCTAGGCCTTTCGCGGGGGCTTTGGAGGCACTTCGTCGAGCCCGCCTTGATGGAACGGATGGCAACGGCACAGGCGCTGCACCCCGAGCCACAACCCCCTGCCGAACCCGTGTGCGCGAAACGCCTCGCGCGCGTACTCCGAACAACTTGGCACAAAGCGGCAAGAGGGCCCGAGCACCGGACGGACGGTGTACTCATAGGCCCGGATGAGACCAACCGCAGCTGCTACCGGCCAACCGGTCGACCCCTCCGCAGGCTCGACCGCATCGGACCTGCCCAAGCCAGACACTACGCGCACTCCTTGCCGATTCTGCCGCGACCAAGCCTCTGGCGTGCCTGCTCGAGGAGCGCATCGAAGGCCTGTCTGTAATGCCGTTTCCGAGGTCGCAAACTCAAGGCCTCGAAGGATGCGAGCTGCGGCGAACGTTCAAGTCGGGCAAGCCAGACCACCGGGCCGAGGGACGGCTCGATGCGCCCGTTGCGCACAAAAGCCCCGAAGCTCTCTCTTGCAAGACGCCTGATCCTGTTGCGGTCGACCGCACGACGGAGGAGCTTCTTCGGCAGCCCCAACACAATGCGGTTCATCGCCTCCGTGCCGTGACCTGGCATCGCTGCCCCGGCAGCACTTAGCGCAAAAAGCGCAAAAGGGGCGTGTCGGGCGAGGAGCCGGAGCGTTGCTCCGGAGGATTGCTTTCTGCGGGGCACGCTTGCTGCGGCAAATTGCAATAGACGGCTCAGACCGCCAAGCGCTTGCGTCCTTTGGCTCGCCGAGCGCGGATCACAGCGCGGCCCCCGCGGGTCTTCATCCTCACCAGAAAGCCATGAGTGCGCTTGCGCTTGGTGACAGACGGTTGGAAGGTGCGTTTCATGGTGGAGGGCCCGGGTCATCAAAAGCCTTCAATTACAGCAACAAAGCCATGCGGTGTCAAACGCTGAGCCAGTCTGTTCTGCCGCACTCTCTCCTCCTCAGGCCTTCCTCGTGCACCACTGCCTCCGATGCCTGTTTCAGACCTGGTATCCGTTTGCGCCTGGTTCGTTGCACTTGACACCGCATGCCTCGCCCGGCTCCGGTGCATGTTCACACGAGGTGGGAGGGCCCTTTTTGCCGCCTCCGGTACCTGCCCGATACCGCCGCGCGGCTGACCAGTGGACCTGAAGACCGCTTGGCGAGAAGCTAAACTACCAGCGATGCGTACCAGCTGCTCTCTGATCCGACGGGCTGAGTTCCCCGCGTCTGGCAGCGTGTTCCCGACCGGAGTCTTGTGTGCTTGAGCAGTGGCAGCAGTGCATTGAACAGCTGGAACGCGAAATTTCGCCGCAGCTCTTTCGCACCTGGATCCGACCGCTCGTCTTTCTTGGCTGCGAGGCTGCAAGCGGAACCGTCCGTATCGGTTGCCCCAACGCCTTCAAGCTCAACTGGGTGCGCCAGCAGTGGGGACAGAGGCTTGAGTCGATGCTGCGAAACGATTCCAGCAGCACCGCCTCCCTCAAATTGCAATTCGAGGTCTGTTCTCAGGCCACTGCTTCGGCCGCCCAGGCGTCGAACTCCGACGAAACCGAGGATCCTCGCCTGGATCCACCTTGTCCCCACGACCCAGGCGACCCAGGCGACACGGCGCCGTCGAGCCGCGATGACGCTGGCAGCTCTCCGGCAAGTGCCACCACAAGCCCTCAGGAGGGCATACAGGACAACAGGTTCGTCGTCGTGGAAAACAACAAGGCCTCCCCCAGCGCTGCACGACAACCCAGGTCCGCATCGCAGCATCCCGAGATCGGGCGCTCCGGCGAAACCAGACCCGCGATCCACACCCATCTGCCTGACGAGTGGGCCCATTCTACGAAGCTCAACCGTGAACTTAGCTTTGAAAACTTCGTCACCGGCAAGTCGAATCAGATGGCGCGCGCCGCCGCCTTGCAGGTGAGCCAGCGACCAGGACTCGAATACAACCCTCTCTTCATCTACGGCGGCGTAGGACTCGGAAAAACCCATCTGATGCACGCGGTCGGAAACGCGCTGCGCGAGAATACCGGCGACCGCGCTGCCCATCGAGCGAAAGTGCGCGTTCGCTACATCCACGCACAGGAATTCTTTGATGAAATGGTTCGGTCCATTCAACGAAAGAATTCCGAGGAGATGCGCGCGCAATACCAGAAGCTCGATCTTTTTCTGATTGATGATATCCAGTTTCTGTCAAACAAACCCCGAACGCAGGAGGAATTCTTCTATCTCTTCGAGGCCCTCTTTGCGGCACGCAAGCAGATTATCCTCACCTGCGATACATACCCAAAGGAGATGAGCGGCGTTGAGGAGCGTCTGGTATCGCGTTTTGACAGCGGACTCATCGTTGCGATCGAACCCCCCGATCTCGAAACCCGTACTGCCATCCTGCACCGCAAGGCCGAACTGCGTAAGGTGCACCTGCCCGACGACGTGGCGTTTTTCGTGGCCAAGAATTTGCGCAGCAACGTTCGCGAACTCGAGGGCGCGCTCAATCGGCTCGTAGCCGCCTCGAGCTTTCGCTGCGTACCGATCTGTCTCGAACTTGCCAAGGAGGCACTCCAGGATCTGCTCGACCTCAACCGTCCCGCAATCTCGGTCGAGACCATCCAGAAAACTGTGGCCGATTATTACAAGCTCAAGATTGCTGACATGTACTCCAAGCGCCGGCCCGCGCATATTGCACTTGCGCGCCAGGTTGCCATGTACATGGCCAAGGAACTCACGCAGAAGTCTCTGCCCGAGATTGGCGAACTGTTCGGCGGACGTGACCACACCACCGTGTTGCATGCGGTCCGGAGAATTTCCGCGCGGCGCATGCACGAAACCGAACTCAACCATGCACTCAAGGTGCTTGAGCAAACCCTGCGGAGCTGAAAACTGTTGAGCTCCCGTGCATGACCCCCTGACCAAGCTGTGGACAAGCCACCGCAGCCCGGGCGCGATGCGCGGTAAACCCGCACTCCAATGCTCGACGGGGGCGTCTTGTTCAACCCGAATCCACTCTCATCCCCCAGGTGTCCACCCTTTGTACCGCGAGGAAATCCCTGCTGCGATCGGCATTTCCATCGCCTATCCACAGATCCGCCCCTGGCACAATAACAGCAACAGTTTCAAGAATACAGATTCGTTCACCAATCCTCTTGCGCAAAGTTTCCGGAGACATCCATGGCCTTGATGAAGGCGTCACGCGACGCACTGCTGCGGCCGCTGCAGATCGTTGCAGGCCTCACCGACAAGAAGAGCACCATGCCGATTCTCGCCAACATCCTCATCCGCAAGGCTGGCGAGAACGTCGATTTCGTGGCCACCGATACCGAGTTGCAAATCACCACACAAGCCGCACTTTCGGATCAATCCGACGATGCCGCGATCACAGTCTCGGCACGCAAGCTGATCGACGTTCTTCGCTCCCTGCCCGACCTGCTTGAAGTTTCCCTCAGCGTGCAGGGTACGCGTGCATCGATTCAGGCCGGGCGCAGCAGGATTACCTTGCAGACCATGCCCGCAGACGAGTTTCCTGAACTCCTGTTGCACGAGTCCTGTGACGCCGAACTCTCGATTTCTCAGCGCTCGTTCCGTCAATTGCTTTCGATGGTTCACTTTGCGATGGCAGAGCAGGATGTGCGGTACTATCTCAACGGAATGCTCGTGGTTGCGGAAGGCACCTTGCTCAGGGCAGTAGCCACCGATGGGCACCGTCTTGCGTGCTTCGAACTGCAGACCGATCACGAACTCCCACGGTACGACCTCATTGTTCCCCGGCGCACTGTCAACGAGTTGTTGAGGCTGCTGTCCGATAGCGAGGATCTCATCCGGCTCGAGATCTTTCAGAGCCGGCTGCGCATGAAGTTTGGCGGCATCGAAGTGGTGAGCAAGCTGGTGGAAGGCAGATACCCGGACTATGAGCGCGTCATTCCACGCAATCTGAATCGCAAGGCGAGGATCCACAGGCAATCGCTGGTCGCCTGCCTTAATCGCGCCGCTGTGGTTACCACGGAAAAGCAGAAAGGGGTGAGGCTAAGCTTCACAAACAACCTGCTTGCCATCCAGACCCGCAATGCCGATCAGGAGGAGGTCGACGACGAAATCGCAATCGTTTACAGCGACGAGGAAACCGAGATCGGTTTCAATCTCTCCTACCTCAGGGAAGTGTTCTCGCAACTCCAGTGCGAGGAGGTCATCGTGTCGTTGCGTGATGGCGCCTCGAGTGTACTGATTTCGATACCAGACAGCGACGCGTTCCGCTATGTGCTGATGCCCATGCGGATGTGAGCACACGAATCAACGTTTGAAGGATTCCATGGACCCGAAACACCTTGTGAAGGAAGCGTCGGTTCTTCGCGTGCCTTGCGGAGAAGGGTGGTTGCATGTCTGAAGCCTACGACTCGTCATCGATCCAGATTCTCGAAGGTCTTGACGCGGTCCGGAAGCGTCCGGGAATGTACATCGGCGACACTTCCGACGGCACAGGACTCCATCATCTGGTCTTCGAAGTGGTGGACAACGCGATCGATGAGGCGCTTGCCGGGTATTGCAACGAAATCCTCGTCACGATTCACCATGACAACTCGATTTCAGTGATCGACAACGGGCGGGGAATACCCACTGGCGTGAAGGCCGACGACAAGCATGACCCGCGGCGAAGTGCGGCCGAAATCGTGATGACCGAGTTGCACGCTGGAGGGAAATTCGACCAGAACAGCTACAAGGTGGCAGGCGGATTGCACGGTGTGGGGGTGTCGTGCGTGAATGCCTTGTCGCGATGGCTCAGGCTCACCGTGAAGCGCGATGGAAAGGTTCATTTCATGGAGTTTCACCGCGGCGTCGTGCAGGACCGCCGGATCGTGGTTGAAAACGGTGTGGCGACTTCACCAATGAATGTGGTGGGCGTTAGCGAGAAAAAGGGTACCGAAGTCCATTTTCTTGCCGACGATGCGATCTTCGGGCTTGTGGAGTTCCACTACGACATCCTCGCCAAGCGTCTGCGCGAATTGTCCTTCCTCAACCATGGCGTGCACATCCGCCTGAGCGATCAGCGTAATGCAAGGGAAGAGGTGTTTGCCTTTGCCGGGGGTGTGCAGGGCTTTGTGCACTACATCAACCGCCACAAGACCGTGATCCATCCGCGCATCTTTCACGTAGAAGCCGCAAAGGGTATCGATCAACCGGTTGCGGCGATGATCGGGGTGGAAGTGGCAATGCAGTGGAACGACGGTTACAACGAACAGGTCCTTTGCTTTACCAACAATATTCCGCAGCGCGACGGAGGTACGCACCTCACCGGCTTGCGCGCCGCGATGACGCGGGTAATCAACAAGTACATCGAGCAAAGCGAAGCGGCGAAGAAGGCAAAAGTCGAGACGAGCGGCGACGATATGCGGGAGGGCCTCACCTGCGTTCTTTCCGTGAAGGTACCTGAACCGAAATTCTCCAGCCAGACCAAGGACAAGCTGGTGTCCTCCGAGGTGCGGGCGCCGGTGGAGGATGTGGTGGCGAAAGCCCTGGAGGACTTTCTTCAGGAAAATCCCGCAGACGCCAAGGTGATCGTGGGCAAGATCATCGATGCGGCCCGTGCCAGGGAAGCGGCGCGCAAGGCGCGTGAAATGACGCGTCGCAAGGGAATTCTCGATGGCGTGGGGCTGCCGGGCAAGCTCGCCGATTGCCAGGAAAAGGATCCTGCGCTCGCCGAACTCTACATCGTGGAGGGTGATTCTGCCGGTGGTTCGGCAAAACAGGGCCGGGACCGAAAGTTTCAGGCGGTGCTTCCCTTGCGCGGCAAGGTCCTGAATGTTGAAAAGGCACGTTTCGACAAGCTGATCGCGTCGGAACAGATCACCACACTGATCACTGCACTCGGCACCTCGATCGGTGAGGAGTTCGACTGCTCCAAACTGCGCTACCACCGCATCATCATCATGACCGACGCCGATGTGGATGGATCCCACATCCGTACGCTTTTGCTCACACTGCTCTACCGGCAGATGCGCGAATTGATCGAGCGCGGCCATGTGTACATTGCGCAGCCTCCGCTCTACAAGGTGAAGCACGGCAAGGAGGAGAGGTACCTCAAGGACGACCAGGAATTGCATCACTACATGCTCTCGGTGGCACTCAAGGGTGCTGAGCTTGTGCTCGGGGAAAATCAGGCGCGGGTTTCGGGCGAATCGCTGGCCGCACTCGCACGCAAGCAGATCCTCGCCGATGCGGTGATCGAGCGGCTCGCGCGTTCCATCGACGCTGACGCGCTCAGGGCTTTCGCGCGCGGTTGCTTGCTCGACCTTTCGAGCGAAAGCGCGGCCTTGGCCAGCGCAGAGCGCCTGCTGCGGACCTTGCGTACATCTTCGAGAAGCAACGGAATCCAACCCGACCTTCCGGGGAATTCAGATGTGCCGGAAGTCCTACAGGATTCAACCGGTGGAAGTGGCGAGGTTCAGGTTCTTCGGGTATACGCCGGGCAGCACCCGGTCACCGAGCACTGGATGCTGGTGGTCGAACGCGTGCAACATGGCAACGTCCGTGTTTCAACCATCGACGCCGATTTTCTCGTGTCCGCCGATGCAAAAGCACTCGCGGATGCTGCGCAGAGCCTCGCACAATTGCTCGGACCGGGCGCGGAGATCCGCAAGATCGACCTTGAGAAACCCGAGCGCACAAGGTCGCAGCCGGTCAGGCATTTCGAGGAAGCCATGCATTGGCTCCACGGTGAAGCCGAGCGTGGCCTGAGCCGGCAGCGCTACAAAGGCCTCGGGGAAATGAACCCGGAGCAGCTTTGGGAAACAACGATGGATCCAGCGGTTCGCCGCCTGCTGCGGGTGCAGATCGAAGATGCGATCAACGCGGATCAACTCTTCTCAACCCTGATGGGTGACGAGGTGGAGCCCCGCCGGGCTTTCATTGAGCGCAACGCACTGGTGGCGCGTATCGACGTGTGAACTACTGCGCTTTTGCGATCGCAAGCATCGCGCCAAGCAGCACATTGGCGCCCGCTTCGATGTGTTCGGGAAGCGCGTCTTCGATTTCGTTGTGGCTGATTCCGTCCTTGCACGGGATGAAGATCATGCCGGCGGGTGAGCGCCGCGCCAGATACACTGCATCATGGCCGGCACCGCTCACGATGGGCATGCTTTGCAAGCCGAGGGCGGCGGCGCTATCGGCCACCGCCTGCCTGCATCGGCAATCGAAGGCGCAGGGCACGAATTCGCTCACCTTCACAATGTCGATGCCAAGGCCGGAGCGGCTCGCCAGTGCTTGCGCCTCGGCACGCAAAGCTGTTTCCATTGCATCGAGGCCTGCAGCGTCCGGGTGCCGGAAATCCACCGAGAGCTGGGCAAACCCCGCGATCACATTCCTGGAATTGGGTTCGACCCGCACGCTTCCCACGGTGCCCCGGCCATGCGGGGCGTGCGCAAGCGCAATCGCATTCACTTGTGCAATCAGGTGGGCCGAAGCGAGGACGGCGTCCTTGCGCAGCGCCATCGGTGTTGGCCCGGCGTGTGCATCCATCCCGCAGACCATCACATCAAACCACCGCTGACCGAGTGCGCCGATCACCTCGCCAATCGGTACCCTGGCCTCCTCGAGCACAGGTCCCTGTTCGATATGGGTCTCGAAATAGGCCGCGTACGCCGGATGATCGACGCTGGGACCGCAGGGCACCGCTCCCGCGTAACCGATGCGCTGCAACTCGCCGAACACCGAAAGACCCTCGCGGTCGACCGCGTTCAGCGCGAGGGTTTCGTCGATTGCGCCAGCCCACACCCCCGATCCCATCATCACAGGGGTAAAGCGCGATCCCTCCTCGTTGGTCCATACACATACCTCGAGCGGGTGCTCGGTGGCGATGCCGCACTCCTCAAGTCGACGAAGTACCTCCAGTCCTGCAAGCACCCCATAGTTCCCGTCAAACTTGCCGCCGTTGGGCTGCGTGTCGATATGGCTTCCTGTGGCCACTGCGGGCGCATTCGGGTTCGTGCCCTCGCGACGGGCGAAAATGTTGCCGATCCGGTCGATGCGCACCTCGAGTCGGGCCTCGCGAAACCACTGACAGACCTGATCGCGTCCGCGGCGGTCCATGTCGGTGAGCGCCAATCGGCGGACGCCGCCCTTGGCGGTGGCGCCAATCTCTGCAAGAGCCATCAGGCTGTTCCAGAGTCGCTCAGGGTTGACCTTTACCATGGGCTCTCTCATGATGTTGTGGGCTCCTCCGCGGGGTTCGAGGCTTCACACTGCGTGATCATCGCACGCCACCCGGCATTAGTCCCGGTGTCGGGAGTGGTGTGTACCCACGCGGCAATGGCCTTTGCGCCCTGGATGCGGAACCAGTCAGGAATCCTGGACTTCGAGAGAGTAGGAGGACATGCAGAAGGAAACGCACTTGCCAACACACCAGAGCTCCGAACGGCCGGATGCTGCTCCCGAGGGTCGCTATCGGCAGCGTCCGCCGGGCTCCACCTGGGGCGACTTCGGCGAGGACGACCAGCTCGGCCGGGTTAATCTGATCGATCGCCACAAAGTCCTGCGCGCGGTCGGCGAAGTGAGAACCGGCCAAAGCTTTTGCCTGTCGTTGCCACTCGATTTGCCCGGCTCAAACATCCTCAACCCCCGGCGCTTCCCGCCGCAACTGGGCCCCACGGTCCGTCGGGGCATGCCGAATTGGGTGTACGAGACGCGCCGCGAGGTTGAGCACGCAACCGATGTGGTCAACGACGACCGGGTGAACCTCTGGCTCCAGTACTCCACCCAATGGGACAGCTTTGCGCATGTGGGGGCGCTTTTCGACGCCAACGCCGACGGCATCGACGAACCGGTTTTCTACAACGGCTACCGCGCCGGGGAGGCCTTCTCCCTGCGTGAATCCGAGGCTGCCGACCCAGCATCAAGGCCTGGATTCGAGCATGTGTCGAGGGCGCATGCACTCGGAGTCGAGCACCTTGCGCGACATGGGATGCAGGGCCGCGGTGTACTGCTCGACCTGCGCCGGCCCCTGGGTGATGCGCGAACCGTGGTCGGCTACGAGCTCTTTTGTGCGCTGCTCGACAAGCAGGCCGTGGTGCTCGAGGAGGCCGACATGCTTTGCATTTACACCGGCTTTTCGCAGGTCCTTGTGGAGTGGGGCGGTGCACCCGATGCGAATGTGATCCACCGCATGTGTGCTGCGCTCGACGGACGCGACGAGCGGTTGCTGCAACTGCTGAGCGACGCACGCATCAGCGCACTGATTGCCGACAACTACGCCATCGAACATCTCGTGGCTGATCCGGCTCCCCCTGCAGGCGCAGCCGCCCGGTGCGCGGTATTGCCGCTGCACCAGCACTGCCTCTTCAAGCTTGGCGTTCCGCTTGGTGAGTTGTGGTACCTCCATGAGCTTGCCGACGAACTTCACCGGCAACAGCGCAATCGCTTTCTTCTGACCGCGCCGCCGCTTCGGCTTCCGGGAGCGGTTGGCTCACCGGTTACCCCGATTGCAACCCTCTGAGGCCGTGATGCTCGACCGGGACGAGTGGGGCTTTTTTTGCAGGCAGCCGCCGCTCAACCGCAGAGCGTCAGGGTCGGGGCTTCCAGGCAGCACAGATAACCGGCTCAGGTTCCGGGCTTCCGGGCAGCGCAGATAACCGGCTCAGGTTCCGGGCTTCCGGGCAGCGCAGATAACCGGCTCAGGTTCCGGGCTTCCGGGCAGCGCGAGTAGCCAGCTCGGCTTCGGGGCTTCCGAGCAACGCAAAGAGCCGGCTCAGGCTCCTGTCCTCGATCCCGTAGCGCTGCAGCGCAACAACCGTATGTTCCAGATACTCACGATTGGCCCCGCGTTCGCCCGCGCAGCGATGTACCCGCGCGAGGATTTCATCTTGCGAAAGGCGCAGATAGCCAGGGTGCGAGCGGCGCGCCACAAAACAGAGGGCGCGAATCGGCCGTCCGTTTCGCAGCTGAACCTTCACTGCGCGCGGCTGGTAGGCGCCGTTGCGCATTTCCCGGCCCCACAGTTGCGCAAGTACCGAAGACACTTCCCCGCCCGGTACTTCCCAGGCCATACCCAGACAGGAACCGCCACGGTCAAGCCCGAGGACCACCCCGGGCCTTTCCTGCGTACCGCGATACCTTGTCGAACTGATGCATAGCCTTCGATGGTAGCCGTCGACCCGGCCGAGCTGTCCGTCAACCACAGGAATTTCAGGATTCCAGATCAGCGAACCGTAGGCGAAAACCCAGCGCAAGGCGAGGAAGTCGTTCCAGGGCGGATCGATGGAGCCATACGGGCACGCTGTTGATTGGTGAAGGTGCGCAGCGCGCGTCGGAAGGTGGATGGATTCCATGGGCGGCGTTTGATGCGGCTGGTATTGTTCCTTGTGGCTCCAGGGTGCTGCGTTTTTTTGGTGGCCTGTGTGGCCTTGGCGGTCTCGGCACAACCTTCTGCAGCCTTTCCGCAACCTTCGTTGAGACGCCATGGCGTACCCGACACATGCCCGGAGAAGATTCTGACGCGCGGCGCGAGCCGCTGGCACCGCAACGGCAACTCCAGGCCGCTTTGCTACATATGCTTACAAATCAATGATTTCTTTGCAACAGCTTGAGGAAGCAATCAACCGTGCAAGGGCGCTCAACCCAGCCACGGGAAGCGATGCGTGTTTGCACCCGGAGGTGGCAACGCTCGGTGCGATCTACGGCGAAATGATCTTCCGCAGGATCAGGCTTCTGGAT
>VGHO01000082.1 GCA_016868175.1 Betaproteobacteria bacterium
CAAGGCACCCCCT
The DNA here is from genome assembly GCA_016868175.1 of Betaproteobacteria bacterium. Taxonomy (GTDB): domain Bacteria; phylum Pseudomonadota; class Gammaproteobacteria; order Burkholderiales; family Burkholderiaceae_E; genus UBA3064. Next base: position 14 of record VGHO01000082.1, read on the forward strand.
TCGAGGTCTTCCAGGCGTTTCTGAGGCTGGGATTTACCTCCTTCGGCGGCCCGGTGGCACATCTTGGCTACTTCCAAACCGAGTTTGTGGAGCGTCGCCGGTGGCTCGATGCGCGCAGCTATGCCGATCTGGTTGCGCTGTGCCAGTTTCTTCCAGGCCCGGCAAGCAGCCAGGTGGGCATGGCCCTTGGACTGCAGCGGGCAGGCTGGCTGGGCGCACTGCTCGCGTGGATCGGCTTCACCATGCCGTCGGCATGCCTGCTCATCGCGTTCGCCTACGGAATCCTCGAATTTTCCGCCCTGGCGGTTTCGGGTGCGGTCCACGGACTCAAGGTCGTGGCGGTGGCGGTGGTTGCGCAGGCCGTCTGGGGGATGGCCAAGTCTTTATGTCCAGACCGGCTGCGGGCTGGCTTCGCAATTCTTGCAGCGCTCCTTGCCCTGCTTGTGCCGTCTGCGGCGGGTCAGATAGCGGCATTGCTTGCCTGCGGCTTCGCGGGGCGAATGCTCCTTGGCGGATCTGGCGAGGAGGCCACCGCGCCAATCGCATCCGGGGTGTCGCCGAAGGCGGGCGTTGCTGCGCTGGCAGTCTTTCTTGTGCTGCTTCTTGCGCTTCCCTTGCTCGCGGCCTTCTGGGGGGAATCGGCCAATGCATCACAGGCCACCGATCTGGCCTTGCTTTGGGCACCCATCGAAGGCTTCTACCGGGCGGGCGCACTGGTGTTTGGCGGCGGCCATGTGGTGTTACCTCTTCTGCAGGCGGTTGTGGTGCCCGATGGACTGGTGAGCAATGCAGCGTTTCTTGCGGGGTACGGCGCGGCGCAGGCGGTCCCGGGGCCGCTCTTCAGCTTTGCAGCCTATCTCGGGGCGGTCATGGACGGGCCGCTTCGGGGCTGGACAGGGGGGCTCTTCTTTCTGGTGGTGATCTTCCTTCCGGCTTTTCTTCTGGTGGTTGGCGCACTTCCGTTCTGGGATCTGCTCCGAGGCAATCGCGCAGTGCGCGGCATGATGGCCGGTGTGAATGCAGGGGTCGTGGGACTGCTTCTTTCGGCCCTGTATGACCCGGTCTTTGTCACCGCGATCCGGGGAAGCTCCGACCTCGGACTCGCCCTTGCAGCCTTCGGGCTCCTCGCGTTTGCACGGGTGTCGCCGGTGGTCGTGGTGGCACTCGGAGCCGCCGCAGGCTGGGTTCTGGGGTAGACGGCGCGATGACCCGAGCCTGGATCGGTCAGCGGCGCGATGGGCCGAGACCGGATCGGTCGATGGCGCGGTCCAACCTCGTGTCTGCCCGGCTCTAGACCTTTGCTCGTTGCATGTGCGCGCACTACGAGTCGTTGAAGCAGGGCGATCGACTGGCCAGGTACTTCGGGGTGTCGGAGGTGCCTCCCGGCGCGCGCACCGACGTCTGGCCCGGGTACCGCAGCATTTTCTTGCGGCGCAAGACCGCCGGTGCCGAGGCAAGCGCGCAAGGTGTGCTGCGCGAGGCGGTGGTTGGCGTGTTCGGGTTGCTTCCGCACTGGGCGAAGGATTTGCGGTTTGCCCGGCACACCTACAACGCACGCTCTGAAACGGCGCCCGAGAAACCGAGTTTTCGTGACGCCTGGCGCAAGGGGCAACGCTGCATCGTTCCGGCTGAAGCCATTTTTGAGCCCGATTGGCGCTCGGGAAAGGCAGTGGCTGCCCGCATCCACCTGCGCGACGGTTCACCGATGGGTCTGGCCGGGCTCTGGTCGTGCTGGCGTGGAGGAAGTGGCGAGCCCGTGGAGAGCTTCACGCTGCTCACCATCAACGCCGACACCCACAGTTTCATGCGCAACTACCATCGACCCCACGATGAGAAACGCATGGTGGTGGTCTTGCACCGCAGCGACTACGACGCCTGGCTTGGAGAGGGTAAGCCGCCCGAGGTGCTCAGGCCGATTCACGCTGAGGAACTGGTATGCGACCCCACCCGGGAAGCGGCCGGGCGGGCTCCCTGAGCGTTCAGGCGCAACCGGCGGCACTCTCGAGTTGATGGAAGGCCACGATGTGGGCCCACGCTTCCTCCGGGCTGTCGGCATATTGCAGGAGCGAAAGGTCGGCCGGTGCGATGGTGCCAAGATCCGCAAGCATCGCGAAGTTGATCAGACGTTTCCAGAAGTTCCTCCCGTAGAGCACCACTGGTACTCTGGCCAGCTTGTTGCACTGGATCAGCGTGAGCACCTCGAACACTTCGTCGAGCGTCCCGAAGCCGCCTGGGAAGGCCACCAACGCTCTGGCGCGCGCAACGAAGTGCAGCTTGCGCGCGGCGAAGGAATGAAAGCGAAAGCACAATTCCGGGCTGACGTAGGGGTTGGCCTTCTGCTCCTCGGGAAGTTCGATGTTGAGGCCCACGCTGAGCGCCTGCGCCTCAGAGGCCCCCCGGTTGGCGGCCTCCATGATGCCCGGGCCGCCGCCAGTGCAGATGTGGAGCTTGCGCAAGGGGTCCGACTGCGCCGCGCTGTAGCGCGCAACGATCCCCGCAAAGCGCCGCGCCTCGTCGTAGTAGGCCGAGAGTTCGAGAAGCCTGCCCGCGGCCTCGATGGCCGCTGCGTGGTTGTCACGGCGTGCCTGATCAAGTGCCGTCTGCGCCGCCGACGGCTCGCAGACCCTCGCGCTGCCAAAGACCACCACGGTGGCGTCCACTCCGCATTCACGCAGCGCGAGTTCGGCCTTGAGCAATTCGAGCTGGATCCGGATACCGCAGGCCTCCGGCCGTTGCAGGAAGTCGGTGTCGGCGCAGGCAAGCCGGCCCGCTGCAGGCAAGGGCGCCCCCGGCGGCACCATCCCGCCGTTCGGGCCCGGTCTACCGCCTGGGCTCGGCCTGCCGCTTGGGCTCGGTCTGCCGCCTGGGCTCGGCCCGCCGCCTGGGCTCGGTCTGCCGCTTGGGCTCGGTCTGCCGCCTGGGCTCGGCCCGCCGCCTGGGCTCGGTCTGCCGTTCTGAGCTTTTTCAACGCGTGTCTTGGGCGGGAGGCGCGGCTTCACGCTAAACTCCCGCTGGTGCGTACTACACGCTTTCCTTCGCGATGACCACTTTCCTTCTTGCCATCTACTTCACGCTGATGGGCGGCTTCATGCTCCTCCTCGGGAACTCGTCGATCCCCCAGGCGGTGAAGGAGTCGCTGCCGCCTGAGGATCTTGAAATGATGCAGCATGAGCTCGACTCCTGGCGCTACGTTGGTCAGTTGGTGTTGCTGGTCATGAGTTTTGTGTTGATCCTTTGGCTCATGTACGGCTGATGATACGGCCGGGGAGGGAATAATCCGTGGATACTGTCCGTGAACTGATGCAATCAAAGCCTGCGCTCACACTGATCACGATCCCGCCCGATGCGCTGATGACCGAGGCCATGCGGATCATGCTCGACAAAGGGATCCATTCGCTCCTGGTCTACGAAAACAACAAGATGATCGGGATCGTCTCCGACCGTGACTACTCGCGAAAGGTCCTTGCCCAGGGCCTCGATCAGGCCACAACCACGGTGGGAACGGTGATGTCGCGCCGAGTGATCACGGTTGACCCTGAGGCGAGCGTGATGGACACCATGCGCCTCATGTCCGAACATGGCTTCCGCCACCTGCCGGTGGAGGAGCACGGGCAGATCATCGGGATGGTGTCGTGGTCCGACATCATGAGCGATCTCCTCAACTGAGCGCTCCTCACCCCCGGGTTGCAACCTCGGGGGTGAGCGTTTTCACTGCGAGATAGTGCGACAGGAAAATCTGCCCGTGCAGATGATCGAGAAAGTCGCTCTGACGTAAACGGTCCATCACCGGCCCCTTCACCTCGCTCAGATGCATCGTGATACCTGCCTCGGCGAGGCGGCGGTCGATCGCTTCGAGGCTTTCAAGGGCGCTTGAGTCGATGTCGTTCACTGCGGAACAGAGCAGGACCAGATGCTTCAGCTCTGGATTGGCGGCCACCTGGGCGTTGATGCGGTCCTCCAGTGCGCGCGCATTGGCAAAGTAGAGGCTCTCGTCCACCCGGAGGCTGAGAAGCCTTCCATCGGTTCGCACTGCATGGCGATCGCGGTTACGGAAGTGCTCGGTGCCGGGTACCAGCCCCACCTCCGCGATGTGCGGACGCGAGGTGCGGTAGAGAACGAGCAGCAGGGAAAGCGCGATTCCGGTCACGAGTCCTGCCTCCACGCCGGCGGCGAGCGTGCCGAGGATCGTGGAAAGTGCACAGGCCCAGTCGTACTTCGCGTAGCGCCACGTGCGGGCGAGGATGGTCCAGTCCACGAGCGAGAGCACCGCAACCACGATGGTGGCGGCGAGGGTGGCTTTGGGGATGTAGTAGAGCGCCGGCGTGAGGAAGAGCACCGCAAGCGCGATGCCCACGGCGGTGAAGAAGCCCGCGGCCGGGGTCTCGGCGCCAGCATCGAAATTCACGACGGACCGCGCGAATCCACCGGTGACCGGGAACCCGGAACTGAACGCGGCGGCCACGTTGCCCGCACCGAGTGCCACCAGTTCCTTGTCGGGTTCGATGCGCTGCCGGCGCCGCGCAGCGAGTGTCTGACCCACCGACACCGACTCCACAAAGCCCACCAGACTCAGGAAGAATGCCGGGAGCAGAAGGGCGCGCCATACGTCAGGTTCGAAGGGCGGCAGGCTCAGCGGCGGCAGGCCACCGGGTACCTCGCCCACGATCGCCACGCCGCGCCGATCCAGACCGAAGTGCCAGGTGCACAGCGCGGCCAGCGCAATCACGAAAACCGGTCCGGCCTTGCTCAGGATCCCCGCCAGTCTCGCATTCACCCCCGCCTCGACGCGCAAAGGGCCTGGCCCCTTGCGCGCCGCGATCAGCAGGACGAGCGAGCCAAGACCGAGCGCGGCAGACCAGGGGCTGATCTGATCAGCCTGGCGATACAGGCCCAGCGCGATGTCCACAAGCGTCTGGCTGCCGCCGCGCACCCCGAGGATGACGAGCATTTGCCCGCCGGCGATCAGCACTGCCGACGCCGTGATGAACCCTGAAATCACCGGGTGGCTCAGAAAGTTGGCGATGAAACCCAGTCTGAACCAGCCCATCACCAACAGCATGCCGCCAGAGAGGAGCGCCAGGATGAGCGCAGCCTGCGCATACGCCGGGGTCCCAACGGCAGCGACTTCACCCGCCGCCGAGGCAGTCATGAGCGAAACCACTGCCACTGGCCCAACTGCGAGTACCCGGCTGGTGCCGAGCAGCGCATAGACCAGCAGGGGGGCAATGCTCGCGTAGAGACCCAGCTGCGCGGGTAATCCTGCAAGGGAGGCGTAGGCCAGGCTTTGCGGGATGAGCATCACGGTCACGATCACGGCGGCAAGTGCATCGCGCCCTGCAGTGCTCGTGTTGTAGTGCCTCGCCCAGGCGAGAAAAGGGAGCGCGGGCAGTTGCATGGACGTGATTCCTGGATCGGATGCTGCGGTGGGGCCCGGTGCCGTTCGTTATGCCCGACCAGCATCCTGATCGCGCGCCAGCATGGCGCAGCGAGAGCGCTTCGTTACTCGGGGCGCGGCCGTGAACGATCCGCTGCGCGGCGCATCCGGCTGCGCAATTCGAACCCGATCATCCCCGCAGCCATGGCTCCCACGAAGGCGAGCGCCTTGATTTCACCCGCCGCCATCGAGACCAATCCAGGTCCCGGGCAGAAACCGGCCAGACCCCAGCCGACCCCAAACAGCAGTGCGCCAACGATCAGGGGGGCGTCGATGTCTGCGGATTTCGGCCAATGAAGCGCGCCGCCGAGAAAGCTGACCGTTCGGCGCTTTGCGACCGAAAAAGCCAATCCAGCAACCGCAATGGCTCCGCCCATCACGAAGGCAAGCGACGGGTCCCAGAGGCCGCTGAGGTCGAGAAACCCCACCACTTTGCCCGGATCGGTCATTCCCGCAAGGATGAGTCCCCAGCCAAACAGCAGCCCCACCCCAAATTCGGAAATGCGGTGGGCGATTCGATCAGAGCGGTTTTGCATGGCGATCCAGCCTCGCTGATGGGTTGATGTGCGTGGGCGACGTGCGTGGTTGGTGTGCGTGGTTGGTGTGCGTGGTTGATGTGCGTGGTTGATGTGCGTGGTTGATGTGCGTGGGTGATGTGCGCGGGTGGGCGATGCGTCAGCGGGGGGACACTGCAGGCGCGGTGATCCCTGCAAGCGGATCAAGTCCGAGGACATGCCGCACCAGATACACCGCCACGAATCCGGAGGCCATGAAGCTCAGCGTGGCAACCAGAGAACGTGGCGAAAGCCGCGAGAGGCCGCACACGCCGTGTCCGCTGGTGCAACCTGAGCCGAGGCGGGTGCCGTAACCGACCAGGAGCCCGGCAACGATCACGACGAGCACGCTTGCGTCGATCCGCGGTGCACTGATCCATTCGGGTGGGGCCAGGCGCAGGTAGCTTGCAGGCGCAGCAAACATGCCCAGGAGAAATGCGGCCCGCCAGGCGCGGTCGCCAGGCTTTGCGAAGAACAGGCCTGCCACGATGCCGCTCACGCCGAGGACCCTGCCGTGCACCAGCATGAGGAGCGAGGCAGCAAGGCCGAGGACGACACCGCCTGCGAGTGAGGCGTAGGGGGTGAAATGGCTCCAGTCGATGGTCATGCTTGCAAGTCCTTCAGCGTTGTTCCGGTTTGGGGGCCGCTTGATGCTGCGGCCGCCTGCGGAGCGTTGGCGCAGTACGCGGCATGGAGCACCTCGAGGATCAGGGCGGCTGGCGACGGTGCGAGCCGGTAGTGGATGTGTCTGGCTGCACGGCGGGTCTCCACAAGCCTTTGCGCCCGAAGAACCGCGAGTTGCTGCGAAAGCGTGGGCTGAAGGATGCCAAGCGCTTGCTCCAGTGCACCGACAGTGCGCTCGCCCTGCACAAGAAGGCAAAGGATCAGGAGGCGGTCGGGGTTGCTCAGCGCCCGCAGCAGGGCACAAGCCTCGCCAGCGGCTTCGCGCATCGACCCGACGTTGAACGATGCTTTTTCTTTGCCAGGGGCGTGGCCGGCAAGCTTCGGCGCTTGCGGAGGCGTTGCTGCAAGTGGTGTTGTTTGCATGGTTGTACTTGCGGAGAACCCGGGTGGGAGGAGAGGGTCTTGTAGGAGGCTTTCAGTTGCGGAGCCTGTATTCTATTGACAGATAATTTATCTGTCAATAGAATGTGACCTGAATCTTCCGCACGGCCTCACGGCGTGTTGCGGAAGCCGGTTTGTCAAGTACCCAGGAGCCTCGTCAATCATGCAACCGCCTCTTTCAGCAACACAGCCCAAACCCATCGTTCACGGCATCTTTGACGTGGCGACCTGGACTGTGACCTATGTGGTGCACGCTGGCGCGGGCACTGCGGCTGCGGTGATCGACTCAGTGCTCGACTACGACCCCAAGTCGGGGCGTACCCGGCACAACGCTGCGGACCAGGTGATCGCTTACCTTCGCGATCATTCGCTCCATCTCGAATGGATCCTCGAAACCCACGCGCACGCCGACCACCTCAGTGCCGCACGCTACCTGCGTGCACAGCTCGGCGGCCGAATCGGGATTGGCGCAAGGATCACTGCAGTCCAGCAGGTCTTCCAGAAGATCTTCCACCTCGAAGACGGGTTTCAGGCGGATGGTTCGCAGTTCGACGCGCTCTTTGCCGACGGAGAGCGTCTGAGGATCGGCGCGCTGGAGGTGGAGGTGATGGCAGTACCCGGCCATACGCCAGCCTGTGTGGCCTACCGGATCGACGATGCCGTGTTTGTGGGCGACACACTCTTCATGCCCGACGTGGGAACAGCCAGGTGTGATTTCCCCGGGGGAGACGCACAGCAACTCTACCGCTCGGTGCGACGCTTGCTCGACCTGCCAGGCCACACCCGGCTCTTCATGTGTCACGACTATCCGCCGGGTGGTCGTGAAGTACGCTTCGTGAGTAGCGTTGCCGAGCAGCGGGCGGGCAATATCCACATCCGGGATGGCATCAGCGCAGAGTCTTTCGTGGCGATGCGCAAGGCGCGCGACCAGACCCTCGAAATGCCGGTGCTCATCCTTCCGGCGGTTCAGGTAAACATCCGTGCGGGACAACTCCCGCCACAGGAGTCCAACGGCACCTCTTACCTGAAGATTCCAGTCAATGCGCTCTGAGGCTGGCGGCAAAGGTTTGCGCACCGGACCCCGGCGCGGGATGGGCTGAACAGGCCCAGGGCGGCCTCCCCGCGCGCAAGTGCGTTCAAGCGTCTTAAACCTCCAACCACGCATCACCGTAACCTGCCCCAGGCAAAGGCATCTGGAAAAGGGAGCGGGCACTCATGCGGACCAGCAGCAAGTCGGACTTCTTCCGTTGGCTCGATCAGAAAGTGCTCGGGCAGCAGGTGCGTGCAATCCAGGACGAACGCGAGCCTGATGCCACGGCGCATTTCGCGCGCCCGATGCATCCCGTCCTGCCCGCGCTCTCGGGACCTGCACCGCGTGCCGCGATCCCGGTGTGCATCAACGCGATCGGTGCCGCCGGCTATGCGCGCGGATTCCGCGAGCGCAAGACGCTGCAGGCCAGTTTCCAGATCGTACGGGTTGAGGGATTGCACACGCTCGACAAGGGCCCCTGCACGGTCACTTTCCACCGTGCGGTCGAAGACAGCTTCGATGGACGTCCAGCGCTTCGGGTGCGGGTTTTCACCCACAGTTTCGGGGGGCGGATGGGATGCGTAGGGGAGTTTTCCGAAGTGCGTCACCTCTACTACAACCCGCTCGACTATGCATTGCTTGGCTGGGATCTTGGCGATCAGAGAGTGAGGCTTCATGGGGGTGCACCTCAGGCTGAGTCGTGGGTGGCGGGTCGCTCCTACCCGCTGGGCTCGCGTACGGTGTATCACCGCGACGGGCACCCCATCGAGAGTTTCGTGGAACGCGGCGAAGTGTCGATGACGCCTCGGCAGGACTATTCGCTCGCGTTGCGCTCGTATGCGGTTGATGATGCGTCAGACCAGAGCAGCGTGCTTGAGCTCTACGAGTTTTCGATTGAAACCGGGCGGCAACCGCGCGAGAGAATTTTTCGTACCAAATCGCACAATATATGTGCCGTGCGGGAAAATCTCGTGCACGGCACGGTCCTGCAGATGACGATGATGCGTTGCACCTGAACGAGGCCTTGAGCGCTCGGGGTCGACCGCCCCGGCACCCACGCGGGGCGGGTTCCGCACCCGAGTAGCGTTCCGTACTGCGCGAGCGGAGCAGCTTCCGAGCCATGACGCTGCTGAACTACCGGCACTTGTACTATTTCTGGGTCGTGGCGCGCGAGGGAGGATTTTCGCGGGCGGCCGAGCGCCTGGGAATGGCAGTGCAGACCGTGAGCGTCCAGGTGCGGGATCTGGAAAGCGCACTCGGGCACCAGCTGCTCAAGCCGGCGGGCCGCGGTGTGCGCCTCACCGAGGCAGGGCAAACTGCCTACCGGCGCGCCGAGGAGATTTTTCAACTCGGCACCACGCTGATCGAGGAATTGTCGCAAGCCGCCGCGAGGCGGGTTGTGAGGTTTTCGCTCGGATTGCCCGACGGCGTGTCGAAACTCGCGGTGCACCGCCTGCTCGAGCCGGTTCTTCAACTTCCGGACCTGCGTCTGCTCTGCCACGAAGGCGAATTCGACCAGCTGATCGGCGAACTTGCCCTGCATCAACTCGATGCGGTCATCGCCAGCCAGCCGGCACCGTCCAACCCAAATCTGCGCCTCTACAGCCAGCGTGTCGCATCGAGTCCGATCCATTGGTACGGGCCCGAGTCCTTGCTCAGGGCAGCGCTCGCCGTTGACTTTCCGGCGAGTCTCAACAAGCTTCCTGTGCTGATGCCCACCGCACACACGCCGCTGCGCCACGCGCTCGAGCGTTGGTTCGAGTCGGAACACCTCCATCCCGCAATCGCCGGGGAGTTCGAAGACAGTGCCCTGATGAGTCTCTTTGCCGCGCAGGGCATGGGGGTGTTTCCGGTGAGCGCACTCGGAGCCGAGGACCTGCGTTCGGTGCGCGGGTTGCGCTTCCTCGGCGAAACCCGTCTGGGCGAGGATCTCTTCCTCATCGTGACGCGGCGGGCACGTCAGCACCCGGCTGTGCTGCGTATTCAGTCCTTTGAGGCGACGCAGGCTGGCGGATCCTGAACATGCGGGCTGTTCAGCGGGATTTCGGTAGGTTTTTACGAAGCGAAATTCCTACGGAATATGGTTTTTTCGATGTAAGGGCGGATCTATCCTTCGATCACCTGTTTTGTCGAAAGGACCTTCGCCATGCAAATCGTGATCGAGTCTTCCGTTGAAGACCACTATGCGCTTTCGCGCGCCTCCATTCAGTCGAGAGTGCGGCATTTCCTGCGCCGCCACGAGAAAACCATCCATCTGGTGCGGGTGCGGATCGCTCCTGCCAACGCACCGATCGGCGGAGCGGATCGCCAATGCCAGTTGCTGCTTCGGGCCGAGGGCATTGCCCCGATCCTGATCACGGCGCGTGCGCGCAACACCACGCAGGCACTCGAGCATGCTCTGCAGCACGCGGTCGTCAAGGCGATCCAGGCGCGCAAGCGCCAATGGATTCGCAACCTCAATCCCTTGCGCGTGCTCGACGGGATGTGCCGGCAGCGGCGCCGCTTCGCGGCGGCTTGACCTGGCCGGCCGCACCTGCGGCCTCCCTCTGAGGCACCCCGGCGCGGACTCCTTTTCCGGCTCCCCTCTGGGGCCGGCACAGAGTTCCGGAGCCCGCAGCGGGGGTGGTTGGCTTCAGCGCACGCGTTTCCGCGGCTCGATCCCCGACCAACGGTGGCTCAGGCACGATCGATCGGTCGTCTTTGCGTAAAATCCGGGGTTCTGGCTTAAGCCGCCACCACCCCCAAATGGACCGTTGCCGTGCCCAAGCTTCGCAGCGTCAGGCTGTGCCCCGTCTGATTTCGCCGCTCCGCGCCGTCCTTGCCCTTGCGCTGGTCCTGAGCGCCTGCGGCGCGAGCGTGCCCGAACCTGTGGTCGAGCCTGTGCGCCCGGTACGTTCGATGGTGCTTGGTGCGGAGGTCGAGCCTGGGCGCTCGCGGATTTTCCCCGGGGAGCTCCGCGCACGCTACGAGAGCCGCCTCGGTTTTCGCCTGGCGGGCAAGCTCGTGGCGCGCGAGGTGCAACCCGGCGACCGTGTGGTGAACGGGCAGATCCTGGCCAGGCTCGATCCGAGCGAGACCGCGCCGCAGCTCTCCGGAGCGCGGGCGCAGGAGCTTGCGGCC
>VGHO01000083.1 GCA_016868175.1 Betaproteobacteria bacterium
CGCAGTTCCTGCACGAGTTCGGAGCCGATGGTGCCGCTCGCGCCAGTAACGAGGATGGGGGTTGTCATGTCGATCCTTTGAACGCGTGTTGCAGTGGGCTTGACTGGTGCAGGTTGATTCACTTCCAGACGAGCAGCTCTCCGGGTTGTGGTGCCCCATGGATTGTCGTACTAGCCGGGCTACTGGCTTGATCCTGGGCCACCTGCGCAGGTTCAGCAATCCGGTAGGCGATCACCCGGTCGCCTCGCTGCCGCCTGTCCCACATCCGCAGCAAAGCAGGGTGTCCGGTTTCCGCGAAGTCGATGATGCATACCTCGGATTTGCCGGGGTGCCCGCGGTGCAGGCGGCGGATGTGCCGCTCGGCCCGCCTTGACGCCCTGTGGCAGATCCGCTAGACATCGGTGCGCCCCGAATCAGGCGATGGAGTGGCGCAACTTTCCCAGTCCTTGACCGCCTTGGGTGGCCCGAGCCTTCCACCCTTGCAGAAGTCGCGGGGCTGGACGACCGGCCGGGCATCATCGCCTGTCGGTTCGAACTTCAAGGGCGACAGCCGTATGAGTATGCCAGTATTGCGGTCTTGAGCCTCCTCCAGCCACGCCCATCCCATGCACACAACGCTTCCGCCCAACGCATTCCCGGCCACAATGGGAAACGGGTCCAACCCTTCGCTGGAGCGCTGGCTGCTCGAAGGAGTGCGCACGATCGCCGACTGGCCGAAGCCCGGGGTCATGTTCAAGGACATCACTCCGCTCTTTCACGACGCCGATCGTTTCCGCAGGATGGTCGATGCGCTTGCCCGGCGGCATGCCGGCAGCCAGGCTCAGAGCGTGGCCGGAATCGATGCGCGAGGCTTCATGCTCGGCGCCGCACTCGCCTATGCGATGGGGCTGGGATTCGTGCCGATTCGCAAAGTGGGCAAGTTGCCGGGTGAAACGCTGCGCGAAGACTATGCCCTCGAGTATGGGCAGGCGAGCGTGGAGATCCACGCCGACGCTTGTGCACCGGGTACACGCGTCGTTCTTGTGGACGACCTGATCGCCACGGGGGGAACCATGCTGGCCGGAGCGCGACTGCTGCAACGGCTCGGTGCGGAGGTGATCGAGGCGGTGGCAATCATCGATTTGAGCGACCTCGGTGGATCCGAGCGGCTGGCACGCGCTGGCTTCAGAACCTACAGCTTGCTGGTTGTGACATCCGACTAGCCAGGCCCGGGGTGCTCCTCCCGCTGCTCCTGCCTGCGCTCCTGCCTGCGCTCCTTCCAGTGCTCCGGTGCTCCTGCCAGTGATCCTGCCACTGCCCCTGCCGGTGCTGAAACCGACCAGACCGGCCGCTGGCCTGTGACGCGCCTCGACAAGTGGCTCTGGGCGGCGCGCTTCTTCAGGACGCGATCGCTTGCGCAGCGGGCCATCGCGCGAGGGCAGGTCAGGCTGGCGGGCGAACGTGTGAAAACTTCGCGCGAGGTTCGTGTGGGCGACGCGTTGAGCCTGGACCAGGGCGACTGGGTGCGCGAGGTTGAGGTGCTTGCGGTGGCAGAGATCCGCGGGCCGGCAAGCATCGCGCAAGGGCTCTACGTTGAGCGCGCAGACTCCGTTGCGGCAAGGGAGCGCGCGCTCGAACGTGCGCGGGAACGTCGAAGGCTTTTTCCGGAACCCGCACACAGCATCCAGGGCGGGCGTCCGACCAAGTTCGACCGCCGGGCGTTTGAACGGCTCAAGGGATGAGACTGGCGCACAAAGCCAGGCCATCCTCGCGCCGAAAGTCGGAAACGCAGTGCCGTCGCGCTTCAGGCGACATGTTGTTCGGCGAGGTCGCGCATGCGGTTTTGTGCAAGAAGGAGCGTGAGCGCCGAACTTGCTGCAAAGAGGATCCACAAGGCAACAAAGCCCACGGTGTAGGCGGCCATCGGCTCACCGTGAAGGTACTCCTGCACCAGGCTGATGTCTTCCGGATGGACAAGTGCAAACAGGAGACCGTCGGCCACCACCGCGAGCAGAAAGGCTGGCCACAGGATCTGCATCGCGCACCAGTAACCCCTACCCGGTGCCTGGCGAATCACGGGGGCTTCCGCGCTGTCCATTGTTGGGCTGCTCCTCGCATCACGGCTGGATCACCATTTCATCTTCGGATGCCGACCATAGGGCTTTCGCACGCCAGGCACCGGCTGCGTCCTCCACCATCACCTGCCAACGGCCTTCATCGGGCCACTTGAAATGTCTTGCAAGGTATTCGCCTTCGCCAAGCGGCTGCGCCGACGCCTGGAGATCGCGTCCTGCGAGCGTGGGGTGGATCCACTGCACCCGCACCGGATAGGGTGACGACCAGGGACGTCCCTGGGCCTCCACGTTGAGTTGCAAGCCCTCCGGCGTTGGCTTGAGGCGCAACTGCAGTCCCAGGGCCTGCGCGTGCGCTTCCTTGGCGAGCGATCGGTTGATCGCCTTGCCCTCGCGCCAGTATTCGTCAACCACCAGCGCGTGATTGGTGGTGACCGCGAGGTAAGCGGTGAAGACGCCACCAACGACCGCAAGCCCTGGCATGAGCATCAGCAGCCACGGCCACCTCTGACGGTACCAGGGCAGACCCGCAGCCGGGCTTTCGGAGCTGGCGCGCAACGGCTGAACCCGGAGGGTGTCCGCTGCGGAACTTTCAAGGTTGGGGCGTGGTTGCGAGTTGCTCATGGTGCGCGCCGCGGACCGTAGAAGGTGGTCTTTTCGAACACGGTGCCCGATGGGTCGGCAGCCGTGATCTCGAGCAGGATCTTGCTGGATCCAGCGGGCACCTTGTCGCCGGGCGCATGGATCGCGATTGCGACAAGCCGCGTGCTTGCCGCATCCACCCTAATCTCGGCTGGAAACACCTCAATCGCTTCCAGTCCGCTCGCACGCAGGGTGTAGCTCACCGGATGCTCTGCCGCATTGATGAGCTGGATACGGTAGCTGTTCTCGATCACACCGCCTGCGAGTTCACGAGCGAGCGAACCCCGATCACGCAGGATGTCGACCTTGAAGGGCGTCCGCAGGTTGAGCGCCACCAGGAGCGCCGCGCTGACCGCAACAAGGGTCACCCCGTAAACGATGATGCGCGGACGAAACATCCGGACCAGGATGTCTTTGTCGGCAACCCTGCCCTCGATCGCGTTCTCGGTTGAATAGCGGATCAAACCGCGTGGAAGTCCCACCTTGTCCATCACCTCGTTGCAGCCGTCGATGCAGGCCGCGCAGCCAATGCACTCATACTGGAGACCCTTGCGGATGTCGATACCGGTGGGACAGACGTGCACGCAGACGCCGCAGTCGATGCAATCGCCGCGCCTTTCAGCCGGCTGGAGTGCAGCGGTTGCAGGGGTTGCCGCGGTCGCCGGGGCTGGTGCGCAGCGTTCCGACTTGCGACGTGCTCCCCGCGGCTCGCCCCGCTGCGGATCGTAGGTCACGACCAAGGTGTCCTTGTCGAACATCACGCTCTGGAAACGGGCGTAGGGGCACATGTACTTGCACACCTGCTCGCGCATGAATCCGGCGTTGCCCCAGGTGGCAAAGCTGTAGAACAGCACCCAGAATGCCGACCAGCCGTCGATTTCGAGGGTGAGGACTTCGAGAAGCAGGTCCCGGATGGGCACGAAGTAGCCAACGAAAGTGATCCCGGTCCAGAGCGCCAGCGCGAGCCACAGCGCGTGTTTGCCGAGCTTCGCCCGCGCCTTGTGCAGCGTCCACGGCGACTGGTCGAGTCGAATGCGCGCCGAACGGTCGCCTTCGATCTTCTGCTCGATCCAGAGGAACATTTCGGTGTAGACCGTCTGCGGACACGCATAGCCGCACCACAGACGCCCGGCGATGGCCGTGAAGAAGAAAAGTGCGTAGGCCGAAATCACCAGCAGCACAGTGAGATAGATGAAGTCCTGCGGATAGAGCACCAGCCCGAAGATGTGGAACTTGCGCGCGCCCAGATCGAAGAGCACCGCCGGCCGATCACCCCAAGGCATCCACACGAGCCCGTAGTAGAGCAACTGCGTGAACCAGAGGGCGGCCCAGCGCCAGCGGGCGAACGAACCGTGCACCGACTTGGGGTAGAGCTTCTTGTGCGCCTGATAGAGGCTGATGACGACGGGCTGCGGGGTTTGCATGAATGGGGGCTGGAGCCGAGCGGCGTCAGGGGTGGTGGGGTTGCGCAGGCAGGCTCAACGGGAGGCCACCGCACTGGTGCCTGAAAGGCTCCAGACGTAGGCTGCAAGCACCCGTGCCTTGCCTCGCGCCAATTCGGTGTCGCCGCCAAGCAGACTTCCAAACGAAGGCATGTTGTTTTGCTTGCCCTCGACGATCACCTGCTGGATGGTCTTGATGCCACCGCCGTAAAGCCAGATGTTGTCGGAGAGGTTGGGGGCGCCGATCTGCACATTGCCCTTGCCATCGTTGCCGTGACACGCGGCACACACACCGAACTTGCCCTTGCCCATCTGCGCCTTGAGGCTGTCGTGCGCGGCGCCCGAGAGCGAAAGCACATAGTTCGCCACGTTTTCCACATCTGCAGGCGTTCCCAGGGCCGCGCCCATCGGCGGCATGACCGCCTGACGCCCGTTGAGGATGGTCGTCATGATGTACTCGCCGCTTCCCACGCCGAGCCAGTCCTTGTCGACCAGGTTAGGGAAGCCCACCGAGCCCTTGGCGTCGGAACCATGACACTGCACACAGTAGGTGAGATACATCCGCTCGCCCATCCCCTGCGCCGACTTGTCGCTCGCGATCTGCTCGATCGGCATCGTGGCGTAGCGCTCGAAGATGGGCAGCATCGTTTCGTCGTAGCGCTTCATCTCCTTCTGGTACTGGCTCACCTGCGTCCAGCCGAGGCTGCCCGCGTGGTTGCTCAGGCCGGGAAAAAGGTAGAGATAGGCGAGCCCGAACACGATGGTGATGAGGAAGAGCCCCACCCACCAGCGCGGCAGCGGATTGTTGAGTTCCTCGATCTCGTCCCATGCATGGCCCGTGGTGGCAATGCCCTTCTCGTTGCCGGGAAGCCTCTGGCGGGCTGTGACCGCAATCAGGAGAAGGCAAAAGAGGATCGACACCACTGTGCCAATCGCCACGAACCATCCCCACCCCTGGCTGAAAAAGTCGGTCACCGTTTGCTGTGCGGTCCCCATGTCATTTCTCCGAAGTCCTGGCCGGTTGAGCCGCATGCGGCCCGGAAGGTGGATCATCCTCATGGAAAGGAATCGCGGCGTCGGCGTCGAACCGTGTACGCAACGCCGGCGCAAAGGCCCAGAGCACGATGCCCACAAAGGCCGAAAAGGACACGACGGTAATCAGGATGCGCAGGTCGGTGAGCCAGTCCATCGTGCCTGCCCCTAAGGCTTCAGTGCAGTGCCGAGGCCCTGCAGATACGCGATGAGAGCGTCCATTTCGGTTCTCCCTTTCACCAATCCAGGCGCCTTGGCGATCTCGTCGTCGCTGTAGGGATGTCCGAGAGTCCGCAGCGTTTTCATATGGGTCTGGATCGTGGGCCCGTCCACAACCGCCTTGGCAAGCCACGGATAGCCGGGCATGTTCGACTCGGGCACCACATCGCGAGGGTTCATCAGGTGGATGCGGTGCCACTCGTCGTTGTAGCGGCCGCCCACCCGTGCCAGATCGGGGCCGGTACGCTTGCTGCCCCACTGGAATGGCCGGTCGTAGACAAACTCGCCCGCCACCGAGTAGTGTCCATAGCGCTCGGTCTCGGCCCGGAAGGGCCGCACCATCTGGGAATGGCATCCATAACAGCCCTCGCGCACATACACATCGCGCCCGGCAAGCTGCAAGGCGTCGTAGGGCTTGAGCCCTGACACCGGCTCGGTGGTGGAGCGCTGGAAAAAGAGGGGCACGATCTCCACCAATCCGCCAACGCTCACTGCAAGGATCACCAGCGCGATGAGCAGCGTCACATTCTTTTCAATCAGGCTGTGGTCGAACTTCATTGCATGGACTCCAGGTCGTGGGCGCTGTTCCGATCGCGGTGGGTGCGGCCGCTCAGGCGTGCGCTGGAAGCGCCGGAATCGGCGCCTGCACCGCCCTGCCCTGCGTCACCGTCATCACGCAGTTGACAAGCATCAGCAGCATTCCGCCAAGGTAGAGCACGCCGCCAAGGAAGCGCACCACGTAGTAAGGGTAGGTGGCCTTGATCGATTCGATGAAGGCATAGGTGAGCGTGCCGTCCGGATTGGTGGCGCGCCACATCAGACCCTGCATCACGCCGGCAATCCACATCGCCGCGATATAGAGCACGATGCCGATCGTGGCCACCCAGAAATGCAGCTCCACCCACTGCGGCCGCGCCATCTGCTCGCGGCCGAAGAGGCGTGGCAGAAGGTAGTAGATCGATCCGATGCTGATGAATCCCACCCAGCCGAGAGCGCCCGAGTGGACGTGGCCCACGGTCCAGTCGGTGTAGTGCGACAGCGCATTCACCGTCTTGATCGACATCATCGGGCCCTCGAAGGTGGACATGCCGTAGAAGGACAGCGACACCACCAGAAACTTCAGGACCGCATCGTTGCGCAGCTTGTACCAGGCTCCCGAGAGCGTCATGATGCCGTTGATCATCCCACCCCACGAGGGCGCAAGAAGGATCAGCGAAAACACCATCCCGAGCGATTGGGTCCAGTCGGGCAGGGCGGTGTAGTGCAAATGGTGGGGTCCGGCCCACATGTAGGTGAAAATAAGCGCCCAGAAGTGCACGATCGAAAGTCGGTAGGAGTAGACCGGACGCCCCGCCTGCTTGGGTACGAAGTAGTACATCATCCCGAGAAAGCCTGCGGTGAGGAAAAAGCCCACCGCGTTGTGCCCGTACCACCACTGGATCATGGCGTCCTGCGCGCCGGCGTAGGCCGAGTAGCTCTTGGTGAGCGAAGCCGGAAGCGCCATGCTGTTGACGATATGCAGGATCGCCACTGTGAGGATGAACGCGCCGAAGAACCAGTTGGCCACGTAGATGTGCTCGATCCTGCGCTTGGCGAGCGTGCCGAAGAACACCACCGCGTAACACACCCATACCACTGCGATCAGCAAGTCGATCGGCCATTCAAGCTCGGCGTATTCCTTGCCCGAAGTGATGCCGAGAGGCAGGGTGATCGCCGCCAGCACGATCACCAGCTGCCACCCCCAAAAAGTGAAGGCTGCAAGCGGTCCCCCGTAAAGGCGGGTGTGCGTGGTGCGCTGCACCACATAGTAGGAGGTGGCAAAGAGCGCGCTGCCTCCGAAGGCAAAGATCACCGCGTTGGTGTGCAGCGGCCGAAGCCGGCTGTAGGTGAGCCACGGGATGTCGAAGTTGAGCGCAGGCCAGGCAAGCTGAGCGGCGATAAAGACGCCAACCAGCATGCCCACAACGCCCCAGACCACGGTCATGAAGGCAAACTGTCGCACGACGGTGTAGTCGTAGCTTTGCGCCTGATCGGCGGCTTGAGCGCCTGCGAACGCTGCCATTGCAATCCCCTTAACACACAAGTGTTTTAGGGGATTTTAGGCGATCTTTTTTCCGATGGAAGACCCAGACGGAAGTTTTTTTGGTCTCAACGGCTGTATTTGTGAAAATTCTGCGACAGGCTGGTCAGGTCGGGGGTGGGCTGGAGCTTGAAGGCTTCTCGCCGGACACCCGGTCATCGTCGAGCAGTACCTGTCGGCCCTGCGACTCGAGATCCCTGAACTGCCCGCTCGACTCCATGCGGAAGAAGAACCACACCGCAAGACCGAGAATGGCCAGGCTCAAGGGAATCAGGATGTAGAGCGCTTCCATGACAGACCCCGCAGACTGTTCATCACCACCAGCAGCGAACTCGCCGACATGCCAAGCGCTGCACTCCACGCCGGAATCCAGCCCAAAGCCGCAGCCGGAATGGCGAGCATGTTGTAGAGCGTAGCCCACGCGATGTTCTGGCGCATCAGGCGGATCGCCTGCCGGCCGGCGGCAATCAGCAGAGGCACAGCGTCGAGCCGTCCGGAAAGCACCACCGCCCCCGCGTGCAGTCGGGCGAGGTCGCTCGCCTGCCCAACGGCAGCCGACATGTCGGCTGCAGCAAGCACTGCAGCGTCGTTGAGCCCGTCGCCAACCATCAGGACGCGTTTCCCCTGTGTTTGAAGGGCGGCTACCGCCCGCCACTTGTCCTGCGGTGACTGCGCGCCACACGCCTGCACAAAGGTGTGCGGCGCGAGCGCGCCGATCAGCCGATTCACCGAAGCCTGATGGTCGCCCGAGAGCATGTGCAGACGCAACCCGAGGGTGCGCAACGCGGCCAGACTTGCCACCGCGTCGGTGCGCAAGGGGTCGTCGAGTTGCCAGCGGGCGAGCGCTTTGCCGTCCACGCTGAGCCAGACCTCCTGGAGCGACGACGCAGCAACCGCAAGCAAGGCCTCCGGTGCGAGCGTTGCCTTCGGGGGCGGCTGCGGGGATTGGGGGCAGGCAAAGGCCCGGGACCCAAGCCGAAGGATCGAGCCCGGCCTCAGCGCCAACTGCGGGAAAGCCCAAGCGCGGGGCACGCCTGGGTGCGGGGCGGGCGGGGTACTCGGCTGCGGGGCTGGCGGAGTATTCGGGTGCGGGGCGGGCCGTGACCCCACCTTCGCTTGCAGCTCGCGAGGTGCCTCCGGCACCGCAAGGATACGTGCCTGAACTCCCTGGCCAAGCGCGCCGCGCACCTCCTCGATAGCAAAGGGCTCTTGCTGCGCCGCGCTTGCGGCTGCTGCTTCGGCGCGGCGGGCGATCGCCACCGAAAGCGGGTGCGGTGAAGCCTGCGCCAGTGGCAGGGCAAGGCGCAGGGCGGCTGCCTCATCGCGAAGGGCCGGACAGCAGAGGTCGACCTGCCGCACTTCGGGCCGACCCTGGGTGAGTGTCCCGGTCTTGTCGAACACCACATCGGTCACGGCAGCAAGCCGCTCGAGACCGTCTCCGCGCTGCAGGATCACGCCTGCCTGGGCAAGCGTTGACTGCACTGCTGTGATCGCCGACGGCACCGCAAGCGATAACGCGCAGGGGCAGGAAACCACCAGCACCGCAATCGCCACATCGAGCGCCCGCTCCGGGTTGACGAATAGCCAGGCTCCGAGCACCGCAGCCACAAGGACCAGCAGCCCGACGATGAAGTGGCGTGCGGCGCGGTCGGCCAACTCGGCGAGTGCAGGGCGGGAACTCCCCGCCCGCGCAATCAGTCGCTGCAGGTCGGCGCGGGTAGAGCCCTGTGCAGGTCGCACCACCTGAAGCTTGACCGTCTGCGCCTGCGCAATCACTGCGCCCGACGGAACAAGCGACCCGCGCAGGAAGCACTGCGGCTCGCTTTCTCCGCTCAACAGGGAGCAATCCGCAAGCAGGGTGTCTTCGAGCGAAAGTGCATCCGCAGGCACACTTGCACCAGGGTCGAGGACAATCAGGTCGCCCACCTCCAGATCCTCGGCAAGAACCACCGTCTCGGCAGTGCGCGTTGCGTCGGGGACCGCAGCCCCACCTGCAGCCAAGGCGGCAGACGACGAACCGAGTCGGCGAATGCCCTGCGGCAGCGTTGCCGAGAGCCGATCGAGCCAGCGCAGTGACCGGCGCCGCGCACGCGCCTCGAGCCAGCGAGCACCCAGCAGCAGAAAAACGAACATCGTCACGGTGTCGAAGTAGACCTCCCCTGCGCCGCGCCAGGTGTTGACAGCGCTCGCGAGGTAGGCTGAAAGCAGGCCGAGCGCCACCGGTACGTCCATTCCAAGGTGTCGGTGCACCACATCCCGCACCGCGCCACGCAGCAAGGGCCAGCCGCTGTAGAGCAGCGCTGCCAGCGTGATGACCAGGCTCGCCCAGTGAAGCAGGCCCGCCTCGAGAGGGTCGACATCGTCGACATGGGCCCAGTAGAGGGGGGCCTGCAACATCATCACCTGCATCATCGCCAGACCCGCGACGAAGAGTTGCCGCAGTTCCAGCCGCTCGATGCTCTGCAGCCTCACCTCGCGCGCCCGCGGGTCAAAGGGCAGCGCCCGGTAGCCCAGCGCACGCAGGGCGGCAAGAATGCGGGCGAGATTCGTCTGCGAGGCATCCCACTGCACCAGCGCCTGCTGTTGCGCATAGTTCGCCTGAACCCGCGAAACGCCGGGAGCCAGTAAAAGCCCTCGTTCGAGCAGCCAGACACACGCCCCGCAGCGCATGCCGTCCACCATCAGACACGCCTGCAATTGGCCGGGCTCTGCGGCGGGCTGCAGATAACCGCGGCGCGCGGCGAGCCGCTCGAAGTTCTCGTCCTCGGCCAACGCGGCTGCGGCGGCTGTCGCCGGGCTGCCCTCTTCGGCCGCAGAAGGCAGCGCCGGGGCGACCAAAGGTGGCGTTGTTTCTGCCTGCGCCGCCGATTCCGCGTGCGCCGCCTGCACTGCCGATCCTGCCTGCGCAGGCCCGGCTGCGGGCACCTCGCGGTGCTGGTAATAGCGTTCAAGACCGGCTGCCACGATCGTACGGGCAACACTCTCGCATCCCGTGCAGCACATCCGCCGATCCGCACCGAGGATAGGGACGGTGGGCGCCCCTTGCGGGCATGGCTCGCCACAGTGAAAGCAGGGGCGGCCTGAGCGAAGCGGCGAACTCAAGGCGTAGCCCAGTTCAGGCAGGCGTCAACCACCGTCATCAGATGCTCTTGAGGATCGAGACGCAGCAGTCCGGCCAGAGCGTAGGCGGCGAGCGCGAGGGCAGCAAGGCGTCGCACCCAAAGCCTGCGCGCCGCTTTCATCAGCCGGTCTGCCCCGAGACCGAGCGCCACGAGATTGGGCACCGTACCCAGCCCGAAGGCGCACAGAAGCAAGGCCCCCTCCCGGGCGCTCTGGCTCGCCAGCGCCGCAATCAGCATGCCATAGACCATGCCACAAGGCAGCCAGCCCCACAGCGCACCGGCTGCGAGCGCACCGCGCAGGCTGCCCGGTGCAAGTCGACGTCCCGCCAAAGGAGCGATCAGAGCCCACAGACGCCTGCCAAGGGGCTCAAGCCAACTGAGGCTGCGCGCATAGCCCCACAGGTAGAGCGCAAACCCGATCATGAGCAGATTCACCAGCACAAAACCCGCCTGCTCGACCGGCAACACCTGCCCGACAAGCAGGGTGGACGACCCGACAGTTCCCATCAGCGCTCCGGCAGCCGTGTAGCTGAGCACCCGACCGCCCGAGTACGCAAGCTGACGACCAAGCGCGGCCGGCTCCGGCCGAGGC
>VGHO01000084.1 GCA_016868175.1 Betaproteobacteria bacterium
CCATCGTAAACTCTTCAGTTGACTTCTTGAGCAAGTACACATACGCTAGCCCGCATGTCAAGTAACACGCCACGAAGCCTCGAGTTCGAGGAGCGCATCGAACTCGAGGCGCTCTTCGCACAGGTGGCGCGCTATTTCGGCCTCCTTGCCGAGCCGATGCGCATCCGCATCCTGCACGCCATCTGCAACGGCGAGCGCACGGTTGGCCACATCGTGGCCGACGTTGGCGGGACCCAGACGAATGTGTCGCGGCATCTCTCGGCGCTTCATCAGGCTGAGGTGGTGTACCGCCGCAAGGCAGGAAGCCAGGTCTTCTACGGGATCCAGGATGCGGCACTGGTGGCCTTGTGCCGCGGAGTCTGTGTTCACGTGGCTGCACGGCTCGAGCGCGGCGAGCGCAGTGGCAGCGGCCTGCGCCAGCTTGCGCGCAGCTTCAACGAAGCAGCCCACGGCAGCGGTGATCTGCTGCAGCAGGTGGCCTTGATCGAACAGCAGGATCTGGCAGGGTCGGCGCCTCAGATGCGCGCGGCGGTTTAAAGGGGAGACTGTTTGATGGAGCAGGCACCCAGCCCCCATGCGTCAGTTGCCGGGCAGGCACTCCCCGGCCGCGTGCGCAAGGCCCCGGAGCAGCACATGGATGCGCAGTTTCATGCGCAGGCCTCCACGGCAAGACGCAGTTTCATGGCCAAGGCGCTTGCCATGGGCGCCGGTGCGGGCGCGGCACCGATGGCGGCTGCAACCCCTTCCGGAGGTTTGGCACAAGCCGAGGGCGAGGATGCGATCCTCAAGCTGCCTGCGCACACCACCGGGCTCGGTCAGCCTGTGGCAGCGCGCGGCTACGGCCTTCCGTCGCAATACGAGAAGAACCTGCAGCGCCGCGAGAGCCCCGGCCTCACCCGGGTGAGTGCGGCTTCGGTGAGCTTCACACCGCTGCAGTCGCTCTTTGGCATTCTCACCCCAAGCGGTCTGCATTTCGAGCGTCATCATCAGGGCTGGTGGGACATCAATCCCGAGCATCACCGGCTGATGATCAATGGCATGGTCCGTCAGGCCAGGGTCTTCACCATGGATGACCTGATGCGCCTGCCTGCGGTCTCGCGCATCTTCTTCATCGAGTGTGGTGCCAACACCGGCATGGAGTGGGGCAACGTGGCGGTGCCCACGGTGCAGTACTCGCACGGCATGCTGTCGTGTTCGGAGTACACCGGGGTGCTGCTTTCCACACTGCTCGAGATCGCAGGGGCCAACACCCGCAAGGGTCGTTATGTTCTGGCCGAAGGCGCCGATGGATCTTCCCTCACGCGCACCATCGCGATGGATCGGGCGCTCGACGACGTGATGGTGGCATGGTCCATGAACGGTGAAATGCTGCGGCCCGAAAATGGCTATCCCCTGCGTCTGGTGGTGCCGGGCGTGCAGGGCGTGTCGTGGGTGAAGTACCTGCGTCGTATCGAGGTGGGCGATCAGCCCTACCACACCAAGGACGAGGTCGTGCACTATGTCGACCTCATGCCGGATGGGCGTCATCGGCAATTCACCTCGATCCAGGAAGTGAAGTCGGTAATTACCACGCCTTCCGGCGGCCAGGTGCTCATCGACAAGGGCTACCACAACCTGACCGGGCTTGCCTGGTCGGGCCGCGGAAGAATCAAGCGCGTGGACGTTTCGGTCGACGGGGGGCGCAATTGGCGTGCGGCGCGCCTCGAGGCTCCGATCCTTTCCAAGGCGCTCACCCGTTTCAACATCGACTGGGTCTGGGACGGCGGCCCGGCGATCCTGCAGAGCAGGGCAGTCGACGAAACCGGTCATGTGCAGCCGATGATGCGCCAGCTCCGTGCAGTTCGGGGAACACGTTCCATTTATCACAATAACGCCATCCAGTCCTGGAAAGTTGCGCAGACCGGGGAGGTGTTCAATGTTCAGGTCGCCTGAGCGGATGCGGCCGGTCCGGTCCTTCCCCCGGTTTCCCATCGCCCTGCGTTCCATCGCGGTGCGTTCCATCGCCCTGCGTTCCATCACCCTGCGTTCCATCGCGATGCGTTCCATCGCAATGGGTTCCATCGCAGTGCTGTTCTTTGCGCTGCTGCCTGCCATCCCGGCGCTCGCCTCCGACAAACCCTGGATGCACCTGGGGCGCGCAGCAACGCCGGCGGAGGTGAAGGCGTGGGACATCGACGTGCGCGCCGACTTTCGCGGGCTGCCAAAAGGTGCAGGCTCGGTGAGCATGGGCGAGGAGGTGTGGGAGGCAAAGTGCACCTCCTGCCACGGCACCTTTGGTGAGTCCAACGAGGTGTTCACCCCGATCGTGGGTGGCACCACGCGAAAGGATATCGAGACCGGTCTGGTGGCAAACCTTGCCCGGTCCGACTATCCGCAGCGCACCACGTTGATGAAGCTCTCCACCTTGTCGACCCTGTGGGACTACATCAACCGCGCGATGCCGTGGAATGAGCCCAAGTCGCTCAAGGTGGATGAGGTCTATGCGGTGGTGGCCTACATCCTGCACCTGGCCGAGGTTGTGCCCGCCGACTTCACGCTGAGTGACAGCAACATCGCGCAAGTGCAAAAGCGTATCCCTAACCGCAACGGCAAGGTCATGTTCGCCGGTCTGTGGGACCTCAAGGGCAAGCCCGACGTTCAGGGCGAACTCTGCTTCACCCAGTGCAAGGTGTTGGCGCAGGCCACATCGATACTTCCCGAGTTTGCACGCAATGCGCACGGTAATCTGGCCGAACAGAACCGTCTGCTAGGGCCGTCGCGTGGCGCCGACACGACCCGTCCTGCGCTGAGCGAGCCGCTCAAGGTGGCGATCGCCAGTGGCACCGCGCAGCTTCCCAGGGTAGCAGCGCCCAGCGCGAAGACCCCTGCCATGATGGCCCGGGAGCAGAACTGCCTAGCCTGTCACGGTATCCAAAGCAAGATGGTGGGTCCCGCACTTCGCGAGGTTGCCGGGCGCTACAAGGGCAACGTCAACGCCGAAGGCATCCTCGCTGAAAGGATCCTCAAGGGCGGCAGTGGCAACTGGGGTCCGATTCCAATGCCAGCGCAGCCGCAGGTCTCGGGCGACGACGCAAGAACGCTTGCGCGCTGGATTCTGGCCGGGGCGCAATGACACCCCGCAGAGCGCCGCCGATCGCGCTCGGTGCCGCCACAGTATCGGGCTTTTCCTCTCTGTGATGTTCCCCAACCTGCCAAGGAGTACCTCATGAGTATCACCCGACGCAAGGCCGTGCAGGGCACCGCCGGTGCCGGCCTCTACGCGGCGCTCGTTGCCATCGGCATGATCCGTCCGGGCACTGCCCAGGCGCAGGCCGCCGCGCAAATCGTGACCAGGGCTGCCTTCGAGGCCAAAGGCATCGCCGACACGCTCAAGGCCCTCGGCGCTGCAGGGGCCACTGAAGCGGCCGATATCGTTATCGTTTCGCCCGACATCGCCGAAAACGGAGCTGTGGTGCCCGTGGGGGTCAACAGCAAGATCGCCAACAGCGACATGGTCGCCTTGTTGGTCGACAAGAATCCCACCGCGCTCGCAGGCGCCTACCAGTTCACCGACGGCGGGGTGGCCGAAGTGAACATGCGGGTGAAGATGGGACAGAGTTCTGACGTGGTTGCGGTGGTCCGCGCCGACGGCAAGTACTACATGGCCAAAAAGGAGATCAAGGTCACCCTGGGCGGTTGCGGCGGCTGATCTGCGGCCGCATCTCCAGCCGATCGCTCCGCAGCCGATCGTTCACATCTTCAGGAGTAGGAAATGGCAGATCCCATGAAAATCCGCGCCGCCGTCCGAGGCGACGTGGTGGATGTCCGCGTTTTGATGGCCCACGAGATGGAGACCGGTCAGCGCAAGGATGCTGGCGGCAAGCTGGTGCCCGCCTGGTTCATCAGCGACGTGGTGGCAAGCCTCAACGGCAAGCCGGTGGTGCGGGCAGCCTGGGGCCCGGCGATTTCGAAGAATCCCTACCTTCAGTTCAAGGTGAGGGGCGGAAAAGCTGGCGACAGGATCAGTGTGAGCTGGGTGGACAACAAGGGCGAAAAACGCACCGACGAAGTCACGGTGGGTTGAGCCTTTTCACGCTACCGAGAGCCACAGCGGTGCGCATCGCTGCTGGCTTGCGCGCTGCTCACCCGCAAGAGGCGGGAGTTGACGCATGAAAACCAGGGAGACCACCATGATGCAAAGGATCGAGCGCCCCGCGCGTGGAACTGCTGCCCGGCTTGCCCTTGGGGCTGCCGTGGGGGCTTTCGCATTGAACGCGGGTTTGGCCCAGCCGCGTGACAACACCGAGGCCGAGATCGAGAAATACCGTCAGATGCTTCAGGACGGCAACCCTGCCGAACTTGTGGCGCTCAAGGGCGAAGGGCTCTGGGCAAGGAAACAGGGCCCCAAGGGGGCGAGCCTCGAGGCCTGCGATCTGGGCCTTGGCCCCGGCGTGGTGAAGGGTGCCAACGCGCAGTTGCCGCGCTACTTCGCCGATGCCAATGCGGTGATGGACCTGGAAAGCCGACTGGTGCACTGCATGGTCACCCTCCAGGGACTCGACCGCAACAAGGTGACTGCGCGACCCTACTCCGGCGCTGGACAGTCGGCCACCGACATGGAGGCGCTGGTGGCCTTTGTGGTGGAGGAGTCGCGCGGGATGAGGATCGCAGTGCCTCAGGGCCATCGGATGGAGCGTGAGGCTTTCGCGCGCGGCGAGAAGATCTTCTACTACCGCGGCGGCCCCTACGATTTTTCCTGCGCCTCGTGCCATGCGGTTGACAACCAGCGTATCCGTCTGCAGGGACTGCCCAACCTCACCAAGGACGAGGCGGCGCAAAAGGCCTTCGCAACCTGGCCTGCGTATCGGGTCTCGCAGGGTGCGTTGCGCACGATGCAGTGGCGGATCTACGACTGCTTTCGCCAGCAGCGCTTCCCGGAACTCAAGTACCTCTCGCCCGCCTCGGTCGATCTGATCACATTCCTTGGCGTTCGTGCCAACGGCGGGACGATGGACAACCCCGCCATCAAACGCTAGCGGAGACCTCGCCATGAGAGTACCCACGCACAACAAAGCGCCCACGCACAACGAAGTGCCCACGCACAACGAAGCGCCCACGCACAACGGGCTGCCCACGCAGAAGCATCCACCGCCAGCGCAGGGTGCGCGCGCCCTGCAATGGCGCATTGCGGCCTCGCTCGCCGTGGTGGCCGGGCTGGCCCTTGGCGGCGCAGCTCTTTCAGACGCCGGTGTCTCCCGCGAGGCAATTGCACAGCTGATGAAGCAATCCTTCGGTGAACGCGGCGAGGCCCGACTCGATCGCCTCGATCAGTCGGATCTGCAACGCATCTGCAGCGACTACACAGGCAGGGAACTTCCCAGGGAACTCCGTGAGGGTCTGGAAAAGGCGGCGCTCGACGCTGTGAAGTATCCGTCCGACGGCAGGTACCTGGGCGACTTCAAGGCTGGCGAGCGGATTGCACAAAGCGGTGTAGGGATGCAGTTCTCCGATGCGCCGGGCACCGTGGCGGGCGGCAACTGCTACGCCTGTCATCAGATCTCGAAGGAAGAACTTGCCTACGGCAACATCGGCCCCTCGCTCTACCAGTACGGCAAGTTGCGCGGCAACTCGGAGCCGATCCTCAGGTACACCTGGGCGCGCATCTACAACGCCCATGCCTTTGGTGCCTGCAACAGCATGCCGCGCTTTGGCGCTGCGGGCATTCTCACCGAGCAGCAGATGCGTGATGTGATGGCGCTGCTGCTCGATCCGCAGTCACCCGTGAATCGCTGAGACAAGGTCGGCGGCAGGGTCCACTCCGTGCTCAAGCGGGAATTCCTCCATCTGCTCGGTGCCGCATCGGCCGCAGGGCTTGCCCTCCCGGCACGCGGCCAGGGCACCACCGAACGCGTTTCCTATGAAGTGCCGGTGTTTGGCAATGTGCACCTGATGCACTTTACCGACAGCCACGCGCAACTGCTGCCGATCTACTTCCGCGAGCCGCATGTGAACCTTGGCGTTGGGCAGGCGCTGGGCAAGCCGCCGCACCTCGTGGGCGATGCCTTTCTCAGGCACTACGGCATCGCGAGGGATTCCGCGCAAGCGCATGCCTTCACCCATCTGGGTTTTGAGTCGGCGGCGCGATCGCTGGGCAAGGTGGGCGGGTTTGCGCACCTCGCAACGCTGGTGCGGCAGTTGCGCGCAGCGCGTCCCCAGGCGCTTCTGCTCGACGGGGGCGACACCTGGCAGGGTTCGGCCACTGCGCTCTGGACCCGGGGGCAGGACATGGTGGATGCCTGCAAGTTGCTTGGCGTGAACATCATGACGGCGCACTGGGAGTTCACCCACGGTGCGCAGCGGGTGAAGGAGATCGTTGCGGGCGATCTGAAGGGAAGCATCGACTTCCTTGCGCAGAATGTGAAGACGACCGATTTTGAGGACCCGGTCTTCAGCGCCTACTCCCTGCGCACGATCAATGGCCAGCCGGTGGCGTTCATCGGGCAGGCGTTTCCCTACACACCGATTGCCAATCCACGCTGGATGATCCCGGAGTGGAGTTTCGGGATTCAGGACGACCGCATGCAAAGTGTGGTCGACGAGGTGCGTGCCAAGGGTGCGAGGGCAGTGATCGTGCTGTCGCACAACGGCATGGACGTCGACCTCAAGATGGCCTCGCGGGTGCGCGGCATCGACGCCATCCTCGGGGGCCACACGCACGACGGTGTGCCTGCGCCGGTGATTGTGAGCAACCCCGGTGGCAAGACCCTGGTGACCAACGCCGGGTCCAACGGAAAGTTTCTCGCACTTCTTGAACTCGAGGTGGGCGCAGCGGGCGTGAAGGACTACCGCTACCGGCTCTTGCCGGTGTTCTCCAGCATGCTCGAGGCCGATGCGCAGATGCAGGCCTTCATCAACAAGGTTCGCGCGCCGTATCAGGCCTCACTTGGCGAAACGCTTGCCCACACCGACGCGGTGCTGTATCGAAGGGGTAACTTCAACGGCAGCTTCGATCAGTTGATCCTCGATGCCCTCATGGAGGTGAAGAGCGCCGAAATCGCGTTCTCGCCAGGCTTTCGCTGGGGTACTTCGCTGCTGCCGGGGGAGGCCATCACCCGCGAGCATGTGATGGACCAGACCGCGATCACCTACCCGCAGGTGAGCGTGAATCAATTCTCGGGCGCGACGATCAAGACAATTCTCGAAGATGTTGCAGACAACCTCTTCAATCCCGACCCCTACTACCAGCAAGGCGGAGACATGGTCCGGGTGGGTGGACTGCACTACACCATCGATCCGCTCGCCAGGGCAGGCGCGCGGATCACGGACATGCGCCTTCGCGGACAGCCCCTGGACGCGGACCGCAACTACACGGTGGCGGGCTGGGCACCGGTGGCCGAGGGCGCCAGCGGCGAGCCGGTCTGGGACCTTGTGGAGACCTGGCTCAAGGCAAAGAAGCGGGTGGCACCGAAGCAACTCAACCTGCCCCGGGTTCTTGGCATGGGCAACAATCCCGGGATGGAGTCCTGATCCGCCGCCGACCTGCGTTTCGCGCCCCACGATCTGCCGGCGCAATGCCTACAATAGGGTCTCGTGGATGGAACAGGAGGCCTTGCAGCGATGAACGCTCCCGAACGGATCAGCACCTCCGCCAGCTTGCGCGAGGCGCGCGAGGACCTCGCTGCGGCACTTCGCTGGGCCGCAGTCCTCGGACTCAACGAAGGGGTCTGCAACCACTTCTCCTTCGAGGTCGCGCCGGATCGCTACCTGATCAATCCGCAGGGACTGCACTGGAGCGAGGTGAAGGCCGGCGACATTCTCCTCATCGACGCCGGGGGCCATCTCGTGGAAGGCAGGCACCCGATCGAACCCACGGCCTTCTTCATCCATGCCTGGATTCATCGGCTCAATCCGCAGGCCAAGGCGGTGTTGCACACCCACATGCCCTACGCCACAGCACTCTGCCTGGTCGCTGGCGGGCGTCTTGCCTGGTGCAACCAGAACGCCTTGCGGTTCTGGGGCAGGGTGGCCTACGACGACCGCTACAACGGCGTGGCACTCAGCGATGCCGAAGGCGAGCGTATCGGTCGCAGTCTTGTGGGACATGAGGTGGTGTTCATGGCCTCGCACGGCGTGACGGTGGTGGGTGAAAGCATTGCCTGGGCCTTCGACGATCTCTACTACCTGGAGCGCGCCTGCATGCATCAGGTCCTCGCGACCCAGGCTGCCGCAGGCCGGCCGCTGCGCGTCATCCCCGAGGCCTTGTGCAGGGCCACTGCCGCGCAGATTGCAGGCGAGCGCCAGCAGAGCGATCTTTTTTTCGCGTCGATTCGTCGAATGCTCGACCGCGACCAGCCCGGCTGGCGCGACGGAACCTCGGGGTGTGCATGAACCTGTCCGACCTTCAGCCAGCGATCGACCAACAGTGGGACCGTGACATCGTCCCGCGGCTGGTCGAATATGTTCGGGTACCGGCCAAATCACCGGCCTTCGACAGCGGATGGGAAGCCCACGGCCACCTGCACGCAGTGGTGAAAAGCGCTGCAGGCTGGGCGGCGGCGCAGGCCTCGGCCGCGGGCGAGAGCCCGGTGCTTGCCGGCTTGCGCATCGAGGTTCTCGGCATCGAGGGCCGCACCCCGTGCATTTTTTTCGATCTGCCCGCCACTGGCGGACTTGGCAACCAGCGGACTGTGCTGGTGTATGGGCACCTCGACAAGCAACCGGAGATGAGTGGCTGGCGTCACGACCTGGGGCCATGGACCCCCGTGATCGAGGGCGGCAGGCTCTACGGCCGCGGAAGCGCCGACGATGGTTATGCGATCTACGCTGCGTTTGCTGCGCTTGCCGCGCTGGATCGGCAGGCGGTGCCGAGGCCGCGGTGCGTGGGCATCATCGAGACCTGCGAAGAGAGTGGGTCGCCCGACCTGCCGCATTACCTCGAGCAACTCGGGCCGCGCCTCGGCGAGGTGGGGCTGGTGCTTGGACTCGATTCGGGCTGCGGCAACTACGAGCAACTCTGGGTCACCACCTCCCTGCGCGGGCTGATCGGAGGCGCCCTGAGCGTGGAGATCCTGGAGGAGGGTGTGCACTCGGGCAATGCCAGTGGCATCGTAGCCTCCACGTTTCGCATCGCGCGCAAGCTTCTCAACCGCATCGACGATGTGGAGACTGGCCGGGTACTCGCCGAGGCCTTCAACGCACTGATCCCCGCAGAGCGCCTCGAGCAGGCGGCCTCAGCAGGCGCCATCCTCGGCGACCAGGTGTGGAGGCAGTTTCCCTTCGCAGCGTGCACCCATGCACCCGAGGCGCATGCGCAGGCCTGCATGAGCGCACTGCCGGTCACCACCGACCCGGTCGAGGCAATTCTCCAGCGCACCTGGAGGCCCGCGCTCTCGGTCACCGGGGCGGCTTGTCTCCCGTCGCTCGAAATGGCGGGCAATGTGTTGCGGCCCAAAACGGTGCTGAAACTGTCGCTGCGACTGCCGCCCACCGTGGACGGTGAAAAGGCCTCCGTCGAACTCAAGCGCATCCTCGAAGACGACCCGCCCTACCGCGCGCGGGTGCGCTTCGAACCCGACTGGGCGGCATCGGGGTGGAACGCACCACCCATCCATCCCTCGCTCGCAAGCTTGCTCGACGCGTGCTCGCTGCAAACCTTCGGCCGGCCGGCCGCTTACATGGGCGAGGGCGGAACGATTCCCTTCATGAACATGCTTGGCAAGCAGTTTCCTCGGGCGCAGTTTCTGATTACCGGGGTGCTTGGGCCTCATTCCAATGCGCACGGCCCAAACGAGTTTCTGCATCTGGGCTACGCCAAGGCGCTCACGCGTCTGATCGGTGGAGTGATTGCCCAGGCGAGTCTCGCCTGACTCCTGCCGAACCCAGGGTAGCGCCTGCCGATCTCGCCACCAAGGACAAGAGCCATGCCACCAACAGCTTACGCAGTATCGCCACGCCGCCGCGTCCGGGTATTTTTCGGGCCGATTCCGGCGCTTTTCTTCCTTCTCGTCTTGCTCCTGCCGATCGCAGGCGGCAAGGCGCTGGCCTCCGATCCCAAGCGCACTACCCAGGCGACCGAAGTCAAAGGCAAGGCGGTGCACTGGTCGTATGAAGGGGCAGGTGGACCCGAGCGCTGGGCTTTGCTCGGCCCCGAGAACCTCAAGTGCGCGCAGGGTACCCGGCAATCGCCCGTCAACATTCTCGAGAGCGAGGTGATCGTTTCCGAACTCGAGTCGATCCAGTTCAACTACCAGCCCTCGAGCTTTCGCTTCGAGCACAACGGCCACACCCTCCAGGCCACCCTTGAGGGCGACAACCATGTGATCATCCGCGGCATGCGCTTCGACCTGGTGCATTTTAACTTTCATGCACCGAGTGAAGAGCGGATCAATCACCGCAACACCGCGATGGGTGCCCACCTTGTGCACAGGAGCCGCGAGGGCCGGCTGGCGGTGGTGGGGGTCTTGCTCGATGCGGGCGGCGTCAACCCGGTGATGGATCTGCTCTGGTCCCATCTGCCGCTCGAGAAAGGTGAAGCCCTCAGCCCGAAGTCGGCGCTGCTCGACCTTGCGCAGCTTCTTCCCTCCGAGCGCGGCTACTTCCAGTTCACGGGGTCGCTCACCACGCCGCCCTGTACCGAAGGCGTGCTGTGGACCGTCTTTCAACAACCGGTGAAAATCCGCGGTGATCAGGTGAGTATTTTTCTGAGGCTGGTGGGCATGAACGCTCGCCCGGTTCAACCGCTAAACCAGCGGCCAGTGCGTTTCTCGCGCTGAGCGGCGCGTCTTCTGCCCTTCGCGCAGAGCGGGTCCGCACCGCCGGCCAAGACGCCCGCCGCGACGTCGGCCAGCACATTGGCCAGGACGTCGGCCCGGTCATCGGCCCGGTCATCGGCCAGCACATCGGCCACGACATCGGAAGACACCACCACCCCTGTGGCGGTGGAGGGACCCGCCTCGCGCGCCCGGGCACCGAGTATTCTTTTGGGTCTGCACGTTTCCTGCGCAAAGCCGCTGGAGCGCACGCAGTCATGACCAAAACTTTCAGGAGATCCAGACCATGATCATGCAACCCTTGAAACGGCTCTTGCCGCGCCTCGGTCTCATCGCCGCAACCGCAGCCTTCGGACTTGCAGCCGGCCTTGCGCAGGCGCAGGCGCAATCGAGTC
>VGHO01000085.1 GCA_016868175.1 Betaproteobacteria bacterium
TCGACCTCGCCGAGGGTGCCGATATGGTGATGGTGAAGCCGGGAATGCCCTACCTCGACATTGTGCGGCGGGTGAAGGAGCACTTTGGCGTTCCCACCTTCGCCTACCAGGTGAGCGGGGAGTACGCAATGATCAAGGCGGCCGCAGGGCATGGCTGGCTCGACGAGAAGGCCGTGGTGCTCGAAGCGCTGCTCGCATTCCGCCGGGCGGGTGCCGACGGCGTTCTCAGCTACTTTGCGCGCGACGCCGCCCGCTGGCTCACAGCGTTGCGCTAGCCGGAGGCGGTTCGGGCAGGCTTGTCGAGTTCAACGATGCGTTGCAGGTGTGCGCTGCGTGACCCATGAGGCGCCGCGAGGCAGCAGCCTTAGTGGCGGATACGCCACCCACGGCCAAGCAGGACAAGCGCCAGCGCGCTCACGAGGAGTGCAAAGCCCAGCGACACGCCAAGGTCGACCGCCGCAGGGGCATCCGAGGCACCGAAGAAGCCGTAGCGCAGTCCGTCGATCATGTAGAAGAAGGGATTCAGATGTGCTAGTGACCGCCAGGGATCCGGCAGCGAATCCACCGAGAAGAACACCCCGGCAAGGAAGGTGAAGGGGTTGATGATGAACGACTGAAAGACCGAGAGCTGGTCCCACTTTTCAGCCCATAGACCCGCGATCACGCCCAGCGACGACATGAGCCAGGCCGACACCGCAAGGATCAGCAGGGTGAAGGCGGGA
The DNA here is from genome assembly GCA_016868175.1 of Betaproteobacteria bacterium. GTDB lineage: Bacteria > Pseudomonadota > Gammaproteobacteria > Burkholderiales > Burkholderiaceae_E > UBA3064. The sequence goes on from VGHO01000085.1 coordinate 723, forward strand.
TGCACCGGCACGGTGATCACGAAGGGCAGGGTGGACAGCCAGACGCACACGCCCACCACGAGTCCACGCACAAAACCTCCACCCACGTAGCCGAGGAACCATCCCCAGGCTGGCAATGGCGACAGCAGCAGAAACACCAGATTCCCGGTGACCTTGCTCTGGGTGAGCGAGGAGGATGCATTGGCAAAGGCGTTTTGCTGCAGCGACATCATGGCAAGGCCGGGCACCAGGAAGGCTGCGTAGCTGATGCCCCCGGGAAGATCGAGGCGGCCGCTCAGCACCTGCTGAAAGACCACAAGGAAGAGCACTGCAGAAATCACCGGCGCAAGAACCGTTTGCACCGACACCTTGCGGAAACGTCTGACTTCCTTGTGGAGCAGCGCAAAGGCGCCCCTCCAGGCCAGGTCCGGTGAGGCCGGACCTCCCCCTGCGGCCGCCGCCTGCGGCGATTCGGAGTGGGGCGTGGTGATCGAGCGCAAAGGCGCTGGCCTCTGCCGCAGGCAAGTGGCGCTCAGCGTGCGTCGCTGGCTTCGAACTCGGGTCGGTCCATCAGTTCCACATAAGCCATGGGTGCGTTGTCGCCGGCACGAAAGCCGAAGCGCAGGATCCGCACGTAGCCGCCCGGACGCTTGGCAAAGCGGGGACCGAGCTCGTCGAAGATCTTCACCACCATCTCGCGATCGCGCAGGCGGTCGAAGGCGAGTCGCCGGTTGGCCAGACTCGGGGACTTGCCCAGATTGATCAGAGGTTCAACCACACGGCGCAGCTCCTTGGCTTTGGGCAGCGTGGTCCGGATCGCCTCATGCTTGAGGAGGGCGTTGCACAGGTTGCGAAAGAGCGCGGTGCGGTGGCTGCTGGTACGGTTCAGCTTGCGAAGACCGTTGCGATGGCGCATGACGAATTCCTTTTCGAAGATTCAGAGCCGATCGAGGGTGGCGGGCGGCCAGTTCTCGAGCTTCATGCCAAGCGTGAGTCCGCGCGAGGCGAGCACTTCCTTGATCTCGTTGAGTGATTTGCGGCCCAGGTTGGGCGTCTTGAGCAGGTCGTTTTCACTGCGCTGGATCAGGTCACCGATGTAGTAGATGTTTTCGGCCTTAAGGCAGTTTGCCGAGCGCACCGTGAGTTCCAGATCATCCACCGGGCGCAGCAGGATCGGGTCGAGCTGCGGGGAACGCCCCGAAAATGCATCGAAGGCGTCACTGCCGCCCTCGAGCGAGGCAAACACCGAGAGCTGCTCCACCAGAATGCGCGCCGACTGCCGCACCGCCTCCTCGGGCTGGATCACCCCGTTGGTCTCGACGTCGATCAGCAGGCGATCCAGGTCGGTGCGCTGCTCCACCCGGGCGCTCTCCACCGCATAACTCACCCGGCGGACCGGGGAAAACGATGCATCAAGCACCACACGACCGATTCCATGGGTGTCGGAGCGGCCGAGATTGCCCGGAACATACCCACGCCCGCGTTCGATCTTGATCTGCATGTCGATCTTGCCGCCCTGCGTGAGGTGGGCGATCACATGCCCCGGGTTGACCACTTCCACGTCGTGCGGCACGTCGATGTCGCCTGCATAGACCGGGCCAGCCTGATCCTTGCGCAAGGTCACGAAGACCTCGTCGCGGTTGTGCAGCTTGAACACCACGGCCTTGAGGTTGAGCAGCAGGTCGACCACGTCCTCGCGGACCCCGTCGAGCGTTGAATACTCGTGGACTACCCCGGCAATCTGCACTTCGGTTGGCGCGTATCCCACCATCGAAGAAAGCAGGACGCGACGAAGCGAGTTGCCCAGGGTATGACCGTAGCCGCGTTCGAAGGGCTCCATGACCACCCGGGCATGGTTGGCACCGAGATGTTCCACCTCGACAATGCGCGGCTTGAGCATGGCGGTCTGCATGGTCGTTCCTTTTTTGACTGAGTAGATGACAAGATCAGGTTGAGCGGTCCGGTTTGGCCGGCACTGCGGCCAGCTGTCGCCAAGCCGGCGGCACCGGGGCCACACGCCTCCGCGCCACACGCCTCCGCGCCACATGCCTCCGCGCCGCACGCCTCTCTGCCAGCCACCGCAGGGCCAACAGACCCGAGGCCTGCGAAGCTGCGGCGGCACAGGCTGCAGCCAGCGAAGCAGCGGCCGAGGCCGAGGCCCTCGCGGCCACGCGCATCACCGCTGAAGGCGCACGACAAGGGTTTAGCGCGAATACAGTTCGACAATCAGGTTTTCGTTGATGTCGGCAGGTAGATCCGAGCGGTCGGGGTGCGTCTTGAACACACCCTCCATCCTGGTCTTGTCCACCGCCACCCACTGAGGAAAACCGTGCTGCTCGGCGAGATTGAGCGCGTCCTGGATCCGCGCCTGCTTCCTCGACTTCTCGCGCACCGACACCACATCGCTGGGACGGACCATCGCCGAAGGGATGTTGACAATGCTGCCGTTGACGGCAACTGCCCTGTGCGACACGAGTTGCCGGGCTTCGGCGCGGGTGGAGCCAAAACCCATGCGGTAGACCACGTTGTCGAGCCTCGATTCAAGCAGTCGCAACAGATTCTCTCCGGTGTTGCCCCGGCCGCTTTCGGCCTGCGCAAAGTAGCGCCGGAACTGTCTTTCGAGCACCCCGTACATGCGTTTGACTTTCTGCTTTTCGCGCAGTTGCAGGCCGAAGTCGGAGGTGCGCGCGCCCGAGGTCCTGCCGTGCTGACCGGGTCGGGAGTCGAGCTTGCACTTGCCATCCAGCGATCGCCTCGCGCTCTTGAGATAGAGGTCAACGCCCTCGCGCCGCGACAGCTTCGCCTTGGGTCCGGTATAACGTGCCACAGTCAGTTCCTTTCATCTGGCGCAAGGCTCGGCCTTGCCAAGGTTTGCCCGGTGCGGTCTCCGCCTGGTGAACTCCGGCGGCGCAGATCTCTCAAATGCGCCGCTTCTTCGGGGGGCGGCAGCCGTTGTGGGGCATCGGTGTAACGTCCTGGATCGACAGCACCTTGATCCCGAGGGCATTGAGCGCGCGAACCGACGACTCGCGGCCCGGGCCAGGCCCCCGGATCTGCACCTCCACGTTCTTCACGCCGCACTCCATCGCGGCACGCCCGGCCGCCTCGGCGGCCACCTGCGCGGCAAACGGGGTGGATTTGCGCGAACCCTTGAAGCCTGCGCCACCCGAAGTAGCCCACGCCAGGGCGTTGCCCTGACGGTCGGTGATGGTGATGATGGTGTTGTTGAAGGACGCATGCACATGCGCAATCGCGTCGCTCACGTTCTTGCGCGCCTTCTTGCGCGCCCGCGACGCCGCCGCCTGTTGCGCTGCCGTCTGACCCTTGGTTGCCATCCCTAAACCTCCGCCAAATACCGCACCTTGAATTCAAGCCTCTGCGAGACACCCGATGTGATGCGCAAAGTCGTCATTTCTTCAGCGCCACGCCCGCCTTGCGCGGACCTTTGCGGGTGCGCGCGTTGGTGCGCGTGCGCTGTCCGCGCACCGGCAGACCGCGGCGATGCCGCACCCCTCGGTAGCAGCCAAGATCCATGAGGCGCTTGATCGACATCGAGACCTCACGCCGCAGATCCCCCTCCACCACATAACGCCCGATCTGGTCGCGGATGCGTTCGAGTTCGGCGTCGTTGAGATCCTTCACCCGCTTGGAGTAGGCCACGCCGGCCGCATCCAGGATCGTGCGTGCGCGTCGGCGGCCAATACCGTAGATCGCGGTGAGCCCGATCTCGGCGTGCTGCCGGTCGGGAATGTTGATGCCAGCAATACGTGCCATGCCGCGCTCCGATCAGCCCTGACGCTGTTTGTGCCGGGGGTCGGTGCAAATCACACGGACCACGCCCTTGCGCTTGATGATCTTGCAATTCCGACAAATCTTCTTCACCGATGCGAGTACCTTCATGTCCAGCTTCCTCGTTGTTGATCACTTCGCCCGAAAGACGATGCGCGCTTTCGAGAGGTCGTATGGGGTGAGTTCCACCGTAACCTTGTCACCCGGGAGAATCTTGATGTAGTTCATCCGCATCTTTCCGGAGATATGCCCGAGGACCATATGCCCGTTTTCCAGCTTCACCCGGAAGGTGGCATTCGGCAGGTTCTCGAGGATCTCGCCCTGCATCTGGATCACGTCCTCCTTGCTCATCGGTGGGCCACCCCGTCAAGCGGCGCAGCCTCGGGAGGCCGCACGATTGCAGCAGGCAAACAGGCGCGGAGTGCACCGGTGGCGTGAGGCTTCGTTGTGCAGGACGGAGCGCGCATGGTGCAAGAAGCCTGCATCCTCAGCGTCCCAGCTTTCCGGCGTTGGCCTTGCGCAGCAGGCTCTCGTACTGATGCGACATCATGTAGGACTGCACCTGGGTCATGAAGTCCATCGTGACGACCACGATGATGAGGAGCGAAGTGCCCCCGAAGTAGAACGGCACATTCCACTTCAGGACCAGAAACTCCGGGACCAGACAGACGAGCGTGATGTAGCCTGCACCCACCAGCGTGAGACGCATCAGGACCTTGTCGATGTAGCGCGCAGTCTGGTCGCCTGGCCGTATCCCCGGAACGAAGGCGCCACTGCGCTTGAGGTTGTCGGCGGTTTCCCGGCTGTTGAACACCAGTGCGGTGTAGAAGAAGCAGAAGAACACGATAGCGAGCGCATAGGCGGTGATGTAGACCGGTTGACCAGGCGAAAGCGTGGCTGCAGCGTCGCGGATGAAACGTACCACCGGGTTTTCGCTCTCGCCGGAGGCGAACCACTGCCCGATCGTGGCCGGAAAGAGAATGATCGACGAGGCAAAGATCGGCGGAATCACGCCCGACATGTTGAGCTTGAGGGGTAGAAAAGAGGTCTGTCCACCGTAGATCTTGTTGCCGACCTGACGCTTGGCGTAGTTCACAATGATGCGGCGCTGCCCGCGCTCGACAAAAACGACGAACGCTGTGACTGCAATGACCAGAGCCACGATCACCAGTGCGGCAAAGGCTCCGATCGAGCCGGTGCGTACCAGTTCGGCCAGTCCGCCGATCGCACTGGGGAGTCCTGCCACGATGCCGGCGAAGATGATCATCGAGATCCCATTGCCCAGCCCCCGCTCGGTGATCTGTTCGCCGAGCCACATCAGAAACATGGTGCCGGTCACCAGCGTGACCACGGCAGTGAACTTGAAAAGGAGCCCCGGATTGATCACCAGCCCGGGTTGCGCCTCGAGCGCAACCGCGATGCCGAAGCCCTGGAAGGTGGCAAGCGCGAGCGTGAACCAGCGGGTGTACTTGGTGATCGTGCGCCGTCCTGCTTCGCCCTCCTTGCGCAGGGCCTCGAGTTGCGGAACGACCGCCGTGAGCAGCTGCATGATGATCGAGGCCGAGATGTAGGGCATGATCCCGAGGGCAAACACGGTGAAGCGCGAGAGCGCGCCGCCGGAGAACATGTTGAACATGTTGAGGATGCCGCCGCTTTGCGACTTGAATAGTGCGGCGAGTTGGTCGGGGTCGATCCCCGGCACCGGGATGTGTGCGCCGAGCCGGTACACCACGATCGCAAGCAAAAGGAAGATGAGGCGCCCTCGCAGATCGCCATACTTTCCCGAGGAGGCGAGCGCAGCAACCCGGCTCATGCGGCACCACGGCCAGCACACGCAAGGCGCGCCGATGCGCGCCAGGCGCAAAGACCGATTCCCGAGGCCGTGAGCCTGCGCATCGCGGATTCACCGATCAAGCTCAAAGAACCTCGCCACCTGCAGCCTCGATCGCCTTGCGCGCGCCTGCGGTTACGCCAAGACCCCTGAGGACCACCCTGCGCTCGAGCGAGCCGGACAGGATCACCTTGGCTCTGCGCGCGGTCTGGTGGGCAACCCCGGCCCGCTTGAGCGCAAGCAGGTCGATGTTGGTGGTGTTGATGCGCGCGAGGTCGGAAAGCCGCACTTCCACCTGATCGAGTGCACGCAGCGAGGTGAACCCGCGCTTGGGCAGCCGACGATGCATCGGCATCTGCCCGCCCTCGAAACCCACCTTGTGAAAACCGCCCGAGCGGGACTTCTGCCCCTTGTGCCCGCGGCCCGCAGTCTTGCCGAGGCCCGAGCCGATCCCGCGCCCGACGCGCTTGCGCGCGCGTGCAGAACCTTCTGCAGGTGCCAAACCGTTGAGTTTCATCGTCTTGAGCCTCTCAATCCTTGAGCTTCGAAAAATCGGTCAAGGCCTTCGCGCAACCCACTGCGACCGACGCTTCTGGCATCGCCCAGGCCTGTCGACATCGACCGTTGCTGCCGGCAACGGGCCCTCAATCCACCTTCACAAGGTAGGCCACCTTGCTGATCATTCCGCGCACCGCTGGCGTGTCCTCGAGTTCGCGGCTCTGCCGGATGCGCTTGAGCCCCAGGCCGAGTACCGTGTCGCGGTGCGAGGTGCGCGTGCCGTTGGGCGATCGCACCAGCGTTACCTTCAGTGTCTTCTTGCTCATCGCATGCTCCTGTCAATGGACCATAACGCTCGCCCATAACCCTGCTGCCCCACAACCCTGCCCCGTAACGACCCTGGGCGACCGCCTGCCGCGCACCACCCGCAGGCAGGTTGCGCGGTTGCGCAGCATGCCCTGATTCAGGCAAGGATTTCCTCGACCGATTTGCCGCGCTTGGCCGCGATCTCGGCCGGAGTGTTCATGTTCTGCAGCGCATTGAGGGTGGCACGCACCAGGTTGTAGGGGTTGGTGGAACCGAGTGCCTTGGCCACCACGTTGGTGATACCCACCACCTCGAAGACCGCCCGCATCGGCCCCCCTGCGATGATCCCGGTACCTTCGGCCGCAGGAGCCAGATACACGGTGGAAGCGCCGTGCTTGCCCTTCACCACATGCTGCAGCGTGCCGCTGCGCAAGGGGATCCGCACCATGCGCCGACGCGCCTCGTCCATCGCCTTTTGCACCGCAACCGGCACCTCGCGCGCCTTTCCCTTTCCCATGCCGATGCGGCCATCGCCGTCGCCCACTACGGTGAGTGCGGCAAAACCGAGGATTCGTCCGCCCTTCACAACCTTGGTGACGCGGTTGACGCCGATCATCTTCTCGCGCAAGCCGTCGTCGCGCTCTTCGCTGCCCATCTTGGGAACAATCTTGGCCATGTTTTCCTATCCGTATCCTTGAAACAGGTGGCGCAGCCGCCGATCAGAACTTCAGCCCGGCCTCGCGCGCTGCGTCGGCAAGCGCACGTACACGGCCGTGATAATGAAACCCGCTCCGATCGAAGGCAACCGCCTCGATTCCGGCTGCCAGGGCCTTCTGCGCAATCCGCTGACCCACGATCGCAGCGGCTGCCGCGTTGCCTCCCTTGCCACTCGCGCCTGCGAGTTGTGCGCGCACTTCGGGCTCGACACTCGAGGCTGCGGCGAGTACACGGGCGCCGTCGGAATCGGTGATGCTGGCGTAGATGTGCAGATTCGAGCGAAAAACCGTGAGGCGCTCGGCGCGGAGCTGCTTGATCTTCAACCGGGTCTGGCGCGAACGGCGCAGTCTCGACTCTTTCTTGCTCGGGTTCATCCTTGGTCACCTGACTCGTTGATCACCTGGCCACGCCCTTGGCGAAGGCCCCTCTTTACTTCTTCTTGGTTTCCTTGATCACAACCACCTCGCCCGCGTACCGGACCCCCTTGCCCTTGTAGGGCTCGGGCGGCCGGTAGGCTCGCACTTCGGCGGCCACCTGGCCCACGCGCTGACGGTCACTGCCCTTGATCAGGATCTCGGTCTGTGTTGGCGTTTCCGCGCGCACACCGGGGGGAAGTGCATACACCACCGGATGCGAGAACCCGAGAGACAGGTTCAAGGCGTTGGCTTGGGCCTGAGCGCGGTAGCCCACGCCAACCAGGGTGAGCTTCTTCTCCCAGCCTTTGCTGACCCCGTGGATCATGTTGGCGACCAACATCCGGAAGGTTCCCGAGAGCGCGTTTGCCTGCCGCGAACCATCGCTTGCGTGCACCCGCAGGGTGTTGGACTCCCGCGCGATGCGCACAAGCGGATTCGCGCGCTGGGTGAGCGTGCCCAGAGGGCCCTTGACCACGATTGCATCGTCGTTGAGTTCAACCTCCACCCCGGCAACAATCTCGACCGGCATTCTCGCGATACGTGACATGGCAGGTCTCCGATCAGGCGACGAAGGCGAGCACTTCGCCGCCCACGCCGTTTGCGCGCGCGCGGCGATCAGTCATCACCCCGCGCGGGGTGGAGACGATCGCCACACCCAGTCCGTCCATCACCTTGGGAATCGACGCCTTGCCCCTGTAGACCCGCAACCCCGGACGCGAGACCCGCTCGAGCCTTTCGATCACAGGGCGGCCAGCGTAGTACTTGAGTTGCACATGCAGGTGCGACTTGGCGCCTTCGCTCTCGACCCGGAAGCTCTCGATGTAGCCCTCCTCCTTGAGGACCTGCGCAATCGCCGCCTTGAGCTTTGACGAAGGCATGGTGACCGCCACCTTTTCCACGCTCTGGGCGTTGCGGATTCGGGTGAACATGTCGGCGATGGGGTCGCTCATGCTCATGAAGGAGTCCTTTCGCTGGGATCTGAATCGTTTGGTGCAGACCGTGCCGACACCGCCGGCGCCGATGCTGCGATGGAGCCCGGCCGGTTCACCAGCTTGCCTTGACCATGCCGGGAATCTCCCCGCGCATCGCGATTTCGCGCAACTTGTTGCGACCGAGCCCGAATTTGCGGAACACGCCCCTGCCGCGACCGGTGAGTTCACAACGGCTGCGCACCCGCGTGGGATTGGCGTTGCGCGGCAGTTGCTGGAGCCTGAGCCGAGCCTCGTAGCGGTCCTCATCGGAGCGCGAAGTGTCGTCGATGATCGCCTTGAGCGCAGCCCTGCGCGCAGCGAACTTCTTCACCAGCGCCTCGCGCTTGAGGTTGCGGTTGATCACCGAAAGCTTGGCCATGGTTACTCCCTGGTGTCGGCCTAATGCCGGAATGGAAAGCGGAATGCGGTGAGCAGGGCCTTGGCCTCATCGTCGGATTTCGCGGTGGTGGTGATCGAGATGTTCAGGCCCCTGACAGCGTCGATCTTGTCGTATTCGATTTCCGGAAAGATGATCTGCTCGCGCACACCCATGTTGAAGTTGCCCCGACCGTCGAAGGCCTTGGCCGAAATCCCGCGAAAATCGCGCACCCGCGGCAACGCCACAGTCACGAGACGGTCGAGGAATTCGAACATGCGCACGCCGCGCAAGGTGACCATCGCTCCGATCGGGTAGCCCTGCCGGATCTTGAAACCCGCAATTGCCTTGCGTGCCTTGGTGACCACTGGCTTCTGTCCGGCGATCTTCGAGAGGTCGCCCATTGCATGCTCGAGTACTTTCTTGTCGGCCACAGCCTCCGACACACCCATGTTGAGCGTGATCTTGGTGATGCGCGGAACTGCCATCACCGAGGGATAACTGAATTGCGTCATCAACTGTGGAACCACCTGGTTCCGGTACATCTGCTGAAAGCGTGCCATGGAGGTTTGCTCGCTGTGTGGCCTGGATCGTGAAATGAGGTACCGCCAACGGGTTCAACGCGGGCGCGCCGGATCAGGCGCGGACCTGCTCCCCGCTGGACTTGAAGAAACGCACCTTGGTACCGTCTTGGAGTGAACGGATCCCCACCCGGTCGCCACGCCCGGTGGCCGGGTTGAAGAGCATCAGGTTGGAGCGATGAATCGGCAAGGTCTTCTCGCGGATTCCCCCCTCCACGCCTTTCATCGGATTGGGCCGGGTGTGCTTGAGAACCACGTTGACGCCCTCCACAAGGAGCGACTGGTCGTTGATGCGGCGCAGCACCGTGCCGCGCTTGCCCTTGTCACGTCCGGTGATCACCACCACTTCGTCGCCTTTGCGGATCTTCTCCATCGCTGATCTCCTGGCCGCCTAAAGCACTTCAGGGGCGAGTGACACAATCTTCATGAAACGCTCGGTTCGCAATTCGCGGGTGACCGGCCCGAAGATGCGGGTTCCAATCGGTTCAAGCTTGTTGTTGAGCAACACCGCAGCGTTGTCATCAAACTTGATGAGCGAACCGTCGGAGCGCCGAACACCCTTCGCAGTGCGTACGACCACTGCGTTGTAGATCTCGCCCTTTTTCACCCGTCCGCGGGGTTGAGCCTCCTTGACCGACACCTTGATGATGTCGCCAATGCTTGCGTAGCGGCGCTTGGAACCCCCAAGGACCTTGATGCACATGACCGAACGCGCACCGGTGTTGTCGGCCACGCCAAGCCTGGACTCTGTCTGAATCATGATGAGCTAC
>VGHO01000086.1 GCA_016868175.1 Betaproteobacteria bacterium
ATGCATCGGGTTGCAGCGGCGTGGGCGTTCGGTGAATCGCTGCGTCCCAGCCCTGCGTCCACAGCATGGCCTGCAACCCGAGCGCAACCGGGCCGTGTCCGCTGATGTGCAAATCGATGGGGGCCGATGGGTTCATCGCAAAGCAGGGTTGGGGGCGGAGCGGTTTGGGCTGTCGTGGCACCCGAGTAGCCTCTCCAGCGCTGCGAGGCGCTGCGGATCTCCCACGTCCGACCAGAGGCCGGGATGGTGGATCGGCAGCATCCGCTTCGCAGCAAGCGCTGCGTGCAGCAGCGGACCGAGCCGTGCATGAGCGCCCGGACTGATCGTGGCGAAAAGCGCGGGCTGGTAGATGCCGATCCCGCTGAAGGTGAGCCTGCGCCCCTCGACCTCGAAGTCACCTTCGGGGTGATGCTGCGGGTTGTCGACCAGCACACAGCAGGCGAGGAGATCGTCGTGTACAACCCGGGCGGCCAGCGGCGCGGCCTGCGCAGGGTCCCAGTCGCAGACGATGTCGCCGTTCATCACCAGGAAGGGTTCGGTCCCGAGCAAGGCGAGCGCGTGGGCGATTCCGCCGGCAGTCTCAAGTGCCAAGGCCTCGGGCGACCAGCGTATCACGAGCCCAAAACGGGCGCCGTCTCCGAGGGCACCAACCAGGCGCTCGCCGAGCCAGGCATGGTTGATCACCACTTCGCGAAAACCCGCTCCTGCGAGTGCCTGCAGGTGCCGCACGATGATCGGCACACCTGCAACCGGAATGAGAGGCTTCGGCAGCGTGTCGGTGAGTGGGCGCATCCGCAATCCGCGGCCCGCAGCGAGGATCATGGCTTTCATCAACCGTCCCGTCAGGGTTGGGGGCTGCAGACTCGCTACTCAGGACTCGATCTTTTCAATGATCAGGTCGGCGAAGGCCGCGAGCTGCTGGTAGCGCAGCACCACTGGAAGAATGTGGGACAGAACTCTCGTCAGATCCTTCAGATAGCGGCTCTTGCCGTCGCGGTAATGAAGTCTTGCGAAGATCCCCAGCACCTTCAGGTGCCGCTGCAACCCCATCCACTCGAAGTCGCGCCAGAGGTCGGGAAACTCCGCAGGCACGGGCAGCCCGAGCTTGCGCGCCTCCTCCCACCAGCGGATCAGCCCGTCGATCTGGATTTCCTCGTCCCAGGCGATGTAGGCGTCGCGCCAGAGCGAGACCAGGTCGTAGGTGATGGGGCCGTGGACAGCGTCCTGAAAGTCGAGCACCCCGGGGTTGCGCTCGCCCCGCAGGAGCATCAGATTGCGGCTGTGGAAATCGCGGTGCACATACACACGCGGTTGCGCAAGGCAGTGCTCCACGATGTCGCTGAAGGCCTGCTCCACGATGGCACGCTGCGACGCGTTGAGCGTCTTTCCCTTGTGGCGCGCAACGTACCAGGTTGGCCATAGCTCCATTTCATCGCGAAGTCGCCGCGCGTCGTAGACCGGGAGAACGTCGTTGCGGCTTGCAAGCTGGATGCGCAGCAGGCTCTCCCAGGCATCGCGGTAGAGCCCCCTGGCCACTTGCGGCCGTTCGGCTTCCGCGCTGAAGTTTTCGAGTGCATCGAGGAAAGTGTGTTCACCGAAGTCTTCAAGCAACAGGAAGCCGCGTGTTTCGTCTTGCGCGATAACCCGGGGCGTACTCATCCCCGCTTCTGCGAAGAGGCGGGCAACCTTCACGAAGGGCCTCACATCTTCGGTCGGCGCCGGTGCATCCATCACCACGACGCTTCCGGGCGCGGCCTCACAGTCCAGCCTGAAGTAGCGCCGGAAGCTTGCGTCGGCGGATGCGGGCCGAAGGCTTTCCGGCTTGAGCCCCAGACCATCCGTCTGGTCGCGAAGCCATTGCCGGAGTTCGTCGAGTCGAGGATCCATGGGTAGTCTGCGCGGAGTGTGAGGGGAGCCCGATTATCATAGGCTGATGACTGCCTTGCGCCGTGGGATCCCATTGCTCGCCCTGGGTGCGGTGGCATGGTCGGTCTGCGCTGAACCGCTGCAACTCCGGATCGAGCGCGAACCCGACGCCCGTCTGGCCCGCCTGCCCGGAAAGACACCGGCCTTCGGCGCTGCAGACAAGGTGACCGGTACCTTCGAGGAACGCATCGTGCTCGAGGGCAGGGCTCGCCTGCGCCAAGGCCCGACCTCGGTCGCGGGCGAGCGGATCGAGTATGTGCAAAGCATCGACACCCTGAGCGCCGAAGGCGCAGTGCGTGTGGTGCGCGGGGGCCAGGTGGTGGAGGGTCCGAGGCTTCAATTGCAGGTCGAGGCGCAGATCGGCGCGATGGAGGACGCAAGCTTCGTGCTGCCTGCCTTTGGTGGTTCGGGAAGCGCGCAACGTATCGAGTTTGACGGACCGGGCCGCTTGCGCCTGCTCGGCGCGATGTTCACAACCTGCCGTCCCGATCAGCCCGACTGGATGCTGGTGTCCGAGAAGGTCGTGCTCGACGAGCATGAGGAGTGGGGTAAGGCGGAGTCTGCCAGTGTCCGGTTTGGAGGCCTGAGCATCCCGGCGATTCCTTCGGTGTCGTTCCCGCTCTCCGAGAAGCGTCGCAGCGGGTGGCTTCCGCCCTCGTTTGGCGCCACGACGCGAACCGGCTTTGAACTGAGTGCTCCCTACTACCTGAACCTTGCGCCGGAGCGCGACCTCACGCTCTATCCGAGGATCTCACTGCTCCAGGGCGTTTCGCTGGGCGCCTGGGGACGTTACCTCGACCACAGCTATCGCGGCGATACGAAACTTGAATTCAACCCGAAGGACTTGCGCACAGGGGATCTGCGCTACCAGTGGTCGAGTCTGCATCGCTTTCAGGACTGGTCGGGCTGGAGCGGGCAATGGGACCTTCGCGGCGTTTCCGACGACCAGTATCTGGTGGATTACGGCCGAACGATCCTGGGCGCGTCGGTACGCAGCCTGCCAAGGGTGATCTCTGCATCGCGCGCTGTCGACCTGCCCTGGCTTGGGATTGCCTCGCTCACACTCCTGAGCGCGAGCTATCAGAACGTTCTCGATGCGCGGGTTTCTCCCCCCTACGAATTGCTGCCGCGCGTGTCGCTCCAGTGGAACCGTTTCGGGGAGGAAAGCCCGCAGCTTGGTGGCGCTTACCTCGATGCTGCGGCGCTCGGGGAGGTCACCCGTTTTCGGCGGCCGCTGGTGGCATCGCTCGAGGGTCTGCGCTCGGTGGTGCAACCGAGCGCCCAGGCAACCTGGCGGCGTCCCTGGGGCTATCTCAGCCCGGGGGCTGCACTTCACCTCAGCGACTACAGGTTTGTGGAATCCGACGCGCTCAAGCAGAGCAGTCTTCCCACCGAGGTGATTGCAGGGCAGGGGGTGCAGCGCGCAGTGCCGCGCTTTTCCCTCGACAGCGGCCTTTTTCTGCAGCGCGAGCGCACTGCCGAGGCGCTCGGGCAGACGTTTGAGCAGACACTTGAACCGCGGCTCTACTACCTCTACGTGCCGTATCGCGATCAACGGAAACTCCCGATTTACGACACCGCAGTCGCTGACCTGAGCTACGCCCAGCTCTTTGCCGACAACCGCTTCATCGGCAACGACCGGATCGCCGACGCCAACCAGCTCACCCTTGCCCTCACCACGCGCTTCCTGCAGACCGGGAGCGGGCGCGAGATCTTGCGTCTCGCCGGCGCCTTTCGCCAGCACATCACCCCACCAAGGCTTCAGATCGCCGGCCAACCCCTTGCCGGGGATCCCCGGTCGGATCTGGTTGTCGCAGCGAGCGGGCAGCCTGCGGCAGCGTGGCGCTTCGACGCTGGCGTTCAAGTGGGGCTGAGCACCTATGAACTCACGCGCCTCACACTGGGCGGGCGGTTTCAACCCGACGAAAGCCGACTGCTCAACGGCAGCATACGCTTCATCGCAAACCAGGTCGGTCAGATCGACGCATCATGGCGCTGGCCGATCTCCGGTGGCTGGTCAGTGCTCGGACGTACCAACTATTCATTCCAGAAATCGATCCTCGACCCGGTGTCGCTTCGGCTGATTGAATCCAGGCCCGGGTTCATCGAGGTGCTTCTCGGCGCAGAGCGACGCGAGGACTGCTGGGCCCTGCGCGCCGTGGCGCAGCGTTATGTGACCGGTCCCGATCTCTTCAACACAGCGATCTTCGTGCAGCTTGAACTCAACGGGCTCGGCAGCCTTGGCAACAATCCCTTTGATATCCTCCGGCGCAACATACCCGGGTACTTGCGCACCCGCGAGCGCATGCCCGACTCCCCCTTCTTCGCGTATGAATGACCGAGGGCAGGATCATGCACAACCTGGAGCGAATCGCCATGCCCGCAGGGCAGACCACCTCCCCCTCAGGGCAAGCCACCTATTCCGGGGAGAAAATCCCTGCGTCATTCGTGGGCGACACCCTGCGCGGGGAGAAAATCCTTGCGTCATTCGTGGGCGCCACCCAGCGCGGGAGGTGGGTCCGGCGCGCACTGTTTCGGGGACCGCTTACTCTGTGCATCGTCCTCGCGGCGCTCGCGCATCCGGATGCTTCGGCCCAGCGGATTGCAATCGACCGGATTGCGGTTGTGGTGAACAACGAGGCGATCACCGACCTGGAGATCCGCACCCGGATGATGCTGGCGCGAACCTCTCTCGAACAACGCGGGATCGGTGTGCCCGACGATGCGATCCTGCGCCGCCAGGTTCTCGAGCAGATGATCCTGGAGCGTGCAGGCACCCAGATGGCGCGCGAAATGAACCTGCGCGTGGACGAGACTGCGATCGACCGCGCGCTCGACCAGATCGCTGCACAGAACCGTATGAACCGGGAGGAGTTGCTGCGACGTGCGCGTGCGGAGGGCCGCGACCTGAAGCTCTTCCGCGAGGGTCTGCGCGCCGAACTGCTGATGCAGCGACTCCGTGAACGCGAGGTGGATTCACGCATCCAGGTGAGCGAAGCCGATGTCGACGCTGCGCTGGCCTCACTTGGCGCTTCGGCGAATGTGGAGTACCGGTTGGCGCAAATCCTGATTCGGCTCCCGGAGACCGCCAGTCCAGAGCAGGTGGAGCGCGCCCGTGTGCGCCTGGAGGATCTGCGGAGCCAGGCAGGCGACGAAGGAAGTTTCGCACGGCTTGCTGCGGCCTACTCGGAGGCAACGGAAGCCAGCGCGGGAGGGGAGATCGGCTGGCGCTCGGCCGAACGGCTTCCCACGCTCTTCGTTCGCGAAATCGAACGCCTCAAGCCGGGCGAGATGAGCCGGATCGTTCGCAGTCCCGCAGGTTTTCATCTGCTGCGACTCGGTGACCGGCGAGAGGCCTCCGCATCTGCCGGTCCCCCGGTAATCCAGTGGCGAGCCAGGCACATCCTCTTGCGGGTGAGCGAAGTGTTGCCCGAGCCCGAAGCCCTGAGGCGGGCTCAGGCGATCGCTGAAAGAATCCGGGCTGGTGAGGACTTTGCGGCGCTGGCCAGAGCCTTTTCGGCCGACGGCACTGCGGCGCGCGGAGGCGAGTTGGGATGGCTGCTTCCCGGCGACACGGTGCCCGATTTCGAGCAGGCGCTACGAATGCTCCCGGTCAACGAACTGAGTCCGCCGGTGCGCTCGCCCTTTGGCATCCACCTGATCCAGGTTCTCGAGCGGCGTACCGAGGCTGCCCCGGTCGAGCGTCAGCGCACCCTGATCCGTCAGGCGCTGCGCGAGCGCAAGGCCGAGGAGGCCTACGACAGTTGGCTGCAGGAGTTGCGCGATCGGGCCTATGTGGAGTATCGGCTCGACAGCAACTGATGCACGCACTGCGTGTTCGGGTCGCGACGCACGCGATGCACTGATCACCCGATGGAAGACGTCTTCGGCACGGTTCAGCCGCGCAAGCGCTTCGGGCAGCATTTCCTGTGCGACCCGCTCGTTTCGGAGAAACTTCTGGATCGGATCGCACCGAAGGCAGCGGATCATCTGGTGGAGATCGGCCCGGGCACCGGAGCGCTCACCCGCTGCCTGGTGCAGGCCAGACCGGCAAGTCTCACCCTGATCGAAATCGACCGCAACCTCGCCGCTGGCTTGCGAAAGGTCTACCTCGCGCCGGGTCAGGGGGGCAACCCCAGCCCGAAGGGCAGCTCAAGCCTGAGGGGCAACCCCAGCCCCGGGGGGAAACCGGGCCCCGGGGGAAAACCGGGCCCCGGGGGAAAACCGGGCATGCTGCGGGATGGCGAAACTGCCTCGCCCGGGGCAGCGGCGGGCGGGCCGACGATGTCGCTGATCGAGGGCGATGCCCTCGATGTGGACTACACCGCGCTTGCAGCCACCCGGGGTGCACGCTTGCGGGTGGTGGGCAATCTGCCCTACAACATTGCCTCGCCCCTGCTGCTGTGCCTTGCCGGCCACCGGGCAGCGCTACACGACCAGATCTTCATGCTGCAAAAGGAAGTGGTTGATCGCATCGTTGCACCGCCCAGGAGCGCAGCGTTTGGGAGACTCACGGTGATGCTGCAGTCCTGCTACAGCGCCGACTGGCTCTTCGACGTGGAACCCGAGTCCTTCGATCCTCCGCCGCGGGTGCGCTCGGCCGTGGTGCGGCTGCGGGGGCGGCACCCCGATGTTGGGCGGCCACCGCAATCGGCTGCGTTTCGCGAGAGCCTGGAAGCGCTGGTGCGCGCAGGCTTCGCGCAGCGTCGCAAGATGCTGCGCGGCACCCTGCTGCCCTGGCTGGCTGCGCAGGGCTTCAACCCCTCTGACGCGGTCTCGCTGGGCTTCATGCCCGAAGCGCGACCGCAGGATATCAGAGTGGATCAGTGGTGTGCGCTTGCGGCGCGACTGGAGTTTTCCCCTCCTCAGGCTTTGCGTTCGATCAACTCCACCTTGTAGCCATCGGGATCCTCCACGAAGGCAATCACGGTGGTGCCTCCCTTCACTGGGCCGGCGTCGCGGGTGACCCGCCCCCCTGCGGCGCGGATGCGCTCGCATTGCACATGCGCATCCTCGGTGAGCAGCGCGATGTGGCCGTAGGCAGCGCCCATTTCGTAGCGCTCAACCCCATAGTTGTAGGTGAGTTCGATCTCGGCCTGGCCGTCCCGGTTGCCCTGCCCGTAACCCACGAACGCGAGCGAGTAGTTCTGGTCGGGCCGGTCGGTGGTGCGTAGCAGGTTCATGCCCATGATGCGGGTGTAGAAGTCGATCGAGCGCTCAAGATTACCCACCCTGAGCATGGTGTGCAGGATCTGCATGGTCTGTGTCCTCCGGAAACGTGAACTGGCCGAGCGGATGATGCCGCAAAAGCGCGCGCCGTTCGCGGTAGTCCGGCAGGGCCGCTTCCACCACGGCCCAGAACCGCGCGCTGTGATTGAGTTCGCGCAAGTGCGCAAGTTCGTGCACCACCACATAGTCGATGACTTCGGGCGGGTAATGGATGAGTCGCGCACTCAGGCGCACGACGCCCTTCGCACTGCAGCTGCCCCAGCGGGTTCTCGCCGAACTTAGCTGCCAGCGGGCTGGAACCAGCTGCATTTGCGCCGCGTAGTGGGCGATCCGCGCTCCGAGATGCGTTCGCGCCTGCCTGTCGAGCCAGCGTTTGAGGTGTCCGCCCACGGTGGCCGGATCCGTCGCCGCACCTTCGAGGTGAAGCGCGATCGCCGGTGCAGCGCCGTGCGGGTTGATCAGACGGATGGTGGCTCGCGCACTGTGCGTTTGCGTGTGGCCCGACTGGCTGGTGCCGGAGTCTTCGAGCCGCAGGAGATGCGCTCGGCCCAGATAGGGCAGGCATCCCTCGCGGATCCAATCGGGAAGGCCCAAGCTACGGTGCTGTCCGGATTCCTGCCATTGCCGCAGCTTGCGTTCGATCCACTGCGCTTTTGCCTCGAGAACGCCTTCGATCGACCCCAGGCTTGCCCACCTTGGTGCGGCCACGGTGAGGCCACGCTGATCGATCTTCAGCCCGATCGACTTGCGCGCACTGCGCGTGAGGGTGTAGGGAATCTCGCTGCCCATGTGGCTGAAGCTTCGCGCCCCAGCACCGCCGAGCGGCCAACGCAGGCGGGGCAGTTTCATTTCCGGTGATTCTCCTGCCGGAGCAGCCCGCGATCTGCGCCTGGGGAGGCTCCGGGACCAAAGGGGGGCCCACGATCTGCCTCCGGGGAGGCCCCCGGACCAAAGGGCAGGCCGATCCTCTGCACCTCGGCTTCGATCCATGTTTCGAGTGCAGCGGTGAGTTCGTCGGCCGAGCGTCCTTCGGTAGGGATTGGTTCACCAACGCTCAGGGTGATGAGCCCCGGACACTTGATCCAGCTCGACTTGGGCCAGCAGTACCCGCTGTTGAGCGCAATCGGGACGATGGGTACGCCGGTCCGCAGTGCAAGCCGGGCGCCCCCTGTCTTGTAGTGCCCCTTGAGTCCGGGTGCTACCCGGGTCCCTTCCGGGAACACGAGGATCCAGCGCCCCCCGGCGAGTTTGCGGGTGCCTTGGGTGACAACCTGTTCGAAAGCGTCCGCGCCCTTCGAGCGGTTGATCCGGATCATGTCGAGCAAGCCAAGACCCCAGCCGAAGAAGGGGACCCAGAGCAACTCCTTCTTGTGCACGAACACCACCTCACGCGGCATGTGCGAGATCAGGAAGAAGGTCTCCCAGGTGGACTGGTGCTTGGGCATGATGATCGCGGGGCCCTGGGGGAGATTGTCCCAGCCCCGGAGCCTCCAGTTGACCCCGCAGATCCAGCGGCAAGCGTAGACCATCGACCTGGGCCAGGCGACCGAAAGCCGGTAACGCCAGGCGAGGGGTAGCGGCGACCAGAGCAGGGTGAGAAAGGAGAAGGGGACCACGGTGATGAGCATCACCAGCAAGAAGAGCAGCGAGCGTATTGCGGAGGCCACCATGCCAGCGCAGCTGCAGCCTCAGAGCAGCGTTTCCGCAAACGCCATCAGATCGTCGTAGACCTGGGTACCGTCGGGGATCGACGCTGGATCCTCAAGCGTCCTGCGGCCATGTCCGGTACGCACCAGCACGGGTTGCATGCCGACTTCGCGTGCTGCCAGAAGGTCGCGCAGGCTGTCGCCCACAAAGGGTTGCCCCGCGAGGTCGAAGTTGAGCCGATCGGAGGCTTCGAGGAGCATGCCCGGACGCGGTTTGCGACAGTTGCAGTTTGCATCTTCGCCGTGCGGACAGAAAAACACCGCATCGATGCGGCCGCCGTGACGTTGCGCCAGCGCATGCATCCGGGCATGGATCCGGTTGAGCGTTGCAAGGTCGAAGAGTCCCCGGGCCAGACCGGCCTGGTTGGTGGCAACGACAATCCGCCAGCCAGCCCGGTTGAGGAGCGCGATGGCCTCGAGACTTCGTGCAATCGGGTTCCACTCCTCGGCGCTGCGAATGTAGCTCTCCGAGTCCTTGTTGATAACACCATCGCGATCGAGGATCACGATGCGGGGACGAGGGTGCATGTTGGGTGGGTGCAACGAGGGTGTGGGTTGCAGACCGTCGGCGCCTTCGAGGCTCAGGCAGCGAGAAGCGAAAGGTCGGCTACCCGATTCATCAGCCGGTGCAGATGCGCCAGCAGTGCGAGCCGGTTGCGCCTCAGCACCGCGTCCTCGGCCATCACCATCACCTGATCGAAGAGCTGGTCGACCGGTTCGCGCAAGGTGGCGAGTTCGCGGAGCGCGGCGCTGTAGTTGCCGGCCTCGAGGTGCCGATCGATCGGAGGGGCAATCGCAACCACAGCATGCCAGAGCTGTCGCTCGGCGAACTCGACGAAAGCGTTCTCCTGCGGCGAGGCGCTGCCCGGCCCGCGAGAGTCCTGGTCGGCTCTTCGCAGGAGATTGGCGATGCGTTTGTTGGCTGCGGCGAGTGCCTGTGAAGCGCCCAGTGCCCGGAAACCCACCACAGCCTCGAGCCGGGGCGGAATGTCGACGAGTTGCCCGGGCTTGAGTGCAAGCACGGCCTGCACCGCATCTGCAGGCCAATCCTGTTCACGCAGGTGCCCCAGCAGCCTGTCCTCCACGAACTGTTGCAGGTCGCGCGCTGCAGTCGGATTCGTCAGGCGTGCACCGAGCGCATTGAATCCCTGCTCGAGCAGCTCGCGCCAGTCGACACGCACCTTGCCGTCGATCAGCATGCGCACGATCCCAAGTGCCTGGCGGCGCAGCGCAAAGGGATCCTTGTCGCCGCTGGGCGTTTGCCCGATGCCAAAGAGCCCGCAAAGCGTCTCGGTCTTCTCGGCGAGCGCGAGCACGGTACCCAGCGCCGTTTCGGGCAGGGCATCCCCTGCGAAACGTGGCAGATACTGCTCGGAAAGTGCCCGGGCAAGCGCCGGTTCCTCGCCGTCGAGGCGCGCGTAATGCGCCCCCATGATGCCTTGCAACTCCGGGAACTCGCCCACCATCAGCGTGAGAAGGTCGGTCTTGGCAAGCTGGGCGGCGCGTTGCGCAAGTGCCTGATCCACCCCGCACGCTGCGGCCAGCCACGCAGCGATCGATTCAACCCGCTGCATCCGTTCATGCTGCGTACCCAGGCGGGCGTGGTAGAGCACCTCGGCCAGGGGCGCCACGCGCGACGCGAGTGGCACCTTTCGGTCCTGCTGGAAGAAGAAGCGCGCGTCGGCGAGGCGCGGGCGAACCACCCGCTGATTGCCGTCGATCACGAGCGCGGGGTCGTTGAGGCGCATGTTCGAGACGATCAGGAAGCTCGGCAGAAGCCTTCCCGAGGCATCAAAGAGCGGGAAATACTTCTGGTGGGTGCGCATCGTGAGGATGAGGCACTCCTGCGGCACCTCGAGGAACTCGGTATCGAAATGGCCGCTGTAGACCGCGGGATGCTCAACCAGCGCCGCAACCTCGCGCAGCAAGCTCTCCACGGCGGCCTGATCGCCAAGCTGCGCACCAAGGTCCCGGGCAGCTTCGTTGAGTGCGGCACGCAGGAGGTTGATACGTTCATCGAGCCTTGCGACCACGCTGC
>VGHO01000087.1 GCA_016868175.1 Betaproteobacteria bacterium
GTTCATGTCGATGCTCCCCTACCTCGCCACGATCGTGGTGCTGGCGCTGATCTCGCGCAATCCTGCCTGGATTCGTGCAAACATGCCGGCTTCGCTCGGGAGACCCTTTGTGCCGGGGCGCTGAAGGTTTCGCCCACCCGCAGGTCGGTGCCGCACATGCACGGGCAAGGGCCGCTCCTTGCCGGTCTTTCCTTGAAATCCGATGCAAAACCTGCCCTCGGGCGGTGGCACCCGTGCAGATGCGTGATCCTTGCGGTGGCATCCGGGCGGATGTGTGATCCTCGCGGTGGCATCCGGGGTAGATGTGTGATCCTTGCGGTGGCATCCGGGGCAGATGTGTAATGATTAGGGTTTGCGTATCCGTGGATCCGCTGCGCGCGCCGCTCAGGGTCCGGTCTTCCGCATTGGCGTTTCCCCACACAAGGAGTCCTCATGAACTCGTCGCATAAGCGCTGGTGGCTGCGTGCCGGTATGGCAGTCTTTGCAGTCTCGCTTTCCGGATTTATGGCCGGATGCACCAAGAAAGAACCGCCCAAGGAGGCTGCCAAGGAGGCGCCCAAGGCCGAAGCGCCCAAACCCGAGCCGCTCAAGGTGGGGTTCATTTATGTGGGCCCTGTGGGCGATGCCGGCTGGACTTTCGCGCACGACAATGCCCGCAAGGCGATCGAGGAGAAGTTTGGCGAGAAAATCAAGACCACCTTCGTGGAGAAAGTACCCGAGGGTGCAGATGCCGAGCGGGTGATCCGCGACCTCGTTGCCCAGGGTCACAAGCTTATCTTCGCCACCTCCTTCGGCTACGGTGATGCGATGGAGAAAGTGGCCAAGGACCATCCGGAGGTGAAGTTCGAGCACGCCACCGGCTACAAGACTGCCGAGAATCTGCGCGTCTACGAGGGTCGCTTCTACGAAGACGCCTATCTCGCGGGCGTGATCGCAGGCAAGATGACCAAGACCAACACGCTCGGTTTTGTAGCCTCCTTCCCGATTCCAGAGGTGCTGCGCAACATCAACGCCTACACACTGGGCGCGCAGAGCGTGAATCCCAAAGTGCGCACAAAAGTGGTGTGGGTGAACACCTGGTTTGATCCGCCCAAGGAAGCAGAGGCGGCCCAGTCACTGATCAATCAGAAGGCCGACGTGTTGCTGCAGAACACCGACTCCACGGCAGTGCTCCAGACCGCCGAAAAGAACGGCAAATACGCCTTTGGCTGGGACAGCGACATGAGCGCGTTTGCACCGAAGGCGCATCTGGCCTCCGCGGTGCTCACCTGGGCACCGTACTACGAGAAGGCGGTCAACGATGTCCTGAACAACTCCTGGAAGACCGAGGTCACCAAATGGGGTACCAAGGAGGGGATGAACGACCTCATCAAGATCAACGACGAGGTGCCCGAGGACATTCGCAAGCGTATTGACGAACTCAAGGCGGGCCTGAAGGACGGCAGCTTCGCAGTGTTCAAGGGGCCGATCACCGACAGCGCGGGCAAGGTCGTGCTGCCCAAGGACGAGGTGGCCGACGATGCCTGGAAGGGGAAAATCAACTTCTATGTGAGGGGTGTGGACGGCAAGGTGCCATCGGGGCAGTAACGCGCAGAGCGCGGATCCCAGCGCCCTCAGGTGGGCGGCTGGGAGACCTGCAGCTGGTAGCGCACCCGCGAGATTGCCCAGAGTTCCATGTCTACCGCGCGGCCGTAAAGGAAGTTCTTCGACTCCTGGATGCCTTCGCAGCGAAAGCCGAGTTTGCGCAGAAGGGCCTTCGACCGCTCGTTCTTGGAGCCAACGTCGGCCCGGATGCGCAAGGCCTGCGACTCGATCAGCGCAAACCTCAGCACCCGTTCGAGCGCTTCACGCATCAGCCCCTGGCCCCAGTGCTCGCGCGCCATGCTGTAGCCCAGGCCCCACTCGAGCCAGGGATCGGTTTGCGGTTTCAGGGGGTAGAGCTCCACCTCGCCGAGGAAGCTGTTGCCGTCGCGGCGGCGAATGGTCCACTTGTAGTAGAGCCCGTGCCTGTTCAGGTGTGCAAAGTGGGCAAGCGAACGCGTGAGGGCGTCGAGATCGGTGGTTGCCTCGATGCCGGCGGCTTGTGCAAACTCCGGGTCGCTCCACATCGCCATCAGGCTGGCTGCATCGCCTTGTTCGATCGGCCGCAGGCCAACGCGTGGGGCTGCAAGGGTTGGACAGACGGGAGGAGGTTTGCGGGCGGTCAAGGTGGGCCTTTCGGCAACACGGCAAACATGGGTTGCAGCCCGGAAATCGCCCTGCCAGCGGGCGCGGGCCGGGGGGGTCAGCGGTTGAGCAGGTTGCTACGGTAGGCCTCGCGTACCCGGGCGAGTTCCCGGGTGAGGCGTGCGCGCTGAGTCTTTGCAACACCAGGATTGGAGATCTGGGCAACCAGCGCCTTCATGCGCTGCCCGAGATGGCTTGCCGTGGGGTCCTCCTGACCGGAGCGCAACGCAATCATGAGTGCATCGGTGAAATCGTTCATGTGTAGGTTTACGGACGATCCCGAAAAATCGCTTAACGAAAAAAAGTTTAGTTCTCCTGCAGCGGTACCCGGCAGGCGCTGGGAGTTGCGGCACTCTCAGCGTTTGAGGGCGCTCCGTCTGGACGGTGATTTCAACCGTTCGTCCATTCCACCCGTTTCTGAACCTCTCAAAGAACACGAGTGAAGATAGATTGGCGGGCCCTTGATCAGCCGACGTTTTTCTCTTGAATTCACCACACAGCACAAACCCTGCCGCACCCGCATCAACGCCCTCCGAACGGCTTGTTGCGCAGTTTCTGCAACGACCGGTGCGAGGTGTTGACTATGCGCGCGCATTGTCGAATCGGGGGCGCGCCTTGCTGGATCAGGGCATGCACGCCGAGGCGCTCGTGGTATTTGAGCGTGCGCTCGGGTTCGACGGAACCTTCGCAGCGGCGCGCCAGGGGCGTGCCGACACGCTTGTGGCGATGGGTCAGCACCGGGCGGCAAAGCGCGAACTCGATGGCCTGCGCGCCGGCACCGGGGCAACGAGCCCGGACGCAAACCGCGATGCAGCAGGCAACAGCAGGCTCGAAGCATCGCGGCTGCAGGCACGCACCTGGCGAATTCGAGGTTTGGACGCCTCGTTCCTGCCGCTCGCAACGCTCCCGGTTGTTGCGCTTGCCGCAGCAGCACTTCTCTTTCGCGCTGCCTGGATCGCCGAGGACAAGGCTTCTCCGGGCCGCACGCCGCAGGGTGAGTGGCGATCCGAGGCGAGTCCCGCCAGCAGCGCGGGGCGATTCGCGCCGGAAACCGTTGCGGAAGGCAATGCATCCTTGCGGTTTGCCCCCGCGCCGCTTCCTGCGGCGCCACCGCAGGTCGGGGTTGCCGCTCCTCTTCAGGATCGCCAGGCGCGACTGCGTCTGGGTCAGCACATCAGCAACGCCTACGCAACGCCCGTCTCGCTCGCGGGCGACATCGTGGATGAAGCCTTCCTCGTGGGAAGACAACTTCAGATTGATCCGTTGCTGCTCCTCGCAATCATTGCGGTGGAATCACGCTTCGATCCGCAGGCGCAGAGTCCGCGCGGAGCCCAGGGTCTGATGCAGGTTCTCACCGTGGTGCATGCCGATCGCTTCGACGCCTTTGGCGGCGTGACCGCAGCGTTCGATTTTGCTGCAAACATCCGGATCGGCGCGCAGATCCTCAGCGAATACCTGCGCCGGCACGAATCCATCGACCTTGCGCTCAAGCACTATGTGGGCGCTGCACGCATGGCGCACGACCAGGGCTACGCTGCGAAAGTGGGGCGCTTGCGCGACCAGTTCGAAACCGTTGCGCGGCGCTCAGGAGCCCTCGCGGCCTCCTGAACTTGCAGCATCGCCGCGCGGTACCCCGGTGGCCGCCGCGCGGTGCCCCGGTGGCGACCAAGCCGCGTGCAACGCGCGCAAACCTAGCCCTTTCAACGCAACAGTCTACGGCGATCCTCACCCGTCGACTGGAGGTGGCCCCTTGAGTTTGCGCTCGAGCTGATCGATCTGTCTCGACTGCCGCCCGAGCATGTCGCGCACGATGTCGCCGATCGACACCATCCCGATCACCTGGCCCTTGTCCGTGACGGGCAAGTGCCGGATGCGTCGATTCATCATCAGATCCATGCACTTTTCAAGTGGCGCATCTGGCGAGATGCACTGCGGATCCCTGGTCATGATGTCGCCAAGAAAGGTCTGCGCAGCACCCAGGCCGGGTCGCAGAACTTTCATTGCGCAGTCGCCCTGTGTAACGATACCCACGAGGCGTGTGCCCTCTGCAACCAGGATCGAACGCATTTTCCGGTCCCGCATGAGGTCGAGGGCCGCAAGCACAGTGGCGCTGGGAGGCAGCATCACAGCCCCTGGTCGCTTTCTCGAGAGGCAATGGGCAACGGTTGGCATGACAGGATTGAACGCCGCTTTCGGGCGGATGTAAAGTCTCGGTTTGCAAGTATATCGGGGACCTTCATGACAACTTCGCCCAAGCGTCTGACTGTGGATGATCTGCTGGTTCGCATGGCCCCTTCGGCGTCGGGGAGCGACCCGACTGGTTCCGGAACGCGTGATTCCGCAGTGGCGGAATCCGGAGCGGCGGATTCCGATTCGCGAGACCTCCAGCGGGCAAGCGTTGCGCACTGGGCGGCAGTAACGGGCCGGGAGGCCGTTTGCCGCGAATACCGCTTCGCTGATTTTCAGGCGGCGTTTGCCTTCATGACCCGGATGGCGCTTTGCTCGGAGAAGATGGACCATCATCCCGAGTGGTTCAACGTGTACAACCGCGTGAGCGTTACCCTGAGTACGCACTCGCTGGGTGGTGTTTCGGACCTCGACCTCGCCTGGGCACTGGCGGCCGACGCAGCCTACCGCGCCATGGGGGAGTAGCGAAGGATTGGAGATCCCGCCCAGGAGCGACCTGAAGGCCTGTGCCGGTGGCCCAAAGGCGCAGCGAGGCCTTGCGGCAGTCCCTGGAACTGGGATGTCCCCTGGCGCTTCGGCACCACTCGGCACTTTGGCAATCCTTGCGACTGCGGCACTCCTTGCGGTCTGCGCCGGGCTGTTGGGTGCCCGTGCGGTGCGTGCCCAGACCCAGGGTTCGGGCTGTGTGGTTGCAGCGCAGGCGGGCGAGTATCTGAAGCCGGCCGGCGCGGTACTCAACCGGGTGGATCGTGCCGAGGTGCTCGCGGAGCACGCCCGCAGGCCTGTGGTGCTCCTCGGCGAACGGCACGACAGTGCCGAGGACCATCGCTGGCAACTTCACACGATTGCCCAGTTGCACGCCTTGCAGCCCCGCATCGCGCTCGGTTTCGAGATGTTTCCGCGGCGCTTGCAGCCGGTACTCGACCGATGGGTGCGCGGCGAACTCGGCGAGGCCGACTTCTTGCGACAGAGCGAGTGGGACAAGGTTTGGGGGTATGCATCCGCGCCATATCTCGCGCTCTTTCACTACGCGCGCATGAACCGCATACCCATGCTTGCGCTCAACGTTGACCGTGGTGTGGTCTCGGCCGTGGCGCGGAAGGGGGCCGCTGCGCTGTCCGATGCAGAGCGCGAGGGCGTTGGGCTGCCCGCTCCGCCGAGCGAGGCCTACCGGCAGTCGCTGCGCAAGGTGTTCGACGCTCATCCGCCCACCACGGGCACCACCCAGCCCGCTGCCGCGTCTGAAGCCGCGCTGCGCACTGCACCCAACGGCACTGTTGGCGCCACCCGGTCCGGGCGTGATGCCGGATTCGAACGCTTCGTCGCAGCGCAGACCTTCTGGGATCGGGCGATGGCCGAAGGCATCGCGAGCTTTCGCGGGTCCAATCCCTCCGCGCTCGTGATTGGCGTGATGGGATCGGGCCATGTACGCTTCGGCCATGGTGTTGCGCATCAACTCGGAGCGCTCGGGATCACCCAAACCGGCTTGCTGCACACGCTGGAGGGATCCAGCGACTGCGGCGACGTTCTGGCGGGAAGCGCCGATGCTGTGTATGTGGTTGAGAAAACCTTGCCAGAGAATTGAAAAGTCTATCTATTTTCCAAATAATTGTAGGTCTGTCCTCGAGGAGATGTCATGTTTTCGCACATCATGGTGGGCACCAATGATCTTGAACGCTCCCGAAGGTTCTACGACGCCGTCCTCGGCGCACTGGGCATAGCGGCGGGCCATCTCGACAAGCATCGCATCTTCTGGAGGACCAGGGCCGGGGTCTTCTCTGCGTCGCTTCCGATCGATGGCAAGCCGGCCACCGCAGCCAATGGCGGCACGATCGGCTTTGCCTGCAGTTCTGCCGAGCAGGTCCACGCCTGGCACGAGGCGGGCCTGGCGCACGGTGGCGCAGCGATCGAGGATCCACCCGGGGTGCGCGAGGGATCCGCGGGAAAACTCTATCTCGCCTACCTGCGCGATCCCGATGGCAACAAGATCTGCGCACTTTTTCGGATGCCGGCCTGATGTGGCCCAACCCGGCAGGCTTTGCCCGCGTGGCACAGGGCTTGCTCGGGGTCTTCAACCTTCGCGGGTGCACCGCTTCGGGGCTACTCGTGGCGCGGCTCGCGTCGCCGCCCGCGGGGCTGCTCGTAGCGCGGCCTGCCTCACTGCCCGCGGCGCCGCTCGTGGCGTTCAGGCATCGTGGGCGTATTGCTTCAGCTTCGCTGCGGCGCTGTGGTCTGCCTGGCTTGAGCTTTCACCAAAGCCTCGCAAGAGGTAATTGTTCCATTCTTTAGGGAGAAATCTGCATGTCGAAGAAAGTTCCGGTCCGCCGTGTTGTTGTTGCCGCGCTCCTTGGCTTGAGCGCTGTGGGCTTGCCGTCGATCGCACTGGCGCAGGCCGGCGCGAAGATGAAGGTTGCGGCCATCTACACCGTGCCCTTCGAGCAGCAGTGGGTGAGTCGCATTCACAAGGCACTCAAGGCAGCCGAGTCGCGTGGCGAGATCGAGTACAAGGCAAGTGAAAATGTGTCAAATGCCGACTACGAGCGGGTGATGCGCGAGTACGCGACAGCCGGCAACACACTGATCGTGGGCGAATCGTTTGCCGTGGAGGCAGCCGCGCGCAAGGTCGCCAGGGACTTTCCGAAGGTTTCCTTCCTGATGGGGTCTTCCGGGAAGCCCCAGGAGCCGAACTTCAGCGTGTTCGACAACTACATCCAGGAGCCTGCCTACCTCACGGGCCTGATTGCAGGCGGAATGACGAAGTCCAACCGGATCGGGATGGTGGGCGGCTTTCCGATTCCCGAGGTCAACCGGTTGATGAACGCATTCATGGCGGGGGCGCGCGAAGTGAACCCGAAGGTTGAATTCAGCGTCACCTTCATCAACAGCTGGTTCGATCCCCCGAAGGCCAAGGAAGCCGCGTTTGCCATGATCGACAAGGGTGCCGATGTGATGTACGCGGAGCGCTTTGGTGTTTCGGATGCGGCCAGGGAGCGGGGCAAGCTCGCAATCGGCAACGTGATCGATACCCAGGACAAGTATCCCGACACAGTGGTGGCTTCGGCACTGTGGCACATGGAACCCACCATCGATCGCGCGCTCAGGCTGGTGAAGGACCAGCAGTTCAAGGCCGAGGACTTCGGGCAGTACTCGATGATGAAGTACAAGGGCTCGGAGCTGTCTCCGCTCGGAACTTTCGAAAAGAAGGTTCCTGCGGCAATCGTGGCGAAGGTGAGGGCGCGCGAGTCGGAGATACTCGCCGGGAAGTTCACCGTGAAGGTCGACGACAACCAGCCGAAGTCGGGCAAGTGAGCCGGGGCTGCGAAGTCACCCTGAGCGTCGACACCGTCGGGCCCGGGCCGGGCGGGTGAGCCCTTGCTGAGCGCGGAGCCGGTTCTCAGGCTCGCGGGCATCAGCAAGCGCTTTGGTGATCTGGTCGCCAACGACAACGTCTGCCTGTCGCTCGGGCGCGGCGAGGTGCTCGCCCTGCTCGGGGAAAACGGGGCGGGCAAATCCACGCTGGTGTCGATCCTGTTTGGGCATTACCGGGCGGACGAGGGTTCGATCGAGGTCTTCGGTCGCGAACTGCCCGGTGGGAACCCCCGTGCAGCGCTCGAGGCCGGGATCGGCATGGTGCATCAGCATGTGACGCTCGCCGACAATCTGAGCGTGCTCGACAATGTGATGCTGGGCACCGAGGCACTGTGGCGCTGGCGGTCCCTGCGCACGCAGGGGCGCTCGCGGCTGCTCGAGGTGGCAGGGCGTTTCGGTCTTCCGGTTAACCCCCAGGCGCGTGCTGGCGACCTGTCGCTCGGAGAGCGACAAAGGGTGGAGATACTCAAGGCCCTGTACCGCGGAGCCCGGATCCTCATCCTCGACGAACCCACCGCAGTACTCACCCCGCAGGAAAGCGATGCGCTGTTCGAGACCCTTGGCGAGATGGTCCGCCAGGGGCTCTCGATCGTGTTCATCAGTCACAAGCTCGCCGAGGTGCTGCGGGTGTCGCATCGGGTGGTGGTGCTGCGGCAGGGCCGCAAGGTGGCCGAGGCGTTCACGCCCCAGACCAACGCACTGCAGCTTGCACAGTGGATGGTGGGCCATCCGGTGAAACAGAGTCAGCGGGAGGCGGGTCTGCGGCCTGGCCGGGTGGTGTGCGCGTTGCAGGAAGTGCATTGCGACGGGTCTTCCGGAGATCGCCTCAACGGTGTTTCGCTTGCCTTGCACGCCGGCGAGATCGTGGCGATTGCGGGGATTTCGGGGCATGGCCAGAGCGCGCTTGCCGATCTGCTCTGCGGCATGCGCCGTCCTGGTGGGGGCAGGATGATGCTGCGGGACGCGCCGTTTCCCATCACGCCCGCCGCACTGATCGCTGCGGGCGTGGCGCGGATTCCCGAGGACCGCGCGGGCGTGGGGATCCTGGGCGATCTGCCGGTCTGGGAGAACGCGGTCGCAGAGCGCCTTCGCGCCCCGGAGTTCTCGCGCGGGGGCTGGATCCGTGCGGGTACTGCCCGTGATTTTGCGGCCGGTGTGATCCGCGACTTCGATGTGCGGGGGGCAGGACCGATGGCCGCTGCGCGTGCACTCTCGGGGGGAAACATGCAAAAGCTGATCGTGGGCCGCGCGCTCGCACCGAAGTCGGGAGGCGCCAGTCCGTTTCCACAACTCGTGGTTGCACACCAGCCCACCTGGGGGCTGGACGTTGGGGCAGTGGCGTTTGTGCAGCAACGCTTGTTCGAGGCACGCGCAGCCGGTGCTGCGGTGCTCCTGATCTCCGACGACCTCGACGAGGTGCTCGCCATGGGTGATCGGGTGGCAGTGATGGTTCGGGGCCGCCTGAGCGAGGCGAAGCCACCCGAGCAATGGAGTCGTGCCGAGATCGGACTCGCGATGGCTGGGGACAGGCGTGCGGCTTGAGCGCCGGGAAGGCACCGCATCCGCCGGATTGATCCTTGCCCCGCTGACTGCGGTGGTGTTCACCCTCGTGGTGAGTGCCGCGCTGGTGCTGTGGGCCGGCGCGCCAGTGGGCCGCACCTACAGTCTGCTGCTTCAGGGTGCCTTTGGCTCGGTGTTTGCGTGGAGCGAAACCCTCACCCGCGCAACGCCCCTGATCCTCTGCGGCCTGGCGGTGTCGGTGGCCTTCCGGGCGCGGCTCTTCAACATCGGCGCGGAGGGACAACTCTACGCCGGTGCACTGGCCGCAGTGGTAGTGGGCGGCGGGGGCGCGGACGAGGCTCTGGGGCGTGCCCCGGAACTGCACTTTGCAGTGATGACGGTGTGCTCGGCCCTCGCGGGTGCGGCGGTGCTGCTCGGGCCAGCGTGGCTGAAGATCCGGCTTGGCGTGGATGAGGTGGTCACCACGCTCCTGCTCAATTTCATCGTGCTTCTCCTTGTGTCGGCGATGCTCGATGGGCCGATGAAGGATCCTGCGGCCATGGGGTGGCCGCAAAGCGTTGCAATTGCGCCCGACCTGGAGTTGTCGAAACTGGTTGAGCGTACCCGGGTGCATACGGGGTTGCTGTGGGCACTGACGTCTGCCTTGATGCTCTGGGTGATGCTGCGCTCCACCGTCCTCGGCTTTGATATCCGGGCTCTCGGTGCGCAGGCGCGTGCTGCCGCATTTGCGGGCGTTCCACCGCAAAGAACCATGCTGTGGGTGGCGCTGATCTCGGGGTCGTTGGCGGGACTTGCCGGCGCCATCGAAGTGGCGGGTCGCACCTCCTACCTCACCCTCGACATGTCACCCGGATACGGCTACAGCGGGATCGTGATCGCGATGCTGGCGGGCCTGCATCCGCTGGGCGTTGTGGTGGCGGGAGTTTTCGTGGCAGGGGTGCTCGTGGGGGCTGACAGCATGAGCCGGGCGCTCGGGGTGCCCACCTACCTGGCCGATGTGATCGTGGCGGTGGCGCTGCTGAGCGTCTTGGTCTCGGGCACCCTCACCCGTTACCGGGTGGTGCGGCGCTAGGTGCGGTGCCAGGTGCGGCGCAAGGTGCGGCATGGCTGAGCTGTCAAACTTGCTGCTCAACGCGGCTTTCTGGGAGGCGGTTTTGCGCATCGCCACACCTTTGCTGCTGGGCACGCTTGGTGTGCTCTGGTGCGAGCGCGCCGGCGTTCTCAATCTGGGGATCGAGGGCATCATGGTGGCGGGCGCCTTCGGCGGTTGGCTGGCGGTGTATGCGGGTGGCTCGCTCGGCGCAGGGGTGTTGTGTGCTGCGCTAACCGGCGCGTTGCTTGGGTTGCTGCATGCCGGGCTTTGTGTTGTGCTCGCGGTCTCGCAGCACGTGGCGGGGCTGGGACTCACGATGCTCGCAACAGCGCTGAGCTACTTTGCCTACCGCGTGCTCTTCCCGAAGGTCAACGCTCCGCCCACGATCACGCCGATGG
>VGHO01000088.1 GCA_016868175.1 Betaproteobacteria bacterium
GCCCCATGCCGAGCTTGCGCGCGATTTCCACCTCGCGCAGCGCCCAGGACCCGAAGGCACCCAGCGCACAAACGGTGACCACCTGCCAGATGCCACCCTCCTTGAGCGGGGCAAGGCCGAGGCCGTATTTGAGGTCGGGCGGTGCGATGTTGATCTTCCAGACATTCCACACCCCGTCGAGCGCAGTGCTGTAGAGAATCATTGCTGTGCCGACGACGGTGAAAAACACGGTCAGCACACCAAAGAACCCCACGTAGAAGGGGCCAACCCAGAAGTCGAAAAGGTCGCCACCAACCAGCGTGCCGCCGCGCACGCGGTACTTCTTTTCAAAATTCAACATGCTCATGGCCGAGCCTCCTTATCCCCTCGCCTCGGTGTTTGCGCTCAGCGGCTGAAGGCTCGACGCAAAGGTCGATCTTCAGTCGCTGAAACCGGCAACGATGACCTCGATTACTTTGCCGGAGCCGCAGCAGCCGCCTTGTTCGGCAGCGGCTGGGTGTCGATCCACTGATAACGATCACTACTCAGTATAATAAGATGGATCATGAACGCAAGTGCGCCCAGGAAGATACCTACCGCTACGATCGCTTTGCGAGGATCAATCAAACGCCAATAACGCCACATGTCAAAACCCTCCAGAAAGTCAACTTAAATGCGACATGAAGGTGTAGACCGCTGACCTGACACTAGGTATCAGGTCGCCCTCGCCCTCAGCGCCTGGGAACCAGGTTCGCCAATCCCACGCAAAAAGTTTCCCCGTGAGCGCAATCGCCAGAACGACGACAAAGCCAACGAGAAAGATCGGCGCAAAGCCCTTGGTAGCCTCGAGCGGCTCGAGCACAGCATGTCTGGTTGCTTCAGTCATGGCAAAGGTCCTCTCCTATGGGGTAAACCAGGGGCGCCACATCCACACCAGAATGTGCGCCACCACCGCGACCACGGTGTGCAGCGCCATGCCCTGCATGAAGTAGCCATGAAACTCCTGGCATTCCTCATCGTTCAGACCCGAAATGTTGGTTCTGCTCATCCTTGCATTACCTCCAACGGTGCCTTTCGGCGGTTACCGCGCGTGCAAGACGCGGCCGGAAACGTCGTCCGTTACAGCCGGGACGACGCACGAACCAGGCCGCTCGCGCGTCCCGGTGTGCCCTGGATGCAAACCTTCCGATGCAAGGACCTCGCGCATCACGCCAGGCTCCACGCGGTTGGCATCGCCGGCGCGTGCGCGCCGCTCGGCCTCGTCGCGCAACCGCTTGGCTGCCGAGATACGAATCAGGAAGGGGAGTTGTTCGAGGCCTTGTTCGAGGAGTTGGTCCGCCTCGCTGGACCAGCGCAACTGGGAACGTGCCGGCGTGGCCTCGACCTTGTCCATGTCGGTGGCAAGCGGCAGGATGTGAAAGAGCGCATCGAAAAGCGCGTTGCAGACTTCCTGCACCACATAGGTAGCCCCTGCATAACCCATGAAGGGCGTGCCGGTGTGGCGTCGGACGATCGCGCCCGGGAACGACGCCGGGATGTAGGCTGCCCGGCCCGAACACTCGGCCAGGTACATGCGCTCGTTGAAGCTTCCAAAGAGCACGAGCGGTG
Source organism: Betaproteobacteria bacterium (assembly GCA_016868175.1). GTDB lineage: Bacteria > Pseudomonadota > Gammaproteobacteria > Burkholderiales > Burkholderiaceae_E > UBA3064. Next base: position 1,588 of record VGHO01000088.1, read on the forward strand.
TCTTGTGGGCCACGAGTGCGCGCACCTCCTCGTTGCGTGTCTTTTCCCCGGGACGCCGCGCCACTGCAAAGCGGCAGGGAAGTCCCATGTCCTCCTCGAGAAAAAGCCGCAGGCCGCGGGTGTAGGTTTCGTTGGCGACCACCGCAAAGGAGGCGGTGGCAAAGAAGTCCTGGGTGACCGAGCGCCACAGATCCCAGATCGGCTTGAGGGTGCTGTGCTTTTCCCGCTCGATGAAGGGCTCGGGGTTGAGACCGGTGAGTTCGCCGAGGCTGCGCAGAAACTGCGTGGTGCTGTGCAGACCGATCGGTGCCTGCAGGTAGGGTCGGTCGAGCGCCTCGCACAACATGCGTCCATACTCGCGGTACATGCAGATGTTGACTTCCGCCTGCGCAAGGCGTGGGATATCGGCAAGATGGGTGCCAAGGGGAAAGACGAGATTGACCTCGCAACCGATTCCCTCGACCAGGCGTCGGATCTCGGCAAGGTCCGAGGGCATGTTGAAGCAGCCGTAGATCGGACCGATGAGATTCACCCGGGGTTTCGCATCGGGGGACCTCGGCTTGCGCGTTGGCAGGCGCTTGAGCCCGTATTCGCTCCAGAGCCACATCATCGCGCGGTTGGCGCATTGCCACTGATCCTCGTCGATCGTGCGGGGCAGGAAGCGCTGGATGTTGGTGCCTTCGGGGGTGACGCCGCCACCGATCATCTCGGCGATCGAGCCAGTGACCACCACGGCCGGAAGGTCGGGATCGAGCGTGCGGTGCGCACGTCGCAGCGCGCCTTCGGTACCGCGCTGACCGAGTTCCTCCTCGGCGAGTCCGGTGACGACGATCGGCAACTCGTGCGGTGGCAGCCCGTCGGTGTAGTGCAGCACCGAGGTGACCGGGAGGTTCTCGCAGCCCACGGGACCGTCGATCACCACTTGCAGGCCCTTGACTGCGGTGAACACATACACCGCACCCCAGTAGCCGCCCGCGCGGTCGTGGTCAAGCACCAGCACTGAAGCGCCCCTGTGATCGCGTGGACCTGCGCATCAATGCACCTCCACCGCCTTGCGCTGCTCGGCCTTCTTTTGCACCATCCGCCTGAATTGCTCGCGAAACGCCGGCCGTGCCTCGGGCTTGTCGTGCCAGACGCCGGCGGTATCCCCGCTGCCCACCCCTGCAAAGAAGTGGCGCATCCGGTCGAAGCGCTCGCGCCCGGCAATCGCGGTGTTGACGGTGTGGGCCAGCGACGCAGCCCCTGCAACGCCCATCAGGGGACGCGCCGAGATGAGGTTGGTGAAGTAGAGGGCGGGAAGTGCGCGTTCCTTGGCTTTTTGCACGAGAGGCGTGGTGCCGATCGCAAGGTCGGGCGTGAACTGCTCCATCGCCTCGAGGTCCTGCTCGAGCGATGCGCGAAAGCGCACTTCCACCCCACGTGCGGTCAGCCAGTCGGCATCGTGCGCGCTGTAGGGCGTGCGCGCCAGGGCCGTTCCGACGTAGCGCAGATCGGCGCCAGCCTCGAGCAGCAGACGTCCAACGAGCAACTCCGAGCCCTCGTAGCCTGAAAGCGTGATCCGGCCGCTGATGCGGTGGTTGTCGAGGGTCTGCCGGATAGCCGGCAGCGCGGCCTGCTTCGCCGCCGCGAGCGCAGCGGCCGGAGTGCCGCAATGCGCAGCGATCGCTTCGAGCCACTGCGCAGTTGCCTCATACCCCACCGGTGCCGAGCCGAGGATCGAGCGCCCTGCCGCCTCGAACTCCCGCGCGCAGGCGCGGTAGAAGGGGTGGACTGCGGCGACCACCGCACAGTCGAGCGCCGCGTAGAGTTCGCGCCACTCGCGTGTGGGCACTGCGGGACCGACGGTGAGCCCCATCGGCTCGAGGAGGCGGGCGATGCCCATCGGATCGGCAGGAAACATCTCGCCGAGCAGCGTGACGGTGGGCAGCGCGCTTCGCCCCTGCCGCGGCGTGGCCACCGGTCCATGCTCGGCCTCGCGGCGCGCGTAGCGCAACATGGCTCCGGCCAGTACATCCTTGGCCTCTGCGTGCGTGGGGACTCCAAAACCCGGGACGTCGATTCCGATGATGCGAACGCCACGGATTTCCCTGGGAAGCAGCTGAAGCGGCACGCCCGAAGCGCTTGGCACGCACAGGTTGGTCACCACGATTGCGTCGTAGAGCGCCGGATCGGCCATCGCATGGACCGCATCCCGGATGTCCTCGAAGAGCTTCCCGGTGACGAGCGTTTCAGAGTTGAAGGGCACATAGCCCACGCTGCGCCGGGCACCGTAGAAGTGCGAAGTGAAGCTCAACCCGTAGACGCAGCAGGCCGAACCCGAGAGGATCGTGGCAGTGCGCCGCATGCGCAGTCCCACCCTGAGCGAACCGAAGGCCGGGCACATGCTCTGCGGCTGATCGTGCGGCCCCCGCGGATAGTCCTGCGCGAACTGCCGCATTGCCTCCGGGACACTCGCCGGGTTTGAGACGGGCCCGGATCCTGCGGCCGGGGCAGACACCGAAGCGGGGGCCGGGAAAGGACCGGAAACGGAGGGCTCGCTTGCAATCGAGATCACCCGTCCGCAGAGGGCGGACTTGCGCGGGGCAGCGGTGGACATGAGTGCGCTCCCCTCAGGCCTGGTCGTAGACGACTTCGAGCGATTTGCGCGCAACGATCGGGCGGCCCATCATGTCCTCGAGCGATGCGGGCTGAAGCGGCGCACCGGCACCTTCTTCGCCCTTGAAAAGCGCGAGCAACTGATCCTGCGAGAGCGGCTTCGGGCGCACCGGAGGAGCCTGGCCCACCGCGAGCGCGAGTTCCTCGAAGAGCGGCGCCCAGGCAGTACCGGGCTTGCCGATGATCTCGTAGTTGGCGCTCTTGCGCCGGATGTCGTCGTGCGCCGGAATCGCTGCAAGCACCGGAATGCCCACGGCCTGCGCAAAGGCCTGCGACTCGCCGCTGCCGTCATCCTTGTTGATCACCAGCCCCGCCACGCCGACATTGCCGCCGAGTTTGCGGAAGTATTCCACCGCCGAGCACACGTTGTTGGCCACATAGAGCGACTGCAGGTCGTTGGAGCCCACGACGATCACTTTCTGGCACATGTCGCGGGCGATCGGCAGACCGAAACCCCCGCAGACCACATCCCCGAGGAAGTCGAGAAGGACGTAGTCGAATCCCCATTCATGGAAGCCGAGCTTCTCGATCGTCTCAAAGCCGTGGATGATCCCGCGACCTCCGCAACCGCGGCCGACCTCGGGGCCGCCGAGCTCCATGGCGAAGACCCCGTCACGCTTGAAGCAGATGTCTTCGATGCGCACCTCGTCGCCCGCAAGTTTCCTGGCCGACGAGGTTTCGATGATGGTGGGACAGGCGCGTCCGCCAAAGAGCAGTGAGGTGGTGTCGCTCTTGGGGTCGCAGCCGATGAGCAGGACCCGCTTGCCCTGCTGCGCCATCATGTAGGACAGGTTGGCGAGCGTGAAGCTCTTGCCGATGCCTCCTTTGCCGTAGATGGCAATGATCTGCGTGGCCGGCCGCGCCTCGGGTTCGAACCGGGCATCGTCGATCTTCATGAGCATGCGCTCCAGTCGAGAATCATCTTCAGGCAGCCAGGTTCGCCAAAGGCTGTTGCATACGCTTGTTGTGCCGCACTGGCGGCCATGCGGTGGGTGAGCAGGCCGTCGAGACTCAGGCTTCCGGACTCGACGAGTTGGCGCACCGCCTGAAGGTCGTGCTCCTTCCACTCGGCAGCGACCCGGATGCTTGCTTCACGCATGAAGGCCGGTGCGAAGGAGAAGTGCAGGGGGTCGGCATAAAAACCAGCCAGCACCAGTTGCCCGCCGGGGGCCATCCGCGCAATCAGTTGGTCGAGTTGCGAAGCATCGCCGCTCGCATCGAAGATCACGCGATAGTCGCGCCTTCGGTCGTCCTCGGGTTGGAGAACCGGATAGTCCACCGCAGCCGTGGCGAGCGTGGCCGGGAGCGAAAACGCGGGCGGGGGCGTGGGCGAAGCTGCGGATGCAGCAAGGAGCGGCAAGCGCCCCGAATCCTGGCAGCTTCGGGGATCGGGCAAGCCCCTGGACTCGGGCAACGCTCCGAGATCGGGCAAGCCCCGGGATCCGGGTCTTCGCTGGGGGTCGCGCTCCCACACCGTTGGGGCAGCGCCACCGAGCACAACCGCGAGTCGGGCAATGAGGCGTCCGAGTACACCATGCCCAACGATCAATTCGGGCAGATCCACATGCGGCAGATGCAGCGCATGATGCGCAGTGGCTGCAAGCGCGAGCAGTACGCCCCGCTCGCCGAGCGACGGATCCACCCGCACCGCGCGCGTGGCCGGCACCACCAGACGCTGCGCCGTCCCTCCGAACAGGCTGCGAACCTCCGGATAGCAACGTGCGCCGGGTACAAAGACACGGTCGCCGCAGCGCAGGGCCGCTCCTGCGCCCGCCTCCATCACTTCGCCCACCGACTCGTAGCCGGGCACCAGCGGGTAGCCCATCCCCGGGAAGTGGGGCATACGTCCGTTCCACAGCAACTTCTCGGTCCCGGTACTGATACCGCTCGCCTGCACCTCGACCAGAACGTCGCTCGCGCCGGGCGCACACAAACCCACGCGCTCGAGCCGCAAATGACCCGGCTTCTCGAGCAGAACCGCAAGCGTGTGGAGGCTCGTCATCACGCGCACCCGCCAGGGACCGACACCGATGCCGACCAAGCGCGAGCGATAGCCCTCGAAGCAAGGCACAGGGCCGAAGCCGACACAGGTCCGGCGACAGCGCCAGAAGCAGCGAAGAGCATGGATGTCATGATTTGTTGTCGCCGTGTACTGTCTAGTTTAATTGACACTTATACACCTCTTGCGGGCGCCCGTCCATGACGATCAGCTGCCGCCCGTCGGATACGAACGGTTGCCGCGTTCCGCAAGGATGATCCGGACCTGCAAGGGCATTGCGCTCGGCAACAGCCGCACCCGGACAAAACCCGCGTGCTCGAGCATCGCCACCAGTTCGTCAGGGCGACGCGCACGGCCGCTGCCCATCGCCCACAGATACATTGCGAAGTAGGCGTCGGCAACCGGGATCGCCCCCCGGGTGGCCGCCATCGGTTCGGCGAGCAGGAGTTGCGCACCGGGCTGCATCGACGCATGGACCCGCGCAAGCAGCCTTGCCACCACTGCGTCGTCGTGGTCGTGCACCACGCGGATCAGGCTCACCATGTCGCAGCCCGCAGGAATCGGATCGGTGAGAAAGCTGCCCGGCACCACCTTAGCCCGCAACGCAAGCCCAAGCTCATGGAAGCGGGCCGTGGCACGCGCAGCCACTGCGGGCAGGTCCATGAGCCGCAGCTGCAGATGCGGGTAGCGAGAGGCTGCCTCGCCAAGGAAGACGCCCTCGCCGCCGCCGAGATCGAGCAGGCTCTGCACGTGCGAGAGATCGACACTCGCGAGGATTTCCTGCGCCACCATCGGCTGCGAAGCGGCCATCAGCGCGCAATAGTCGCCCACCGCATCAGCCTGCAGGAGCGCCGGATCGCTGCTCGTGGCATAGGCCCAGTAGCGCGCCATCTCGCGGGCAGGGCCCCGCGTGCGAAGCAGGGCAAGCGGATCGGCCATATCCTGGTAGAGCCGGGTATGGTGCTCGATCATGGCGATCGCTCCCGGGTTGGCGAGCAGGGCAGCACCCAGCATCCCCAGTCCGTAGTGGGTCCGTCGGTGGCGGTAATCGCTGCGATGCTCGAGCAGGCCAAGCGCAGTGCACCCCTCGAGAAGGCGCTCGGCAGCCTCCTCGTCGAGTTGGCAGCGCTGGGCGATCTGCGGCAACGCGAGCGGACCCTCCTTGAGCAGCGAAAACACCTGGAGCCGTACTGCGGCAAGAAGCAACTGCGAGTACACAAAGCCCGCCGAGAGATCGAAGAGGCGCACCGCATAGCGGCGCGCGAGCGGTCGGGTGAGCGGAAACGCAAGCGCCCAGCGCTGGAACGCAGGGCTCGAGACCAGCCGGTCGCGCAGGGCCAGAAGGCGCGCACGCAGACCGACCTCGGGCTGCAGTTGGCGCGGGCCGGACGCAGACGGCATCTCGGCCGCCGACCGTAACCCGGAGAGCGACCGCGAAGCGGACGCAGCCTGGGACTCAGGCAGGTCGCGACTCGAGTTCGCGGCGGGCTGCATGCACTGGCCTGGCGAGGTGGGTGGGAATGAGTCGGCGGGATTCGGCCCGGATCAGCGCCTGAAGCGACCGCGATCCCGGGCAATCGGGAATGCTCTCGAGCGCATGGGTCATGAGGCGTTCAAAACGTGCGACCGCACCGCCAAGTCCGAGCGCACTGACCGCACTCGGTCGCCCGTGGGCAAGATCCTGTCCGGTCGGCTTGCCGAGTTCGAGCGCATCGGAGGCTACATCGCGGATGTCGTCGGCGACCTGATACGCTTCCCCGAGCCAGCGGCCCAGGTCGAGCCAGGGCTCGCAGGCGTGGCCGGCGGCGGCGGCCCCGATCGAGGTGGCTGCCGAGAAGAGCGCGCCCGTCTTTGCGCGTTGATAGTGCCCGAGATCAACGGTGGATTCGCACTCCCAGGCCTGTCCCGCAACGATCCCGAACGGCATGCCCACACCATGCGAAAGGGTGGCGAGCAGCTTCGCACAGCGCTGCGGAGCGTGGAGTACCTGCGCAGAAACCGTCTGAAACGCAAGCACGATCAGCGCATCCCCGGCAAGCACCGCGAGGCGCTCGCCAAAGGCCTTGTGGACGGAAGGCTGTCCGCGTCGGGTGTCGGCATCGTCGAAACAGGGCAGATCGTCGTGTACCAGCGAGGCGCAATGCAGGAGTTCGATCGCAGCTGCGCCCGCGTTGGCGAGCGCCGGGGCATCGTCGCCACATGCCATCGCCACCGCGAGACAGAGCCGCGGACGGATACGCGCGCCTCCGGGGAACACTGCGTGCTTGAGCGCGGCCGCAAGCTGCCTTGGGGCCTGGGGCCCGTTCACCTCGCCGAGTACCTCGGCAAGCACTGCCTCGATCCTGCGCACCGTGTCCATGCACGACCTCCCGCGCGGTGTCCCGCGTTGACAGACGCGTACTGCACCACTGACAATGTGTACTGTCAAGTTTTTTTTACACTCGCTGAACTATCGACCAGGGGCAACCCGATGGATCCAGGCATGACGCCAGCCGATTGCAGCGCGCCCGGAGTTGCCCTGCTTCTGCTGGCCGAGTTCCGCAGCGACGCACGGCTCTGGGGCTGGAGTCGCTTCGTGCTGGGCACCTTTCCGTTACGCGGCACTCCGGGGCTGCGCTTTGCGCGACAACTCGGCAGCGGCCATCAGGGCGGCTTTGGACTGCGCCCGAGCGGAACCATCCAGGGACTCTTCCTCGTCTTCGACACGCTGGGTGCTGCTGAGCACTTCCGCCGCGAAGCGCCGCTCCTGAAGGCCTACGCGGCACGCGCCCTCGAAACCTTCAGCGTGCTGGCTGTTCCCCTGCGGGCACGCGGCAGTTGGGCAGGCTCAATGCCCTTCGCCGGGGCCTCCCGGCAAACAGCCCAAGCGCAACTTTCTGCCCTTGCAGGCTCCGGCTTCACGAGCCTGGATGCGGCGGGCGTTGGTGCCGCGGGCGTGGATCAGGGCGCAAACCTCGCTGCCCTCCTGCCCTGGGACCCGACCGCACCGGTGGCAGCGCTCACCCGGGCTTCGATCCGGGTTGGGCACCTGCGCAGCTTCTGGTCGAGAGCGCCGGCTGCGCAACGTGATCTGGCCAGTCATCCGCAGTGCCTGCTCGCTGTGGGTCTGGGCGAGGCGCCCCTGGTACGCCAGGCCACCTTCAGCATCTGGAGCAGTGCGCAGGCCATGGAGGCCTATGCACGCAGCGGCGCGCACCTCGACGCGATCCGCGCTGCCGGCAAAGGCGGATACTTCGCCGAGGACATGTTTGTGCGTTTCGTGCCGCTCGCACCTGAAGGCCGATGGCGAGGACGGCCTGTGGGGCTCCCGGGGCTCCCAGGGCTCCCGCGACTCCCGGGGCTTGCACCGCAGGAATTGCGGTTGCGCTGCGCCCCGGAGGCGCAGAAAACGGCATTCGAGCCGCAGCAAGGCGCAGCGCAGCGCCGTGCGCCCGCCTTGACCGGCAACGACGCCATCGCAGTGATCGGCGCAGGGGTCGGGGGGCTTGCTGCGGCAATCCGGCTGGCTTCACGCGGCCACCGGGTTACGGTCCTTGAACGTGACGCTGCGGTGGGCGGCAAGATGCGCGCGATCCTTGTCGATGGGCGCGCGGTGCCCTGCGGACCCACCGTCTTCACCATGCGCTGGGTGTTCGACGAGCTCCTGGGCTACGCTTCCGAGCGTCTCGAGGATCGTCTCAAGCTCACCCCGCTGGCGGTTCTTGCCCGCCACGCCTGGTCGGAGACCTCGCGACTCGATCTCTATGCGGATCCAGCCGCCTCCGTGGACGCGGTAGGGCGGTTCTCGGGCGCCGATCAGGCGCGCCGCTTTGCTACCTTCTGCGCCGAGGCCCGGCGAATCCACGACACTCTGGTGGGCCCCTTCATCCGGGCGCAGCGTCCCGACCTCTGGGACATGCTGCATCGGCTCGGCGCTCCGGGTCTGCTTGCCCTGAGTGGACTGGGTCCCTTTGCCTCGCTCTGGAAGAGACTCGGTGCGCACTTTCCGGATCCACGGCTGCGGCAACTCTTTGCCCGCTACGCCACCTACTGCGGAACTTCGCCCTGGCTCGCTCCGGCAACCCTCGAACTCATCGCGCACGTCGAACTGGAAGGCGTCTGGTCGATCGAGGGCGGAATGCCGGCGCTTGCCGGTGCGCTTGCTGCGGTGGCCGCCAGGCTCGGCGTGGAGATCCGCACTGGTACCGCAGTCGACGAGATCGTCGTCCATGCGGGACGCGTGAACGCAGTGCGCCTGCACGGCGGCGAGCAGCTACCGGTGCGCGCCGTGGTCCACAACGGCGACGTCCGCGCATTGGCGGCCGGGCTTCATGGCGCTGCTGCGGCCCGAGCACACCACGCAAGCGCCAGCGCGCCTCTCAGTCTCTCGGCGCTGACCCTCTGCCTGAACGCGCAGGCCCAGGGATTTCCACTCGCGCACCACAACGTCTTCTTCCAGGATGACTACCGTTCGGAATTCGACGATGTGTTTGCGCG
>VGHO01000089.1 GCA_016868175.1 Betaproteobacteria bacterium
GTCGAGCGCAACGGACTTGCCGGCCAGTTGCTCGGGGCGGATCTCCGGGTTGAGGATCTCGGTGAGGCGAAGTGCATGGGCCGGGTGCGCCGGGCCATCGGGCGGGGTTGCGGCACCCGGTGCTGGTGCACGGATCGGGGCGAAGGACAGATCCTCCACCAGCGCCTGCAGCAGACTCAGGTTCTCTCCGAAGAGGCGCTTGAAGACGTAGTCGTTTTTCGGATCGAGCAGCCGCTCAGCCTCGAACCGCTCCCGGGAAGGGTCGGGAGGACGGGTTGAGGGGGTGGCGGGGCTTGGCCCGGTGGGGCCTGCACGGTTGGAGGAAAGGGTGGAAGTGGTGGGCCGGGCGGGGTTGCCGGGCTTGGGCGGCTTGGGTGGCTTGCCGGGCCTGGTGGGTTTGGGGGGCTTCGTTGGCATGGCGGGCCTCGCGGTGAGGGTGGCGAAACCCTGTTGGTCTTCCCTGGAAGTGAAACCTTGCAGCGCTTTGCTACCTCTGGGGGCGTTCCCGCCCGTCACACTGCAACGGCGGCGTGGTGCTCATTGCAACTGCAGCATTGCGATCGCCTCAACGGATTCACCGCGCTCATCGCACCCGAGGGATCGCCTTTGACCGTCGGCAGTCATTTCGACCTCGACTTCGACAGCCGACCTCGACTTCGACTTCGACAGCCGACCTCGACTTCGACTCCGACAAGCGACCTCGGCTTCGACATTCGACTTGACGCCACTCCCCTGAAGCCTCCATGATTCGACGGATGTCAGGTTCGAATCCATCCGGGACGGGCGTTAAACTCGGTTCCAGGCTTCCGAGATCATTCCCCTTGACCAACCGCTTCGCACCCGCCTACACAGCCTTGTCACGTCCTTGCCGCGCTGCATGATTTCGATCCGCCTTCCCGATGGCGCTGTACGGCAGTTTCCGGCGGCGCTCACAGTGGACGAACTGGCACGCAGCATTGGTTCCGGGCTTGCCCGGGCAGCCTTGGCTGCGCGGGTCAACGGCAGACTCGTCGATACGTCCTTCAGGCTCGAGGCTGACAGCGACCTGGCGGTCCTCACAGCGCGGGATCCCGAAGGCTTGGAGGTTTTGCGACATTCCACCGCGCACTTGCTCGCTTACGCGGTCAAGGACCTTTTTCCGACCGCTCAGGTCACGATCGGACCGGTGATCGAACACGGGTTTTATTATGATTTTTCTTACCAGCGTCCTTTCACTCCCGAGGATCTCCAGGCCATCGAAAACCGCATGCGCGAACTCGCAGCGCGCGATGAGTCTGTCGTCCGGGAGGAGTGGGGCCGCGACGACGCTGTAGCATTCTTCCGGGATCAGAGGGAGTTTTACAAGGCCGAAATCATCGCCAGCATTCCGGCCGGGCAGACCATCTCGCTTTACCGCGAGGGCAGTTTCGTGGACCTGTGCCGCGGGCCCCATGTCCCCTCCACGGGGAAACTCAAGGTTTTCAAGCTGATGAAGCTTGCGGGCGCCTACTGGCGCGGCGACTCCCGCAACGAGATGCTGCAGAGGGTGTATGGCACGGCGTGGGCTACACAGTCCGAGCAGGACGAGTACCTGCACAGACTCGCTGAGGCGGAACGTCGCGACCATCGCAAGCTGGGCCGGGAACTCGACCTGTTTCACCTTCAGGACGACGCCCCCGGGATGGTGTTCTGGCATCCGCGCGGATTCGCCTTGTGGCAGCAGGTCGAATGCTACATGCGAGCGGTCTACAAAGACCATGGTTACCAGGAGATTCGCTGTCCACAAATGCTCGATCGATCACTGTGGGAACGTTCTGGACACTGGGAGAACTACAAGGAGGCAATGTTCACAACGTCCTCGGAAAACAGGGACTATGCAGTCAAGCCCATGAACTGCCCTGGGCATGTCCAGGTCTACAACTCCGCGCTGCGCAGCTATCGCGATCTGCCACTGCGCTACGGCGAGTTTGGCGCCTGCCACCGGAACGAGCCCTCAGGCGCCCTGCACGGGATCATGCGGGTCAGGGGGTTCGTGCAGGATGACGGGCATATCTTCTGCACTGAGGATCAGATCCAGTTGGAATGCGAGCGCTACACAGGGCTCTTGCAGAAGGTCTATGCCGATTTCGGCTTTGATCAGATCATCTATCGGGTTGCCACTCGCCCGGCAAAACGGGTTGGAAGCGACACCCTGTGGGACAAGGCCGAAAAAGCGCTCATGGATACGCTGCGCTCCTCCCGCGTGGACTTTTCGGTCTCCGAAGGCGACGGCGCGTTCTACGGTCCCAAGATCGAGTACTCGCTCAAGGATGCCCTGGGCAGGGTCTGGCAGTGCGGCACCCTGCAGGTGGACTTCAACATGCCCGAGCGACTCGGGGCCGAATTCGTCGACCTTGACAACACGCGCAAGCATCCAGTGATGCTGCATCGGGCAATCGTGGGATCGATGGAGCGTTTCATTGGCATTCTCATCGAGAACCACGCCGGTGCGATGCCGCTCTGGCTCGCGCCAGTGCAGGTGATGGTGATGAGCATCACCCAGCATCAGGCTGACTATGCCGGGCACGTGATTCAATGCCTGCGAAAACAAGGATTTAGAGTTGAATCCGATTTGCGCAACGAGAAGATCAACTATAAAATCCGCGAGCACAGCCTGCAAAAGATTCCCTACCTGCTCATCGTGGGGGAGAAGGAGGCGCGGGCTAACCAGGTCTCCGTGCGTGCACGGGGCGGAATTGATCTGGGAGCGATGTCGATCGAGAGCTTTGCCCGTCAGCTGGCCCAGGATGTGGAAAGCAAGCGAAGTCAGCCGCTTCCCAAGGCCGCCTGAGCCCCGCGCGGAGGACTCGATCGACTACCCGGAGAAGAAAGCATCGCTACTGAACGAACCCATCGCATCAACGGTGAGATAACAGTTCCCGAAGTGCGCCTGATTGGCGCAGGCAACGAAGCCCTCGGAATCGTCCGGATCCAGGAGGCGATTCGGATGGCCGAAGAGGCTCAGGTCGATCTGGTGGAGATCGCCGCGCAGGCCTCTCCCCCGGTCGTCAAGATGATGGACTACGGCAAGTTCCGTTACCAGGAACAAAAGCGAGCCGCCGAGGCCAGGTCCAAGCAGAAGACGATTCAGGTGAAGGAGGTGAAGTTTCGCCCCGCCACCGACGATGGCGACTATCAGGTGAAGTTGCGCAACCTGGTCCGCTTTCTCGAAGAGGGCGACAAGGCCAAGATCACGATGCGGTTCCGGGGCCGCGAGATGGCCCATCAGGAATTCGGCATCCGCCTGCTTGATCGCGTGCGCACGGATCTTGAAGCGCACGGCCAGGTTGAATCGATGCCCCGACTCGAAGGCCGTCAGATGGTGATGGTGATTGCCCCGAAGCGGCGCCGCTGAACTTCGGTCTCCGCTATACTTGAGGGCTTGCCCGAAAGCGGGTTGCTGCCACGCGCTCCACGGCGTGCAGGTGCTTCGCGTGGGCACAGGCGTCATGGGTAGTCAAGAGAGCGGCCCCTACTGCCGGTCCACCTGATGATGCACCACACAAGGTACAGCGAGTCATGCCGAAGATGAAGACCAAGAAGGGGGCTGCGAAGCGTTTTCGCGTGCGTCCGGGTGGTTCGATCAAGCGCGGTCAGGCGTTCAAGCGTCACATCCTCACCAAGAAAAGCACCAAAAACAAGCGCCAACTGCGCGGGGCCGTTGAGGTTGTGGCGGCAGATCTGCCGCACGTCCGCGCGATGCTTCCCTACGCCTGAAGGAGTCGCGCATGCCCAGAGTGAAACGAGGAGTAACCGCGCGCGCGCGGCACAAGAAGGTGCTTGCGCTGGCCAAGGGGTATCGGGGCCGGCGTGGAAATGTGTTTCGCATCGCCAAACAGGCTGTCATGCGGGCCGGTCAATACGCCTACCGCGACCGGCGAAATCGCAAACGGGTATTTCGCGCGCTCTGGATCGCCAGGATCAACGCTGCGGCGCGAGAGCACGGCATGACCTACTCGGTCTTCATGCACGGGCTCAACAAGGTCTCGATCGGACTCGACCGGAAGGTACTCGCCGAACTGGCAGTCAACGACAAGGCGGCTTTTGCGTCGATCGTGGCGCGGGTGCGGGCGGGGTTTGGTGCCTGAGGATCCCGCCGAACTCGACGGTCTGGTAAGCAACGCCTGCGCGTCCTTTGCAGCCTGCAACGACGACGCTGCGCTAGCCAACGCCAAGGCCCGGGTGCTCGGGCGCGACGGGTGGCTCACCCAACGAATGCGCGGGCTTGGTGCGCTCGAAGGTGAAGCGCGCGCTGCGGCAGGCAAAGCGCTCAATGCAGTCAAGGCGCGGATCGAGGAGGGCTACCACGCGCGTTCAAACGCGCTGCAGGAGGCCACGATGCACCTCCTGATGCGCGCACAGGCGATCGACGTCACGATGCCTGGTCGTGGGATCGAGACCGGCGGACTGCATCCGGTTACCCTGACGCTCGCGCGCATCGAGTCGATCTTTCGATCGATCGGGTTCGACGTGGCCGACGGTCCGGAGATCGAGGACGACTTCTACAATTTCTCAGCGCTCAACACGCCTGAGGATCATCCCGCGCGTTCCATGCACGACACCTTCTACGTGGAGGGCGGCCTGCTCCTGCGCACCCATACCTCGCCGATGCAACTGCGCTATGCCAGGCACCACGCGCCGCCGATCCGGGTGATTGCTCCCGGAAAGACCTACCGGGTCGATTCCGATGCCACGCATTCGCCAATGTTCCATCAGTTTGAAGGGTTGTGGCTCGACGAGGACATCAGTTTTTCGGATCTGAAAAGCGTCTACACCGGTTTCCTGCGCCGGTTCTTTGAGCAGGGCGACCTCGACGTGCGTTTCAGGCCATCCTATTTCCCCTTCACCGAGCCTTCTGCGGAAATCGACCTGCGTTTCACCTCGGGGCCGCTTGCAGGGTGCTGGCTCGAGGTTTCCGGCGCGGGGCAGGTTCATCCTCAGGTCGTTCGCAACGTGGGACTCGATCCCGAGCACTTCATCGGTTTTGCCTTTGGCTCAGGCGTCGAGCGCCTTGCAATGCTGCGCTACGGCATTGCCGATCTGCGTCTTTTCTACGAAAACGACTTGCGTTTCCTTCGCCAGTTCAGGGATTGAAAGGCGCATGAAGTTTTCCGAAGCCTGGCTGCGTACCCACGTTGACCCTCCGTGGACTACCCAGCAGCTCGCCGAGGCGCTGACCATGGCAGGACTCGAGGTGGAATCCTGCGCACCGGTTGCGCCGGCCTTCGACCGGGTGGTGGTGGCCCGAATCGAAGCCGTCGAAGCTCATCCGCGCGCCGACCGCTTGCGCATTTGTCGGGTCAACGCTGGCACGCCCGCCCGGCTGCAGATCGTTTGTGGAGCGCCGAACGCGCGTGCAGGGATGCTCGCGCCCTGTGCGCTTCCGGGCGCGGTGTTGCCCGGGGGGCTTCAGATCGTGCCGCGAAGCATGCGTGGGGTGGACAGTGCAGGGATGCTCTGTTCCGCCCGCGAACTCGGACTTTCGGAGGATCACGAAGGACTGCTTGAACTCGAGGACGGGCTTGATCCGGGCTGCAGTCTGCGGGACGCGCTTGCGCTCGATGATCATCGTTTCGAACTCAAACTCACCCCGAATCGCCCGGACTGCCTCGGCGTGCTGGGTATTGCCCGGGAAGTCGCTGCGCTCAGCGGGGCTCCACTGTTCTTGCGGGCGCCGAGGGAGCTTCGTACCGACATCCCCGACCGCCTTCCCGTGCGCATCCTGGCTCCGGACTTGTGCGGCCGGTTTTGCGGCCGGGTGATCCGCGGTGTGAATCCCGGTGCGGCAACGCCGGGGTGGATGAAGCGGCGCCTTGAGCGTTCAGGTCAACGCAGCATCTCGGCGCTCGTGGATATCTCCAACTATGTGATGCTCGAGCGGTCAAGGCCCACACATGTCTTCGACCTTGACCGTATTGACGGCTCGCTCGAGGTTCGCTGGGCGCGAAGCGGTGAAAAACTCACTTTGCTCAGCGGCACAACAATCGATCTCGACGAGACCTGTGGCGTGATTGCTGATGAGAGCGCGGTGGAAAGCCTTGCCGGGATCATGGGCGGGGCCGCCACCGCAGTATCCAACGCAACCCGCAACGTTTACGTCGAGGCTGCGTTCTGGTGGCCCAAGGCAATTGCGGGCCGCAGTCGACGCTTCCAGTTTTCCACCGACGCCGGGCATCGATTCGAGCGCGGTGTGGACCCCGCATCCACGGCTGCCGACCTCGACGAGGTCTGCGGCCTCATCGTGGAAATCTGCGGCGGCAAGGTCGGCCCGCTCGATGATCAGATCCTGAAGTTGCCCGAGAGGCTCCCGGTACGCCTGCGGCTCGCCCGTGCGCGCAAGGTTTCGGGCATCGCACTCAGCCGGGGGGAAGTCGATGCCCTGCTTGGTCGGCTTGACTTCACGCGCGAGTGGCTCGGTAGCTTCGCAGGCGAGGCTGGCGAGGGTGGCGAGGGTGGCAAGGCTGGCGAGGTTGTGGTTGTCACGCCGCCGTCTTTCCGCTTCGATGTCCAGATCGAGGAGGATCTGATCGAGGAGGTCGTTCGGCTTCGAGGCTACGATCAACTTCCCCAGCGCGCGCCCAGGGCCCTGACGCTGATGCGTGAAGTCCCCGAAACCGAGCGCTCACTCATCGACCTCAAGCGGAGCATCGCAGCGCGGGGCTATCAGGAGGTGATCCATTTCAGTTTTGTATCTGCATCGCTGGATCGAAAGCTCACCGGACTGCAGGCCATATCGCTGATCAATCCCATGGCCTCCACCCACGACGCCATGCGCACTTCGATCTGTACCGGCCTTCTTGAGACGCTCCGCCACAACCTGCACCGCAAGGCCGAACGCGTCCGTCTCTTCGAGCATGGCAGAGTCTTTCTTCGAGCGCCCGGGGCACCGCCAGGGCCGCTCGACGTTGAGGGGATCCGCCAACCGCTGCGCATGGCTCTACTGGCCTACGGCCCCAATTTGCCTGTGCAGTGGGGTGAGGCAACGCGTGGGGTTGACTTTTTCGATGTGAAGGGCGACCTGGAAGCCTTGCTCGCACGGCGCAAGGTGGACTTTGTGACAAGCGGCATTGCAATAAGCGCAGAGAGTCCGATGCAACCGCCAACTGGACTGCATCCAACCCGGCAGGCGCTGATCCTCGAGGGGGGAAGGCTGGTGGGGTGGATTGGCGTGCTCCACCCGCGCCTGCAGCAGGAGCTCGAACTTCCGGAGCCACCGGTTCTTGCAGAAGTCGAGGCTTGGCTCCTGCAGCAGGTCACGATGCCGCAGGCGCAGAGCCCTTCGCGTTTTCCTCCGGTGATCCGCGATCTTGCGCTCGTGATCGATCGGATGCAGCCCGCCGGTCCTTTGAAGGCCGCGATCGAGGCGGCCGGAAAGGGGCATGTCCAGGAAGTTGCAATTTTTGACGAATATCAGGGCAAGACGCTGAAAGAAAACGAAAAAAGTGTTGCTTTCCGGCTCCTGATGCAGCATACTGACCGCACGCTCGATGAGGGTGAGGTTCGGCTGGTGATGCAGGATGTGATGCGCGCACTGGAAGTCTTCGGCGCCCGACTGCGATCCTGACCGCGGGCTTGCCTCGTGTTGTTCAGCGGCGCTTGGCGCAGCGTGGCAGCGATCGGGTGTCGGGAGAGGGCTCGCGTAGCGCTCGTATTTCTCATTTGAGGTACCGATGACATCTTCCCATTCCGGCGCCGAAGCTCCCACACTCACCAAGGCCGAGCTGGCAGAGATGCTCTTCGAACGCGTTGGGCTCAACAAGCGCGAGTCGAAAGAACTCGTGGACCTCTTTTTTCAGGAGATCGGCGACGTGCTGGCTGCCGGAGTGTCGGTGAAGCTTTCGGGTTTCGGAAACTTTCAGTTGCGCGACAAGTCGCAACGGCCGGGTCGCAATCCGAAGACCGGCGAATCGATCCCGATTTCCGCGCGAAGGGTGGTGACCTTTCACGCCAGTCAGAAACTCAAGGCCCAGATCGAATCCGGTCGCTTCGTTCCCTCGCGGAGCGAGGAACTCTAGATCGTTTTCCGGGCGGATGCTCTTCGTGAATCACGACGACGAAGCAGTCCTGTTGCGAACCCGCGGCTATGTCGACAGCATCCTGCCGCCAATCCCGCCCAAGCGCTACTTCACCATCGGGGAGGTGAGCGATTTGTGCGCCGTGAAGCCGCATGTGCTTCGTTACTGGGAGCAGGAGTTTCCGCAGCTTCGTCCGATGAAGCGACGCGGCAACCGTCGCTACTATCAGCAGCATGAAGTCCTTCTGATTCGCAAAATCCGCGAGTTGCTCTACGACGAGGGATTCACGATCCAGGGCGCGCGCATGCGCCTTACTGGGCGGCAGACGCTTGCCAACCTTCAGGCAGAGGCCTCAGCGGTTGCGCGTGCAGCGCTGCCTCCAGACGCCGCAGCGGTAGCGCCAGCGGTGCTGCCCTCGGAGTCCTCGGCGCTCGCGTCTGCCGCGCTGCCCGCTGACGCCGACAGTACAAGGGGCGCAACTTCGGTGGATCCAGCGCAATTCACGGTGGATGGTGGGGCTGCCCTTGCAGATCCGCTGGAGGCGGCCGCATTGGACATCGCTCCAGCCATCGGGATATCCGCCACCGGGGCAGGTGAGAGGCCCGAAACTTCTGCCGCGGACCTCAGCGAGGAAGCCGTGGCCTACCGCGCCCGTTTTGCAAGGCTGCGCGTACTCCTCGGCGAGGCAGCCGATTTACTCGCAGTCGAGTAACGGCAAGTCGGTGTGCTGATGCTCCGATGGGCCATCGCACATCGGTCGGGCCATTCGGCGGAGAAGCGCTGCAGGCCGTGAAGGAGCATGGCAAGGAAAGGCGCGCGCGCCAGGCTGTGGCGGAGCAAGGCATGCTGCCCTGGCGGCACGGGCAGGAAAGGGTGGCTGTCGGCGGTGCTAAACTCGAGGAGTTCGGGGCGTAGCGCAGCCTGGTAGCGCACTTGCATGGGGTGCAAGGGGTCGCGAGTTCGAATCCCGCCGCCCCGACCAAAGGATCGAATGACTTCAGCCACTTTTCGGGCTGGAGTTAGCTGTCCGTCAGAGCCTCCCTTCGAGTTACCTGCCCACCAGAGCCGTCCTTTGGGTTAGCTGCCCGCCAGAGGCGCCCTTCGCGCAGGAGGAAGCACCTGTTCCATCGCGCGCGCAGCGCGCAGCACCAACCCATCGCCAAACATCGGCCCCACCAGTTGCACACCAATCGGCAACCCTTGCCGGTTGAGCCCGCACGGAAGGCTGATGGCTGGCTGCTGCGACAGGTTGAAGGGATAGCTGAAGGGGGTCCAGCCGAGCATTGATTCGGGATCGAGTTTGGTTGGCCGCGCTGTGGTGCCCAAATCGAAGGCGCAGACAGCAGTCGAGGGCGTGATCAGGAGGTCGAAGTTCTGCATGAAGACCCGAAGGCGGGATCCGAGTTCAGCGCGGCGCACCTGAAACTGGTGCATCTGCGTGGCGTTGATCTCGAGTCCGTACTCGGCCTGGGTTCGGAAATCGGGATCGGTGCGCTCGCGCTGGGTGGCGTCGAGTCCCCGCCAGATCGCTGCAGCACCCGCAGCCCAGAGACCGTAGATGAGATCGAGTGGAGGATCGATCGGAGGATCGCAGGCCTCCACGATCGCGCCGAGTCCTTGTGCAGCCTTGGCTGCTTCTTCGGCGGCACTTTCGATCTCAGGGTCTAGCGCGCTCACATACCCGAGGCGAGGCGAATAGGCTACCCGCAGTCCGCGCACCCCATCGGTGAGTCCGATGGCGTAGTCGGACCGGTCTTCGGGCAGCGCGCTCCAGTCGCGCGCATCGGGAAGCTTCATCACGTTCATCACCAGCGCGGTGTCGGTTACGTTCATCGTGTGCGGACCCACATGCGCCAGACTGCCGAACGGTGAGGAAGGAAAGGCCGGAACCCGGCCGAAAGAAGGCTTGAAGCCCACGTTGCCGCAAAAGGAGGCGGGTATGCGAACCGAACCCGCACCGTCGGTACCGATCGCGATCGGGCCCATGCCGCTCGACACTGCAGCGGCAGCGCCCCCGGAGGACCCGCCAGAGGTCTTGCTGCGGTCCCAGGGGTTGCAGGTCACCCCGCTGAGCGGCGACGATGTCTCGCCCTTGCAGCCAAACTCCGGGGTAGTCGTCTTTCCGAGCAGAACTGCGCCCGCCTCGCGAAGACGTGCAGTGACCGGAGCGTCCACCTCCCAGGCTTGGTTGGGATCAACGCAGCGCGACCCCCTGAGCGTTGGCCATCCCCGCGTGAGGATAAGATCCTTGATGCTGAGTGGAACACCTTCGAGCACCCCGGGCGAAGGGTGATCGGCGCGGTATCCACGCTGTCTGCGTTGCTGCCAAAGAGCTTCGCTTTTCCGCGCGCTTTCGAGCGCAGCCGCTTCATCGATCAGGCAAAAGGCGTTGATCTCCGGGTTGAGTTGGGCGATTCGGTCGAGACACGCGCGGGTTGCTTCGAGCGGCGATGCCCCACCACTCCGGTAGAGAGCGAGCAAGGCGTGTGCGCTGTAGTCGGCGAGGTTCATGCTCAGGCTGCGGCGAGGTTCATGCTCAGGCTGCGGCGAGGTTCATGCTCAGGCGGCGGCGAGATTCGTGCTCAGGCTGCGGCGAGGA
>VGHO01000090.1 GCA_016868175.1 Betaproteobacteria bacterium
ATCCACGTGTCTCGTGGCTTTTCTAGCAAGGAGGTTCTACGATGACCAATCCATCCAACTCGCCGTTTGGCCATTCGGCCAACGCGCAAGCACCACTTGGCTCTGCGGCCAATGCCCGGTCCACCGACACCCACCCTGTGACTTCGCAGCAGGCCTACGGTCAGTCGGCCCAGTTGCGGCCCAATCCTGCACCTGTACCCGTAACCGCATCCGTCGGAAGGCCTGGCTCGCTCTTCGACCAGGTCGCGAGCGGCCAGGGTCGCCTTCCTTACGGGGAACAAGGCTTTGGCGGCCAGGCCGACCTCTCGCAGCAGCACAAGGTGTTGCGAAACACCTATGGCCTTCTCGCTCTTTCGATGATTCCCACGATCGCTGGGGCATGGATCGGGGTGCAAACGCAATTCAGCGCAATCTTCTCGGGCAGTCCCTTCATCGGCGCCATAGCCTTTCTCGCGATCGCCTTTGGTTTCTTCTATGTGATCGAGCGCAACAAGCACAGCGCTGCGGGGGTCTGGCTGCTTCTCGCCTTCACCTTCTTCATGGGGCTGATGCTCTCAGGCCTGATTGGAAGTATTCTGGGACTGCGCAACGGGGCCACCCTGATCATGACCGCGTTTGGGGGCACCGCGTCGATCTTTGCGGTGATGGCGTCGGTCGCCACCTTCTCCAAGCGCGACTTCACGGGCATGGGCAAGTTCCTGATGGTGGGCGTGCTCGTGCTGATCGTGGCAAGCCTGGCGAACATCTTCCTGCAACTTCCGGCCTTGATGCTCACCGTATCGGTATTGGCTATTGCGATCTTTTCGGCTCTGATCCTCGTGGACGTCCAGCGTGTCTTGCGCGGCGGTGAGGACAACTACATCACAGCCACCCTCGCAATCTATCTCAACGTCTACAACATCTTCGCCAACCTTCTCGCCATTCTTGGCATTTTCGGCGGCGACCGCGACTGAAGGCAGGCTCACGAAGGCCCGGCTGCCTGATCAGGCGGCCGGACCCTCGCGCTCGAAGACCGCCATGGATTCCACATGGGAAGTCTGCGGAAACATGTTCATCACGCCCGTACTGCGGAGGCGGTAGGGTCCCTGGTGCACGAGGATCGCGGCGTCTCTCGCAAGCGTTGCCGGATTGCACGACACATACACGATCCGCGCCGGGGGATTCGTTTGCCGCGCAAAGTGTTCACATACCCGTTGTGCGCCCTCGCGGGGAGGGTCAACAAGGGCCTTGTCAAATTCACCGAGCGACTCCCACTGCGGCATGGCAATCTCGAAAAGATTTGCAACAGCGAACTGCGCGATCGAGCCAAGCGCATGGCGTTGCGCCAGGTCCTGAGCGCGACCGGTGAGCGCGGCGCTCAGCTCAACCCCGAGAACTTCGCCGGATAAGCGGGCGAGTGGCAGGCTGAAGTTGCCAAGGCCACAAAAGAGATCCAGTACCCGATCTCCGGGGTGCGGGTCGAGGAGCCTGATGGCTCTCCAGACCATCCTCGCGTTCATGGGATGGTTCACCTGGGTGAAGTCGGTTGGCCGAAAGTCCATCCGGAGGCCAAAGTCGTCAAGCGTGTAGCCCAGGCTCGAGCGCTCCGGGTGCAGCAGTTCGATCGTGTCGGGCCCCTTGGGTTGCAGCCAGAGTTCCAGGCTCTCGCGCTCGGCAAATTGGCGCAACTTCGCACGATCGGCTTCACCGGGATACTCCAGTACACGCAAGACCAGCGCCAGCACCGAATCTTTTCCTGGATGCCGCACCCCGGGCTGCGCGTCGCTCCACCCATCAACCTGCCCTTCAGCCCGCCCATCAGACTGACCGACGGCTTGCGGGATGCCCCGAGCCTCCCGATATGCATCCCCTTCGGGCGCGTCGCTCCACCCATCAACCTGCCCTTCAGCCCGCCCATCAGACTGACCGACGGCTTGCGGGATGCCCCGAGCCTCCCGATACGCATCCCCTTCGGACACTTCGATCTGGGGGATACGATCGCGGATCGACAGCGAAGCGACAAGTTCACGAAGCACAGGCAGCAGCGCCGACATCCGACGGCTCAGCACATGACATTCGAGCATGTCCGCCACATAACGCGAGGATCGCTCGTGAAAGCCCACCAGCACCTTGCCCTTGCGCACCACATGCCGCACGCTGAGCCGCGCGCGACGCCGATAGTTCCATGCGCTGCCCATGATTGGCGCAAGCAGATGATCGGGTCGGATTCGGGCGAGGTGCCAGAGCTGGTCCTCGAGCACGCGCTGCTTCACCGCGAGCTGGGTTGCCGCGTCGATGTGCTGCATGCTGCAGCCGCCACAGACTCCGTAGGACGGGCACGGGGGCATGACCCGGGAGCTCGAGGCCCGCAGGATTTCGAGCGTTTGCGCCCGGTCGTAGCGACCGCGTCGCTTGACCGTTTGTGCAACCACCCGCTCGCCGGGAAGTCCATCGTCAACGAAGATCACGCGGCCGTCGAGACGCGCCACCCCGCGGCCCTCGAGATCGATGCTTTCAACCTCCAGCAGCAATCGCCTGTCTTCGCTGGATTCCCCCGCCTGCGCAACGGCATTGCCGCCGCTCATGCCTGCGGCCAGGCCTGCAGCAAGTTCTCCCAGCGCCGATCGCCAGTGTCTTCCACGACCTTGCGCGCCAACTCGAGCTCCCGTCGGTACTGTTCGTGAGATACCTGTCCCCGAACGAGCTGGAAACGGCACCACATCAGCCAGGTGTTGAGCACATCCCCCTCGCAGTAGTGCCTGATCTCCTCAATCCGTCCTTCGCGAAAGGCTGACCAGACCTTCGAGCCGTCCATGCCCTGCTTGCCGGGAAATCCGCACAGGAGTGCAACTTGATCGAGCGGTGCGGCAGACCGGGGACTGTAGAGGCTCAGCATATCCATGAGGTCGACATGCCGGGTATGGTAGCGACCCAGATAGTGGTTGAACCTGAACTCGCGATCGCCCTCACCCATCTCCCAGTAACGCGAGGCGCTCACCCCGTGGAGCAGCGAGCGGTAGTGGAGCACCGGAAGATCGAAGCCTCCGCCGTTCCAGCTCACGAGTTGGGGCGTATAGCGCTCGACTGCGCGGAAGAAGTCACGGATCAGACGTTCCTCGGAGTCCTCAGGCTGCCCCAGGCAGCGCAACTGCAGCGCGGGCTCCTTGTTGTCATCGCGTCGGAACAGGCAGCCAATCGCCACGATGCGCTGGAAGTGCAGTGAAAGAAACCGGTTGCCTGTCTTTTCCTGCCGGCGATCGAGCACATGTCCGACCAGGGCATCCTCGTCGTTGATATCAAGTTCGGGAGGGAAATCTCCCCAGGCACGACGCAGCCCCTCAACGTCGGGCACCGTCTCGAGATCGAAGACCAACACCGAAGCCACGGCGTTGACTCAGCGCGGCGGCAGCGTTGTCCGGGGATCGATCGGTCGGCCGTTGCGCCGCAACTCGAACCCGAGCTGGGCTCGGTCAGCCCCGCTGTCGCCCATCTCCGCAATCTTCTGGCCCTTGCGTACCTGGCTCCCCTCCTGCACGAGGAGCGCCCGGTTGTGCGCATACACCGAAAGCAGTTCCCCCTCGTGCCGAACGATCAGCAGGTTGCCGTAACCCTTGGGCCCCTGGCCCGCAAAGATCACCTTGCCATCGCCGATGGCCACGATCGGGTCGCCGGAGTTACCCTCGATGCGCATCCCGCCCTTGCCAGCGCTGAAGGTGCTCACGATCTTGCCATCGGCAGGCCAGATCCAGTCGAGGTCCGGTGCCGGTTCAGGGCGCGCAGGTGGCGGTGATTCGGGCCGCGCCATGGGCGGTGGCTCGGGTGCGCTCACTGGCGCAGGCTCCGGTCTTGCCAAAGCGCCGCCGGGCGGCCGCGGCAGGGGCGCCGCCTCGGTTGGACTCGAAGGCGCAGACTCCGGTCTTGCCCCAGCACCGCCGGGCGGCCGTGAGTCAGACCTGCCCGGTGGGCTTGCTCCAACTGTGCCGGACGAGCCCGACTCAACTCTGCCGGATGGGCTCGACTCAACTCTGCCGGGCGAGCCCGACTCAACTCTGCCGGATGGGCTCGATTCGAGTCTGCCGGACGGGCTCGATTCGAGTCTTCCGGACGGGATGGCTCCCCCGTTGCCAGGCGCTGCAACCTCCCGATGGACCGACACAACCTCCGGGTTGCGAATCGGCCGGACGCTCGCGACTTCCTTCGCGGAATCCCTTGCGGGGTCCTTGCGCGCATCCCCGGTTGCGTCTGTGGGTACTTCCCTCGGAACGTCGCGCGGTGCGGGTTTCGCTGCATCCCTTGGTGGAGGGCTCTGGGCGAGCTGCGGTGCGGAACCGGTCGACGGCCTCGCCGTGTCGGCGGGCCTTGCCGCAACCGCCGGTGCCTGGTTACCTGCGACCGGACGGTCGCGGCTCGGCGGAAGGATCACAACCGGAGCAACCGGCTTTGAACGGTCAACAATCGGCGCAGGCGGCTTCGTGGATGAACACGAGGCCAACGTGCCCACTGCAACGACCGCCATTGCCGCTGCACGGGCTGCCCCGAAACAACGACGTTTCACCGGGTGCCCTGCAGAAGCGGAACGAAGCGGACCTCGTCGAGGGTTGTGGTCTCGAATTGGTCCAGCGCAAGGCGCACAAACTGCCTGAGAACCTGCGTGGACCCGCTGGTCACCGGTGTAAGCAGGATGCCCCCTGGAGCCAATTGTTCCATCCAGGGCTGAGGAACAAGCTCGCCGCAGGCGGACGCAATGATGGCGTCAAAGGGTGCGGCGGCTGCCAAGCCCTCCTGGCCATCGGCGAAGACCATGCGCAGGTTGAAGCACTTGAGTCCGCGCAGATTGCGCTTGGCCGCCAGGTGCAAATCCTTCACGCGTTCGAGCGAATACACCTCGCCGAAGAGACGCGACAAGAGACCCGCCTGATAGCCGCAGCCGGTACCGATCTCCAGGACACGGCTCCGTCCTCGCTTTTCCAGGCTCATGAAACGCACAAGACGGTCGAGCATCATGGCTACGGTCGAGGGCCTCGAGATCGTTTGCTGGTGGCCGATTGGCAAGGCCACGTCCTCGTAGGCCCTGCTCGCGAGCCCGGGGTCCACGAAACGATGCCGGGGAAACTCGCGCATTGCAGCAGCAAGCGCATCGTGAAGCCTGTGCGCAACCACCAACTGGTCGACCAGATGATGCCGCGCGCGCTCGGAATCGAGCCCGAGGCCAGACACGCTTGGGGGCCTGACCGCTCGAGGAATCGACCGACCGTTCAGCCCCTCGCGGGGGAGTGCCGGTCGGCCTGGTGAACCGTCCCGCCCGAGCATGGAGCGACCGCTCAGTCCTGGCCGTGCAGCCATTGGGCGAGTGCCCCCAGTTGCCGGTGCGCGGTAAGGTCAATGTCGAGCGGCGTGATCGAAGCCCTGCCCTCGCTGAGCGCATGGAAGTCGGTGCCGGGTCCCGCATCCTTTGCGGGGCCGGCCGGACCGATCCACCAGATGTCCTCGCCTCGCGGATTGGTTGCGGCAATCACCGGTTCGGCCACATGCCGCTTGCCCAGTCGCGTCACCAGCGGCGTCGCATCACCTGCCGCTGCGGCTTCACCGGGAATGTTCACATTCAGCAGGTAGGGCGGCGCAAAAGGGTGGCGCCTGAGAACCATTTGCACCACCGATGCGGCAAGGTCGCCGGCGCGATCGAGACCATGAAACGATCGCGACTGCAGCGAGAAGGCGATCGAGGGCACGCCCAGAAGATAGCCCTCCATCGCCGCCGCCACGGTTCCGGAATAAATCGTGTCGTCGCCCATGTTGGGCCCGTTGTTGATCCCGGAAACCACCAGATCCGGTCGGTGCTCGAGCAGGCCAGTGATCGCCATATGCACACAGTCGGTGGGGGTGCCATTCACAAAGTGAAAGCCGTTGGCCGCCTTGCGCACCGTGAGTGGCGCATCAAGCGTGAGAGAGTTGGACGCGCCGCTGCGGTCCCGATCGGGCGCCACAACCGTGACACTCCCGAACCGGGCCATGACCTCCGCAAGCCTGGCCAGACCCGGCGACAGGTAACCGTCGTCGTTCGATACGAGGATACGCACGCTCTCAACCCTCCGTAGGCCAGTCCTTGATATACGCCTTGAGCATCCTGTTCTCGAAGCTTTGCGAGTCGAGAACGGCACGTGCCACATCGTAGAACGAAATCACCCCGAGCAGCAATGGGCCGTCGATCACCGGCACATAGCGGTCGTGGTGCTCGAGCATCATCAGGCGCAAGGCATTCACGTCCATGTCGGGCGTGGCAACCCGGGGATTGGGCTCCATGACCTCGCGGGCACGGATCTCCGCCATGGTGGGCGTGGGTCCCACGCGGTGCTCGCGTTGCCGCTTGGCAAGTACACGGATCACTTCGCGGAAGGAAAGCATGCCTGCCAGGCGGCCCTGCTCCATCACCACGAGCGAGCCGATGTCGAGGTCGGCCATGGTGGTCACACACTCCGAGAGCAAGGTTTCGGGCGCCACTGCGTAGAGCGCCCGGCCCTTCACCCGAAGTATGTCGCGAACATGCATCACTCCCTCCAGGTCGACCCCGATGCCCTCGCGCTACACAAAGATCGTGGTGCAACGTGGATGCTGCAGGCACGGGAGGCTGCGAAACCCTCGCCAGACCTTGTCCAGCGACGCACCAGATTCTCTCCAGCAACTCGCCAGAGGCTATCCAGCAACTCACCGGACGCTATCCAGCAACTCGCCAGAGGCTATCCAGCAACTCGCCAGAGGCTATCCAGCAACCCGGTGGATGCTAGCATCCAAACTGGATCCCGACTTCGTCCGCAAGCCAAACCGATGACCGCTTTCCCCGACTATTTTCGTTTTGACACCTTGGCGGTTCATGCCGGTGCAACGCCGGATCCTGTGCACGGTTCGCGGGCCACGCCGATCCACCTGAGCACCGCGTTTGTTTTCCGCGACTCGGACGCGGCCGCCGGTCTTTTCAACATGGAGCAATCGGGCCA
Source organism: Betaproteobacteria bacterium (assembly GCA_016868175.1). GTDB lineage: Bacteria > Pseudomonadota > Gammaproteobacteria > Burkholderiales > Burkholderiaceae_E > UBA3064. Next base: position 6,972 of record VGHO01000090.1, read on the forward strand.
TGTGTACTCCCGCCTGAGCAACCCCACAGTGGCGGTGCTCGAGGAACGCATGGCTGCACTCGACGCAGGCGTGGGTGCCATTGCCACGGCCAGCGGCCAGGCAGCGCTGCATCTGGCGATCGCCACCATCGCTGGAGCAGGCTCGCATCTGGTGGCCTCCACAGCGCTCTACGGCGGCTCGCACAACCTGCTGCACTACACGCTGCGTCGCTTCGGCATTGAAACAAGCTTTGTTGCACCGGGTGATTTCGAGGCCTGGGAGCGCGCAATCAGGCCTGCGACCCGATTGCTTTTCGGCGAGACCCTGGGCAACCCGGGCCTCGATGTGTTGGATATTCCGCGACTGGCCGAGATCGCGCACCGGCACTGCGTTCCTTTGCTGGTGGACTCCACCTTCACAACGCCCTGGTTGATCCGACCGGTTGAATGGGGAGCCGACCTTGTCTATCACTCGGCCACGAAGTTTCTCTGCGGTCACGGTACGGTCCTCGGCGGCGTACTGGTTGACGGTGGGCGCTTCGACTGGGAACAAGGCGGCCGGTTCCCCGAACTGACCGAGCCCTACGAGGGGTTTCATGGCATGGTCTTTGCCGAGGAATCCACGGTGGCCCCCTTTCTGCTTCGCGCCCGCCGCGAGGGTCTGCGTGATTTCGGCGCCTGTCTCAGCCCGATGAACGCATTTCAGATCCTCCAGGGCATCGAAACACTTCCTCTACGCATGCGTCGTCATGTCGACAGCGCCGTGCAGCTTGCCGAATATCTGCAAGCCCATCCTCAAGTGACGCGCGTGGCGTATCCAGGCCTAGCCTCCCACCGGGACCATCTGCGCGCAAAACAACTCATGCCGCGCGGTTGCGGCGCAGTGTTCAGCATCGATCTCGCCGGGGGGCGCGAGCAGGGCCGACGTTTTGTGGAGGCGCTGCAACTCTTCTCGCACCTCGCCAATGTCGGCGACAGCCGCTCGCTGGTGATCCATCCAGCCTCAACCACCCACTTCCGTATGGACGAGGCCGCACTGGCCGCAGCCGGCATCGGCCCGTCGACCCTGCGCTTCTCGATCGGGCTCGAGGACCCCCAGGATCTGATCGACGACTTGCAGCGCGCCTTTCGCGCAGCCTTTTCCGCAAAGAAGTGACATGCGCATCCAGGTGCGTGGAGTCGAGACCTATCTCTACACCGGAGGAAAACCGTTTCAGGAGGTGGCTCGGGGGCAGGGCACTGCCGCCGTGGAGTCAAGGCCTCCCGGAAGCGAGGCTCCATCGGCCACTTCCGCCGGGCGTGGCACGCTCCACCCGGTACCACCAGCCGTGCTCTTCATCCACGGCGCGCAAAACGACCACAGCGTCTGGATCATGCAGTCGCGTTGGATGGCTCACCACGGCTACGCAGTACTCGCTCCGGATCTCCCCGGCCACGGTCGGAGCGCTGGCGGGCCTCTGCCGAGCATCCACGCGCTTGCAGACTGGTGTGTGGACCTGCTCGATGCACTCAAGGTCACCACGGCGGCCTGGATTGGTCACAGCATGGGCTCGCTGATCGCACTCGACGCTGCAGCACGTTACCGGGAGCGAAGCTGGGCCAACATCCTCCTCGGCAGCGCACTTCCGATGCGGGTCTCGGATGCGCTGCTCGAGGCTGCCGAAAACAACGAAGCCCGCGCCTTCGACATGATCACGCGCTGGTCGCACAGTGGAATTCACCATCATCCAGGCACGCCTGGCCCCGGTTTTTCGATCTACAACCAGGCGCGGCGCCTGATGGAACGCCAAGTCAGGGGCGTGCTTGCCGTCGACTTCGGAGCCTGCCATCGCTACGCCGACGGTGCCGAACGCGCCCGCGCAATCGTTCAGCCCACGCTTCTCGTGTCGGCCGACCGCGATGCGATGACACCCCCAAAAGCGGCATCGGGATTGCTCGCGGCAATACCTGGGGCAAAGTCCTGTCTGATCGGGTCAGCGGGGCACCAGATGATGGCAGAGCAACCCGACGCAGTTCGACGAGCACTTACCGACTTCCTCAACGCCCATCGGCCGAACCCGGAAATGCGCCCCATGGCATGATTGTCCCTGGACTTGGGCGAGGCACCGGGATGCTGCTTGGATTCATTTCTCCACCTCAGGCGCGCAAGAGTGCTGCGGCACTCGGAGCGTTGATCTGTGTGCTCGGTTTCGCCTGGGAGGCTTGGCTGGTGCCGCTTCGGCCAGGGTCGCTGCTTTGGCTCAAGGTGGTGCCCCTGCTGATCTGCCTCCCCTGGCTGTGGCGAGGCTCGATCGTGATGCACCAGTGGTGGTCGATGGCGGCGTTGCTCTACTTCACCGAGGGGGTGGTTCGCGCCACCACCGAAGAGGGCCTGAGTCGCTGGCTGGCCTCGATCGAGATCGCCGCTTCGCTCGGGATGTGGATCGCCGTGCTCGCCTATGTTGCCTCGGTTCGCTGGACCGTGAGAAACCGTTCCACCGCCTGATCGAAGACGCCGAGGTCTCCGGCGCGCAACGCCTGCGCGCAGGAAAGGTCCTGGCGCCAGGCCCGCGCCCCACGAAAACCCTGAAACACGCCGAGTAAGGGACGGGTCATCGCTCCGAGGGATGTGCCCCGTTGAAGCTCCTTCTGCATGTAGTTCCGATAGCCCTCGAGTGCGTGCAAAAGCGGGTTGAGGCTTTCGGAGGCAGAGCCGGAGGGGCGCGCCGCAGCTTTGGTCTGGCACTCCTCGCCAAACCACAGGCGATCCACTGCGGCAAGCATCGCGGGCGTTCTGTAGGCTGCGCGGCCGATCATCACCCCGTCGAGCCGCTGCACTGCAACGCATGCACTCAGGTGGTCGGTGAGCCCACCGTTGATCACGAAGCGCGACTGCGGGAAGTTCGACGCGAGCCTGTGCACGTCGGCATGTCGCAGCGGTGGAACATCGCGGTTATCTTTGGGGCTCAGCCCCTCGAGCCACGCATTGCGCGCGTGCACGATGAAAACCCGGCAGCCAGCACGCACAAGACGCTCCACAAAGGTACACACCAGCTCGAGGCTCGAGTTTCTGCCGAGCCCGAGTCGATGCTTCACCGTAACCGGCAGATCCACCGCAGTGCTCACGGCCTCGAAGCAGTCAGCCACCCGTTCGGCTTCGCGCATCAGGCAGGCGCCAAAGGCGCCGCGCTGCACCCGTTCGCTCGGGCAACCGCAATTGAGGTTGATTTCGGCATAACCGAAACGCGCACCGAGTTGTGCAGCCTGCGCGAGCGCTTCCGGTTCGCTGCCGCCGAGTTGAAGTGCAACCGGACCGTCCAACGGATGCTGCTCGAGATGGCGGACCGCATCGCCGTGGAGCAGCGCTCCGGGCGTGATCATTTCGGTGTAGAGCCTCGCCTTCCCGCTCAGGAGACGATGGAAGCGCCTGCAGTGGCGATCGGTCCAGTCCATCATGGGAGCAACGCAGAAGTTGTAATCCTGATGCTTCATGGCAATAGGCGGACCGTCAGGGCATTGGGCCTTGTTACCGTGAAACCATGCAGC
>VGHO01000091.1 GCA_016868175.1 Betaproteobacteria bacterium
ACGCTTCCCATCGACGATCGGGCGCTCGCGTTCAGCCTCCTCCAGCATTAGGCTGCGGCCCGGGTCTGCGCGAGGGGCTGCGCGTTGCTGGCATTTCCGACTGCCCCAGGCGATCCCGGGATACGTAGCGGGCACCTCTGCTAGAGGAGTCTCGAGCGCAGGGCTTGCGCATCAGTTTCAGGGTTGGTTGCGGGATGGCGCGCCAAGGCGTACCAGTGCCCCAGCATCTGCCCCACCACCGCGTCCCACGACTGCGCCTGCGCGCAAGCCCGCGCTGCGAGGCCCATCGCCTGCCAGGCAAGCGGGCCCTCGCGCTCCCAGCGGCTCATGGCGTCTTCGAGCGCGCCCTCGAAAGCCTGCGTGCTGAAGTCCTCGAGCACCCACCCCTGCACCTGATCCTGAAGCAGTGCGGCGGCCGCTCCGTGGCGGTAGGCGATCACCGGAAGTCCGCTTGCCATTGCCTCGAGCGTAACGTTGCCAAAGGTTTCGCTCTGACTCGGAAAACAGAAGAGATCTGCACTGGCATAGTGTTCGGCCAGATCCTGCCCGGTTTTCATCCCCACAAAGCGCGCTTCCGGGTAGCGCCTCTCGAGCGTGGCGCGGACCGGCCCGTCCCCCACCATCAGCAGTTCCGCCCTCCTTCCCCGCGCACGTGCGCTACGGAATGCCTCCAGCAGCACCTCGAGATTCTTCTCGGCGGCCATGCGCGAAACGCACATCAGGATCGGTGTGTGCCGCTTGTCGGTGCTCCAGGCAGCACGCAGCGACTCCTGACGGCGCGAAGGTGCGAAGCGGCTCAGGTCCACGCCCCTCGGCACCACCGAGAGCCGCCGAAAGCCTTTGGCCTCGAGGCTCAGCCGCAGAGCCTGCGTGGGTACACAGGTGAGATGGCAACGGTTGTGGAATGCGCGCAGATACGCGGCGGCAAACGGTTCAAGCCACCCCGCGCGGTAGTGCTCAACATATTGCTCGAAGTGGGTGCGGAAGTCCGACGACACCGCAATGCGCAAACGGCGCGCGACCTGCAACGCGCTGAACCCAAGCGGCCCTTCCGTGGCCAGGTGAACCACGTCGGGGCGCTGCAGCGACCATCGGCGCCACAGCCGAAGCCACGCCGGAAACCCGCCCCGCAAGCGCGCATACCCCGGCAGGGGAAAGCCCGCCAGGCGTAGCTCGTCCGGCGGACAGGCTTCGAGATCGCGACGATCAACCCGCAGCAGTTCCAGGTCACAATGGCCGCGAACTCCTTCGAGCAGCCTCGCAAGACTGAGCGCCACGCCATTGATCTCTGGTGGATATGTCTCCGTCACCACCGACACCCGTAAGCGTTTTTTCATGACAACCCCTATTACGGATCAAGGAATGTTGTCACCCGGAGATCACAACTTGATGACACTGCGGACAAAAGCCCACATCGCCACGAAACCGTCACGTTCTTGTCAACATATCTTCATGATCACGGCGCAAAGTCCAGTGGCCGTTTCGTCGCCGCGGCTGCCCACCACTTTGACCACCAGGAGGATTCACGATGTCGAGTCAGAGCTTTGCCGAGATGCTGAGCGAACAGCGCTGGGACGACCACCGCTACTACCACCACAGCCTCGTCAATCAGACCCTGCACCTCATCAGCGCCAGCAGCTTTCTGATTGCCTACGCCTACCTCTTCATCGACCCGGTGATTTCGGCGATGATCGCCTGGCTGATTGCGATGACCACCCGTCAGGCCGGCCACTTCTTCTTCGAACCCAAGGGCTACGACCATATCAACCAGGCCACCCATGACTACAAGGAACAGATCAAGGTGGGCTACAACCTGCGCCGCAAGGTGGTGCTCCTCACCATCTGGGCCGTCGCACCGGCGATCCTGTGGTTCGAACCAAGCCTCTACGGCACGATCGAGCCTGCCACGATGGTGCGCGAGTGGCTCCGTGACGTCGGGCATTTCTGGCTCATGCTGGGACTGGGCGGCGTGATCTTCCGCGTGGTGCAGCTTGGAGTGCGCGACGGCTGGATGACGGGCGTGGTGTGGGCCACCAAGATCCTCACCGACCCTTTCCATGACATCAAGCTCTATCACCGCGCTCCGGTGGAACTGTTGCGCCGATCGCTTGCGCGCTACAACGATCGCTCCTGAGCGGTGCTGCAGCGGGACGCCCGACTACCGCGTCCCGCTGAAGGACCCGTTGGAAGGGTTGGCGTTACTGCCTCGCGAAGACCTGCGAAACATTTCCTTCAGCACCGAGCGACGTATCGCGGTGTTGCTCAGTCCTTCCGGGGCATTCCACCAGCCGTCTGCACGCATGTTCCGGCAGGCTTCAACGAAGCGCTCAAAGACAGCCTCGAGATGCTCTGCGGTGTAATTGAGCGAAAAAATCAAACGGCCCGAACCCACCCAGCTCAGCGCGAGCCCGGCCTCGCGCAGATAGAACTGGAGCATCCAGTTGTAGCGGGCGGGGGTGCGAAAGAGGATGGTCCACACGCTCGACATGTTGACCACTCCCACCGGGAGTTGCTCGGAGTGCAGCAGCGCATTGAGGCGCGCCGCCGCCTGATCGAAGCGCTGGTCGAGCCCCGCGTAGAGCGAGCGCACCTCCGGGCTGTCGAGGGCGCGCAGGAACTGCAGCATGCCGTTGATCACATAGGGATGCGCATTGAAGGTGCCGCGGGCAAAGCAGATGTCGGCCGGATGCTCCTTGCGGAAGCGTCGCATGAAGCGTGCCTGTCCGCAGAGAACGCCGCAGGGGTAACCTCCCCCGAGGGTCTTTCCGTAGGTCACCATGTCGGCGCGAACGCCGAAGTACTCCTGGGCACCCCCGGGGGCGAGACGAAAGCCGAGGAATACCTCGTCGAAGATGAGCACGATGTTCTTTTCGGTGCAAAGCTTGCGCAGCTTCACAAGCCACCCGGTGTAGGCCTTGCGATCGAACCCGGCGCTGCGGCTGCTGTCAACCAGCGAGGAGTCAGCGGGCGCGGGTCGGTTCGGATGCAGCGCCTGCAACGGGTTCACCAGCACACACGCCACATCGCGGCGCGCGCGCAGGGCCTGGAGCGAGCGCTCGCTCATGTCTTCGAGCGTGTAGGTTTCGCGCGGCGGCATCGGATTGCCCGGCCCCGGTTGGACGTCTTCCCACCAGCCATGGTAAGCGCCGCAAAAGCGCACCAGATGTGTCCTGCCGGTGTTGTAGCGGGCAAGGCGTACCGCCTGCATCACTGCTTCGGTGCCCGACATGTGAAACGACACCTCGTCCTGCATCGCGATCACCCGCAAGCGCTCGGCCACCTCGATCACCGACGGGTGGTACATCCCGAGCACCGGCCCGAGTTCGCAGGCCTGCTGGGCCGCATCGGCCATGGTCCTCTTGTAGAAATCGTAGCCAAGAAGGTTCACGCCGTAGGAGCCGGTGAGGTCGTAGAAGCGATTGCCGTCGAGGTCTTCCACAAGCACGTTGCAGGAGGCACGCAGGAAACTGCCCATACGCAGGTTTCGCTGCACCTTGTCGCTGAAGGGAAACGGGACCCGATAGGCGGAGATGAACTGGAGGTCGGACAGCGACTGGCGCGCCCTCGCGGTGAATTCGATCGAACGCGCATAGCGCTCGGCAAAGCGCGCGCCCATCGCGTCAAAGGCCATCCGGCGACGCTCCTCCGTTGCGGCATCGCAACCATCGGCGCGGAAATAGTCGGCCTCCTCGAAGCGGTAGCCGGGCAAAAGACGTGCCACCCGCGAGGCCATGCGCGAGTGGCCGGCAAGCGAGCGATGCTTGGCCCTCGAAAGAAGCAGCCTGCGGTAGCCTGCGGGCGCGCCCCAGAGCACGGCTGGGGCCATGAGCGCGAAGGCGGCCAAGGCGGTTGCGGAAACGCTCATCAAGGGCTCCTCGGATTGGGGGGTATGAGGGGGGTATGAGGGGGGTATGAGCGGCGTGCGAACGGGGTGTGAGCGGGTTGTAATGCGGCTTCTTGACAGGCTTGTGAAAACCGCCGAAGGATGCATGCCATGAGCCTGCGCAGTCTGCTGTTGCAGGAAGACCTCAATTTTCTGCTCACCAACCGGGTGCCGCGCCTTGCACTCACCCGCTTCATGGGTTGGTACGCATCGATCCGCAGCCCGCTGCTCACCCGATTTTCGATCGCAGTCTGGAAACTCTTCAGCGATCTGGACCTGAGCGAAGCGCGCGAGCCGACGTTCGCATCGTTGCGCGATTGCTTCATCCGCGAATTGCGGCCGGGTTTGCGCCCGATCGACCGACGGCCGGGCGTGTGGAGCAGCCCCTGCGATGCGATCGTGGGGATGCACGGGGAGGTTCGTGAAGGGGCGCTGTTCCAGGCCAAGGGTTTCCCCTACCTGCTCGAGGAACTGCTCGGCGATGTGGCGCTTGCCAGGTCGCTCGAGGGCAGTCGTTACGTGACCCTGCGGCTGCTTTCGAGCATGTATCACCGCTTCCACAGCCCAGCCGACCTGCGCCTGCGCGAGGTGCTCTACCACTCCGGCGACACCTGGAACGTGAACCCGATCGCGCTGCGCAGAGTCGAGAAGTTGTTTTGCCGCAACGAACGCGCAGTGCTGCGCTTTGAGGCGCGCGGCGCGGAGACTCCTTTGGTGATGGTACCGGTGGCTGCCATCCTGGTGGCGAGCATGCGGATTCATGCCATCGACACCCAGTTGCACAGCGGCTACCCTGGTCCTGATCGTCTGGTCTGTAATGTGCCCTGCCTGCAAGGCGAGGAACTGGGGTGGTTCGAACATGGCTCGACAATCCTCGTCTTCGCGCCCCGTCCTTGCACCTTGCGGGCCGACCTGCGCGAGGGGATGCGGCTGCACATGGGCGAAGCGCTTTTTTGTCATCCATTTGACACCGAACCGTCATCAATGCTTCAAGGCGATTGAGCACACTCCAAACGATTTCCTGGGAGACAGAGCGTCATGAACATCGTGGGCGACCCCGCCTTGTTTTCCGCTGACGAGATCCTTTGCCAGACCGTACGCATGACCGTTGCGATCGCGCGTTCGAAGCCGCGTATTGCACAGGCACTCTCCTTGCGCGCGCGGGTATTCCGCGAAGAGTTCGCACCAGGGTTTGCGGAGCAGGCAGGCGCCGCTGCCGATCCTGGATCCACGGCTGCGGACCGGTCCGATCCAGCCTCGCACTGTCACTGCGCTGCGGGTTCCCTCGCGCAACCGGTTGCCCTGGCTCCGGTCCGCGACGAGGACCTCTTCGACCCCTGGTGCGCACATCTGGTCGCCATCGACAACCGCTCCGACAGGGTGGTTGGCACCTACCGGATCCTCACCCCGGAGGCCTCGCGCCAATTGGGTTGCCGTTATGCCGAACAGGAATTCTGGCTGACACGGCTTGATCCGATCCGCGACCAGATCGTGGAACTGGGCCGCGCCTGCGTGGACCCGGACTTCCGCGGCGGTGCCGCCCTGATGCTGATGTGGTCGGGGCTTGCGCGCTGGCTCGTGGGGCAACCCTACACGCACCTGATGGGATGTGTGAGCCTCACCCTCGCCGACGGCGGGAAACAGGCGGGCGCGCTCTACCGTCAACTGATGCCTGCGCATGACGCCGGGGAGTGTTTTCGCGTCTGGCCGATACACCGTCTGAGGTTGGATCCGGGTTTGGTGAGGGCGGCCGCAGACCCGCCGGAAGCTTCCCCGGCAGTGCCTTCGAGCGCTGGGCGGGAAGGTTCGGTGGGGGCTTCCATGGTGGCTGCGCCGAACACCGGACAGAACACCCACCAGAGCACCCACCAGAGCACCCACCAGAGCACCCGACACAACCCCGCACCAGGCCAGGCAGTGGAATCCGGGCCGCCTGAAATGCCGCCGCTGCTGCGCGCCTATCTGCGTGCCGGGGCGCGGATCATGGGCGAACCCTGCGTGGACCACGACATGCACTGCGTGGACTTCCCGGTGATCCTGCCGCTCGATCGTCTCGATGTGCGCTTTCGACAGCGCTTCGCATCACTCGCCGCATGAACGCTTCCCTGCCTCAGCACCTGAACGCCGAGGCCGGGCGAGAAAAGCGCTTCCGTACCGTTTTCATCTCCGACATCCACCTGGGGACCAGCGGCTGTCGCGCCGAGGAGTTGCTCGAATTTCTGCGCTGCGTGGAAAGCGATACGCTCTACCTGGTTGGCGATATCGTCGACGGCTGGCAACTGAAGCGTCGCTGGCACTGGCCGCAAGCGCACAACAACATTGTGCAGAAGGTCTTGCGCAAGGCGCGCAAGGGAACCCGCGTGGTTTTCATTCCCGGCAATCACGACGAGTCGATCCGGCAGTTCTGCGGCCTTCAATTCGGCGACATTGAACTCGAACACGAGGCGGTGCACGTCACTGCCGACGGTCGCAGGCTCTGGGTGACGCACGGTGACCTCTTCGACGGGGTGGTGCAGTGCGCAAGATGGCTTGCAATTGTGGGCGACGTTGCCTACGAGTGGGCGCTTCGCGGCAACCGTGCGCTCAACTTCGCGCGTGCCCGGCTCGGCCTGCCCTACTGGTCGATCAGCCAGTGGCTCAAGGATCAGGTCAAGCGCGCGGTCAGCTTTGTGACCGCTTTCGAGGAGGCGCTTGCGAACGCCGCGCGAAAACGGGGCTACGACGGTGTTGTGTGCGGCCACATCCACCGTGCCGAAATCCGCATGATCGATGATGTGCTCTACTGCAACGACGGCGATTGGGTGGAGAGCATGAGCGCTCTGGTCGAACACTTTGACGGACGCCTCGAAATCCTGCGCTGGGTCGACTTCGAACGCGAACGCCTGGAAGCGCTGGGGTTGTCGAGCCTTGGACGCGGGCTCCCAGCGCTGCCGGCCCCCGGCGCAACCCACACACGGCCGCCAGTGCCGGCGCACGGGAAGGTGCCGCTTTCGGTGCGCGGGGAAGCATCCTGACGCAGCAGCAGGGATTCCAGACCACAGCAGGCAACGCAGGGGCCGGCAACCGTCGATCCCCACCGAAGCAGTGCAAGCGATTCACCCGAGGCGCGTATGAACCTCATCATCTGGCGACACGCCGACGCTGGCGACGGTCTCGACGATCCCGAGCGCGATCTGGAGCGCGCGCTCTCGGAGCGTGGCAAGAAGCAGGCCACGCGGATGAGTCGCTGGCTCGAGGCGCGGCTCCCCGAGAACTTTGCGGTGCTTGCGAGCCCGGCGGAAAGGGCGCTGCAAACCGCGCGCACGCTGTCGAGCAAATGCAGAACCGACCCTCGCCTGCTGCCGGGCGCATCCCTGGAAGATGCCCTTGTGGCGGTGAAGATCGACGAGACGCACCTGCGCCGTGCCGGACATCTGGTGGTTGTCGGTCACCAACCGGTGCTCGGAATGCTGCTTGCGCACCTTGTGAGCGGCACCACCTCCACCTGGAGCATCAAGAAGGGCGCGATCTGGTGGTTGCAGCGCAAGGAGGGCGAACCGTTCTGGCAAGTCAAGGCGGCAATCGGCCCTGATCTGGTATAGGGTAGCGGTTGGTTGCGGCGTCTGCCGCCTTTCCCGGAACCCACCCTATGCTCGAATTCGAAATCAAGTTGCAGGTGCCCGCAGCGGCCAGGGCTGAGCTGGCCGCCGAGTTGCTCAAGCGATCGCCGGAGAACCTGCGCAAGCAAAGGTTGCAGGCAGTGTATTTCGACACCCCTTCGCGACATCTGGCGGCCGAGGACATGGCGCTACGACTCCGGCGGGAAGGGCGCAACTGGGTTCAGACGCTCAAGGAGGGCCGCTCGAGCGACGGCATGTTGCGCGAAGAAGACAATGTGCGCTTGAGCGAGCGTAGCGCAGCCGAACCCGCGCTCGACCTCGCCCGGCACCACAACAGCGCTGCCGGCAGACGCTTGCAACGCATTCTCGAAAATGCCGCAGGCGAGGGACTCCAGCGGCGCTTTGCCACCGATGTGCGCCGGCAGAGCCAGATCCAGAGGACCCGTCGGGGATTCGTCGAGTTGAGCCTCGATGAGGGCTGGGTGAGCACCACCGAGCGGCGCCTTGCGCTACGCGAACTCGAGATCGAGTCGGTGAAGGGTTCGCCGCTTGCAGTGCTCGAGGCTGCAAGCGGCTATGTGAAGCGCTATGGTCTGTGGATCGATCTGCGGAGCAAGGCGCAGCGCGGGCATCTGCTTGCCGACCAGCGCGACCACACTGCGCCACGCAAAGCCGGCAGCATTGCGCTGAGCGCGCAAGCAAGCCTCGAGGAGGTTCTCGCCGCCATCTTCGCTGACTGTCGGCGCCAGGTGCTGCAAAACGCCTCGCAGATCGCCGCGCAAGAGGGCCATGCGCCTGAACATGTGCATCAGATCCGCGTGGGGCTGCGTCGCTTGCGAACCGCGTTGAAGCTCTTCGAGGCACGCACCACAGCACAGTCGCACTGGCATGAACACGCCCGCAGCCTCGCTGCGCTGCTCGGCGAGAGCCGCGACCGCGATGTGCTCGCCGAGCAACTCTGGCCGCGGCTTCGTGAAATCCACGCGCCGCTGATTGAATTGCCGTCTCCCAACGATCTGTCGAGCCCGCAGGAGGTTGTACGTCGACGCGAGGTCCAGCTTTGGTTCCTCGAATGGATCGAGCACGGCCTCCACTTGCAACTCGGGATCGAGGCGGGGATTCGGAGCACCCTGCAGCGGCTTTCCCGCCTCGGCCCGAGCGCGGCTGCGCGCGCCTCGACTGCCGGGTCTGCCGCTAACACCGAATCCACCGCGATCGCCAGGCCTGCGGCGACTGCCGGGCCTGAAGTGCCCGCCGGGGTTGACAAAGGCTCGCGGCCCACCCCAACTTCTGCCTCCGAAAGGCCCGCCGGGGTTGCCACCCAGGGTGCACCGCATCAGGCGCTGCTCGAGGTCCTCGATCGCTGGCATCGCAAGTGCCGCAAGCTGTGTCGGCGCTTTGCGGCGTTGAGCGTGGACGAACGCCACGATCTGCGCAAGCGCATGAAGCGCCTGCGTTACGGGGTGGAGTTCCTGCGCAGCCTTTTGCCTGCTCGCAGGCTTGAGAACTTTCTGCAGGTGATGGAGCTTGCCCAGGATGCACTGGGCGAATACAACGATCTCAACGTTGCCCACAGCCTCTACAAGGCGCACTGCGCGCAGCAACCCGAAGCCTGGTTTGCGGTAGGATGGCTTGCAGCGCAAGCCGAGCGCTCCGCTGCGAGCTGCACAACGGTGCTGAGCCGCTTTGCCCGTACCGAACCCCCGTGGCGCAGGAAGGATCTGCCGGTGTCGCGAGCCGAGCGCGCTTCACCTGCGGCATCAGGTTTGCCCGATGCGGCGGATCGTCCAGCCTGACCCCGGCCGGGCTGCGAAGCGCTGTGCAATCTTCAGGGCGAAGTGCGAAGGTCGATCTGGAAAGCATAGCGTGTAACCCGGTCTTCGGTTTGTTGCACCCAGAGCACCAGGGGGCCGGCTGCAAGGAGCGGCTCGCCGAGCCGCTCGAGCAGGTTGCGGGCAAGGTCCTGCGGGCCGAAGTGCCCCCAGGCCGCCATCCGCTGGGTGTCGACCCCTGCGTCGAAAACCGCAGCGCGCTGCAGCGCGAAGAACGCGATCGCATCGTCGGACGCGTAGTGGACGAGGCGCAGGGCGTGAAGCCGATACCCCGCCGGAACATCGATCCGCATGAAGTCGGCATCACCGCGAACCACTTCACCATGCACGAGAAGCGAGCGGCCGCTTGCCAGGTCGCGCGTGCTCATGGGCGCTGCGGGCGAGGTCATCGTCGACCCTGAACCGATCGCACCCGACGTTCCGGTCGGACTCGTTGCACCGACCTGAGCGGGTTCACCCAGGACCGTAGGGACGAGCGGCAGCGACGACGCCTCGAGGCTCGCCACGTCGATGCCTGCGTTGGCTGGCGGCAGCGTGCTCGTCACGGCAACGGACGGGTTGCCTGCGAGGTCGACCTGGCGGAGCGCAATTGCCGGCACGCCGTTGCCATACACCAGGAGCCCCCTGCCTTCGGCCTGGAACCAGGTCTTCTGACCGTCGAGCGAGTACTCCCAGAGCGCCTGCGGCTCCAGTGCATCGAGCCGCAACTCTTGAAGGGGTCCACGGGCTGCAGCGGCAAGCACCGGTGCCATCGGAGCGGTGGTGTCGAGGACGCAACCCACGACCACCACCTCGGAGGTATTGCCACGATCGTCGCGCGCGCGTACCCAGATTGTCCTGGGACCGTCACCCTTCACTTCGAAACCCTCACCAGACCCCTTCACCCAGTTCTTCCCGAGGTCGAGCGAGACTTCCCATCCCACACCCTCGCTCACCACCGACCACCGACCGTCACGGGTGATCGCATCGCTCACGCTGAAGCCGGTGTCGCTGAAGCGAAGTTGAGGCGGCGCAAGAACGATGCTGGTTGCGGGCGGCGGCGCAACGGCAGTCGATGGCATCGAAGCGGTGCCCTGACCGGCATCGCCGCGGGAGCCCGAAGTTCCACAAGCCACAAGCCCCACCAGACCTGC
>VGHO01000092.1 GCA_016868175.1 Betaproteobacteria bacterium
GTGCGTAGTGTTCGAGCGGGAAGCGCCCGCTGCGGTCGTTGGCGGCCGTGGCGGGTGCAAACTCGCGCGCCATTGCGGCGCCGAGGTCGGCGGCGCGGCGTTCACGCGCCGAGAGGTCCCAGGGAAGATCGAGGTTGACGTGGGGAATCATGGTAGTGCGCCTCCAGGTTGGTTGTGAGCCTCAGCCTGCGCCGAGCCGGATCGTGGCGCCGTGGGTGTGCACGCCACCGGGCTGAACGTTGAAGCCGAGGGCAGCATCGTCGGCGAGCGCACGGTCGAGGTCGGCCACAGGGATGACAACATGGTCGATTAACAGGGTCACGCGGGCTCCTTCGGTCAGGTTGCGCGGCCCTGGGCCGCAGAGTCCTCACGGCACCCAACGGCACCCAACGGAACCTAGCGGCACCTAGCGGCACCCAGCGGCACCCAACGGCACCCAACGGCAATAAATGGACAAGCGCTGCGGATGCGCGGGTCGCGTTGCGATGCAGACGCCGCCCCTTCGAGGAGGATACGCCCACTGTGTAGCACGTCCGAGGCGCGCAGTGGACCTCGATCCATCAGAATTGCGCTCCAGAGCTTTGCCGTGCGCGGCGTACCGCATCAAAACCCGCAGAGGATCCACCTGGCGTAGTGAAGCAGCCCCCTTCCGCCACCCGCGCTGAGCCGGCGCAGCCGCAGGCCCGGCTGATCGCCAACCTCCTGGCGCAGATCGCCCTCGGCATGGTGATGATGACCCTTTGCCTGCCCTCGATGCAGGACTGGGGTAGCCTCTTTGCCGCCGAGCCTGCAGCGGTGCAACTCACCTTCAGCGCCTATGTGGCGGCCTACGGCGTTTTGCAAATCGTGTACGGGCCGCTCTCGGATCGCTACGGGCGACGCCCCATCCTGCTTGCCGGTCTCCTTCTGGCGCTAGGGGCCTCACTGCTGGCGTGTCTCGCTTCGAGTCTCGCAGCGCTCAGCGTGGCGCGCTTGCTGCAGGGCGCTGGAGGCGCAGCCGGAATCGTGGTGGGTCGATCCATGATCCACGACCACTTCAGGGGCCACGATCGCACCCGGATGATGGCGTATGTGGGCATGACGATGGGTGTTTGCCCGCCAACCGCATCCATCGTTGGCGGCTACCTGCATGTGCACCTGGGCTGGCAAAGCAACTTTGTGCTCATGACGGTGCTCTGCCTTGCTCTCCTTGTTGCCGCCTACCGTGGGGTACCGCGCGCTGCTGCCGTCGCCAGAGCGCCCCTGCCCGCAGCGACCTCGACGTCACCCGTCATCGCGTTCCGCGAACTGCTCGGCAACCGTCGCTTCGTTGCCGGCCTGGTCATTCTCGCCTGCACCACGGCGTGCTTCTACGTGATGTTGAGCGGGGCCCCACTCGTGCTCGGCGCCTACGGCGTGGGCCCTGAAGGCGTGGGGTTCTACATCATGTTCGGGCCGCTCTCGTTCATCACTGGCAACTTTCTGAGCAGCCGTCTGGTGGGTCGGCTGAGCGCACGCAGCGCGATGGCAGCGGGGCAGGTGCTCACGCTATCGTGCCCGGTGCTGATGCTCACCCTCGCGTGGGCAGGTTGGCACGCGCCACTGGCCTTTGCCTTGCCGCTCATCCTTCTCGGACTGGGCCATGGCCTTCTGGTGCCGCCTGCACTCTCCGGAGCGCTTGGCGCGGTTCCCGCAATCGCGGGGACCGCCGCCGGGGTGATCGGACTGATGCAGCAGGTCCTTGGAGCCGTCGGTGCCTACAGCGTGGGCTGGGTGCACCACAACGATGCAACGGCAGTCGCGCTTCTGATGATGGCCTTCACCCTTGTCTCGGTCGTCGCCCAGAGGGCGCTCGTGCGTGGCTGAGTACCCCACGGGAGGTTCGATCGGGCACTCAACTCCGGGTGATGGGCTCTGGCGCACGGAGGTGCCAGGCCCTCGGACGCGTGAAGGTTGCAATGCCGTAGGTCGACAGCGTGAGACCAACCCCCGAGTCGTCCACGCCACCCCAGGGCAATCGCGGACTCACCCGATCGCAGCAATTCCAGTAAACGCTGCCAGCCTTGACCTGCGCGAGAATCCGCCGCGCACGCTCCGCATCGCAGGTGTACACACCGGCTGTCAGCCCGTAGCGTGTGTCGTTCATCAGGCGCACCGCCTCGTCGTCGCTCGCCACCCTCTGGATGCCGATGACCGGCCCAAAGCTTTCCTCGCGCATCAATTCCATGGTGTGGTTCACCTCGCTGAGCACGGTGGGCTCGAACCAGTTGCCAGGGCCGGCACCGCGCCCGCCACCGAGCAGGAGTTTTGCCCCCTTGGTTCTTGCGTCAGCCACCTGCGCCTCGAGCGTGGCGAGTTGCTGTGGGCGGGTGATCGCGCCGATGTAGGTGTCTTCGGCCAGGGGATCGCCGCGCCTGAAACTCCCAACGCACTCAACGAAACGGTCAACGAAGGCATCGTGAATCCGTGCGTGCACATAGATCCTCTCCACCGCACAGCAACTCTGACCAGTGTTGTACATCGCGCCGTCGGAAAGTGATGCAACAGCCGCCTGCAGGTCTGCGTCGTCACACACGTAGCTCGGGTCCTTGCCGCCGAGTTCGAGTTGCAGCCGGAGCATCCGCCCCGCCAGTTGTTGCGCGATGTGCTTGCCGGTGGCATGCGAGCCGGTGAAGAAGACGCCATCGACAGGCTGCGCAAGAAGCGCCGCACCGGTCCCGCTTCCCCCAACGACACACGCCATCACGTCCTGCGGCACGCCTGCCTCGTGCAACAGCCGCGTAAGCTCCAGGCCCGTCAGCGTGGAGTACTCGCTGGGTTTGTAGAGCACCGCGTTGCCGGTCAGCAGCGCTGGCACGACCACATTGCAGCCCACGAACCATGGGTAGTTCCATGCCGAGATGTTGACCACCACACCGAGAGGCGGGTGACTGATCTGCTCGATCATGCCGTCCGCGTCGAACACGGTTTCGGTGGCCGTCGTGGCCTCCACTTGCGCGAGAAAGAAGTCGATCCGGCCGAGCAGGCTGCCGAGTTCGTTACGTGACATCCGGATTGGCTTGCCGGTTTCCTGCGTCATCACGCGTGCGAGCAACTCCTGATCGCGCACCACTCCTTCGCGAAAGCGTGCAATGCACCCCATGCGCTGGGTGAGCGCAAGCGCAGCCCAGCCGGGTTGTGCAGCACGCGCAGCCTGTGCTCGGAAGGCCACCCGGTCGGGCGTGGTGGCGGGCAGCACGCGCAGGATTTCGCCGTTTGCCGGGTTCATAACCGAAAGCGTGTTCATCGTTCCCCCGTGTTTGCGTCAAAGCGCCGATCGGAAGAGTTGCTCGAAGTCGGTTGCCGAGCAGGGCCGCGGGTTGGTCAGGTGACAGATGTCTGCCTGCGCAACCTCCGCGAGCTGCGCAATGCGATCGGCTGTCACGCCGTGTGCAGCAAGCGTTCCGGGGATGCCGATGCGTTGCTTCAGTGCCTTGAGCCACGGTGCAAACGCTGCACCGCCCCCCTCCACCTGGCACACCCGCGCCAGTTCGTGGAACCTGCCTGGCACCGCCTCGAAGTTCCATGCCAGCACCGTGTCGATCATCAGGGCGTTGGCAAGGCCATGGTGCAGGTTGCACACCGCGCCAAGCGCGTGGGCGCAGGCATGTACTGCACCAAGGTCTTTCTGGAATGCAATCGCGCCCATCATCGACGCCATCATCATGTCGCTTCGCGCCCTGGCATTGCCGCCGTCTTTCACCGCGATTTCAAGCGCTCCCGCGGCGATGCGGGCACCCTCGAGCGCAATTCCATCGCACAGCGGGTGGTAGGCCCGAGACAGGTAGCTCTCGATGTTGTGGGTGAGCGCGTCGATCCCGGTGGCTGCGGTGATTGCAGGCGGCAGACTCTCGGTGAGTTCGGGGTCGGCAAACACCATGCGAGCCAGGATTCTGGGGCTGAACACCACCCGCTTGAGGCGGCTGTGGTTTTCGCTGAGCACGCTGGAGCGGCCTACCTCCGAGCCAGTTCCCGCAGTGGTGGGTAGTGCAACGAAGTAGGGCAGGGCACCTGCGATCGGGCGCACCCCGGGATGGTCCCAGACATACTCGAGGATGTCGCCCTCGTGCGTGGCGGCCACCCCAACCACCTTGGCCACATCGAGCGCGGCACCGCCGCCAAAGCCGATCACACAGTCGGCACCGTGCGCCTTGAAGGCAGCCGCACCGTCCATTACCTGGGCGCAGCTTGGGTTGCCGAAAACGCCGTCGAAGACCGCAACATCGAGGGTTTGGAGGTGCGCCGTGAATTCGGCGAGCATCGGCAAGGCTGAAAGCCCGCGATCGGTCACGACGAGCGGCCGCTTCAGGCCCTGCTGTGCGAGGTGCCCGGCCACTTGCCAGCGGGCACCGGCGCCGAAGCGGATCGCGGTTGGAAAGGAAAAATGGTGGAGGGTGGGAATGTCCATGGAGTGGGGCTGGCGAGGTGTCGATCGGGGGGAGCTGGGGAGGTGTTGATCGGGTGAACCGGCAAGGTGTCGATCGGGGGAGCTGGGGAGGTGTTGACCGGGGGGAAGTGGCTGGACCGCCAGTACCGCTGGTCTCAGATGATCTCGAGATAGCGCTGGCGCTCCCAGTCGGTTACCGCATCCTGCCACTGGCGCCACTCCCATTCGCGGGTGGCGGCAAAGTGTTCAACGAAGGTATCGCCGAACCAGCCGCGCGCAAGGGCGGAGTTGCGAAAGACGTGCGTGGTCTCGATCAGCGAGCGCGGTGCACGCGGCACGTTCTCTGCGCCCGCATTGGTACCGGTGATCGGGAGGGTTGTCAGCTTGAGGCCTTGTTCCACGCCGTGAAGCCCGGCAGCAATTACCGCAGCCATCGCCAGATAGGGGTTGACGTCCGATCCCGGGCAACGCGTCTCGAGCCGTGTGCTCTTCGGGTTGGCGGCGATCACGCGAAAGCTCGCGGTGCGGTTGTCGAGGCCCCAGGTGGGCTTGACCGGGGCCCAGAACCCGTCCACAAGGCGCTTGTAGCTGTTTACTGTGGGCCAGAACATCGGCGCAAATTCCATGAGGTGTCCGAGTTGGCCCGCGAGGTAGCTCTCGAAAATCGGGCTCATTGCGCGCGGGCTGCGCCGATCGAAGAACAGGTTGCGCTTGCCGTCCGACAGGCTCTGGTGGATGTGACCGCTGCAACCCGGATACTGTTGACTCCACTTGGCCATGAAACTCGGCATCACCCTGAAGCGCTTGGCGATCTCGCGTACGGCGCTCTTGAAGAGGATCGCCCGGTCGGCCTGTTCGAGCGCGCTGCTGAAGGCGATTGCGGCCTCGTAAACCCCGGGCCCGGTCTCGGTATGCAAGCCCTCGATCGGTATGCCAAATGCGAGCAACTCGTCCATCAGGGAGTGGAAGAACTCCCGCTGGTCAGCCATGCGCAAGAGCGAGTAGCCGAACATCCCCGGCGTGATCGGCTCGGGGTTGAGGCCCTTTCGTGCAGCCCAGCTCTGAGGAGTTTCCGCGAAATTGAACCACTCGAACTCCATACCGGCCATTGGCACGACGCCCAGTTTCTCGGCACGCTGCAGCACCCGCCTGAGCGTCTGACGCGGACAGACCGGGTAGGGGCTTCCATCGGCGTTGACAAACTCGCCCAGAAAGAAGGGCACCTTGCAGTCCCAGGGGACAGTGCGGGCGGTGTCGAGGTCGAGCCGTACAAGTGCGTCTGGAAAGCCATGCTGCCAGCCCGTGAGCTTTGTGTTGTCGTAGCACTGGTCATGCGCGTCCCAGCCGAAGACGACGTCGCAAAACCCGAATCCACCCTGCGGATGCGGCTCGGCGGCGCTGAGGAACTTGTCGCGATGCAGATACTTGCCGCGCAAGATCCCGTCGATGTCGCTCACGGCCACCTTCACCCTCGGCACCGCCGCGTTCTGCACAATCGCCAGCGAGGGATGGAACCCGACTGCCTTTGCCATGGAGACTCCCCGTTTGCGCCATCATAGGGTGGCGTCAACCCACACTCAATTCTCGTCGAGGGATTCCAGCGCATCTTGATCGGGGTTGCCTACCTGCAAGGCCTTGCGCTCGGCTTTGGCCTGATCGTGGCGATCGGGGCGCAGAACGCCTTTGTGCTCCGCCAGGGCATCCGGGGCGAGCATGTGCTCGCCGTGGTGATCCTGTGCAGCACCGCCGACGCCGCACTCGTGACAGCGGGCGTCTACGGGATGGCAAAGGCCATCGGAACCATCCCGTGGCTTGGGTGGATGCTCGGGTTGGCTGGAGCCCTTTTCCTCTTCGCATACGGCTGGACGGCGCTGCGGCGCGCGCAGTCTCCAGGTAGTATGCAGGCAGTCCCGTCCGGCGAGGAGGATGTGGTGTGCGGCGTTGAGCGGGGAGTCTCCCCCAGCGCCCAGGAAGTCTCCACCGGCAAGCCGTTGCGGCGCGGTGCGATCCTGCTTCAGGCCGCCGGATTCACTTTCCTCAATCCGCACGTGTATCTTGATACCGTCATGCTGGTGGGAAGCGTGGGATCCCAGCAGCCGGCACAGCTTCAGGCCTGGTTCGTGGCCGGCGCAGCCACCGCGAGTGTGATCTGGTTCGCCGCACTCGGCTTTGGAGCCCGGCTCATGGCCCCGTGGTTTGCAAAGCCTCGCGCCTGGCGGTTGCTGGATCGCATCATCGGCACCACGATGTGGGTGCTGGGCGCGACCATGCTCTATCAGAGCTTTGCATCGCTGCGCGGTGTGCAGGGAGCGACCTGAGCCTGGACTGCGAGGTGGCGGTTGCGCCTCGCCGATGGCCCATGGATGCGCCAGGCGCCATGGCACCTCGAACGTTGCGCGGGCTTGCGTCCGGCCTCGTCGCGCCATGGGTAGCGCAACTTCTCGGACTGGTGCAAACTCGGGTTTTTCGTTGATTCAGGAGCCAATGGCCGTGAACTTCACCTCTTTTCTTCGGATGGCGATCGCTGCAGCGGTGCTCGGTTTTGCAACCACTGCTACGCATGCTCAGCAGTTCTTCCGTATTGGCACGGGCGGTACTGCCGGCACCTACTTTCCAGTGGGGGGCATGATCGCGAATGCGGTGAGCCAGCCGGGCAAGATCGCTTCCACGGCGCAGTCGAGCGCCGGATCGGTGGCCAATGTCAACGCTGTGGCCGCCGGCCAGTTGGAGTCGGGCTTCTCACAGGCCGATGTGGCAACCTGGGCCTTCACCGGCACAGGTGTGTGGGAGGGCAGGCCAGCGGTAGCGGGGCTGCGTCTGATTGCCAACCTCTACCCCGAGAGCGTCCATATCGTTGCGCGTAAGGGCACAGGCATCAGAACCGTGGCCGATCTCAAGGGCAAGCGCGTGGCATTGGACGAACCCGGCTCGGGTACCCTGATCAACGCGCGCAGCATCCTGGCCGCCTATGGTTTGAAGGATTCAGACCTCAAGCCCGAGTACATCAAACCCAACCAGGCTGGTGACAAACTCAAGGACGGCTCGCTCGATGCTTTCTTTTTCACAGGAGGTTGGCCCGCAGGCGCGATTTCCGAACTGGCATCCTCCGGGACTGGAATCGAGTTGGTGGCCATCGACGGACCACAGGTGGAGGCCATCCGCAAGGCTTCCAGTTTTTTCGCGGGTGATACGATCCCGGCCGATACTTACAAGGGCGTGGGCGCCACCAGGACGCTGGCCGTTGGTGCTCAGTGGGTGACCAGCGAAAAGGTGGACGGCAATCTCGTTTACGAGATCGTGAAGTCCCTCTACTCTGCCGAAGGACAGAAGGCCATGGGCGCGGGTCACGCCAAGGGCAAGTTCATCACCAAGGAAAATGCGGTGCAAGGAGCCGGTATCCCCTTTCACCCCGGCGCAGCGCGCTTCTACCGTGAGGTAGGCGTGCTCAAGTAAGGGCCGCTGCAAGCGGGGCTCGTCCGGGCAGGGTCTGTTCCCGCCTTCTGGCCACCGGCGGTCGAGCGGATCCCCACTTGCTCCACAGCCCGCCATGGCCCCGTCCGTCCTGCCCCCATCGGTCCTGCCCGATAGCAAGCAACTCGAGGAGTTGGAGCAGCGCTTCGACCCCGAGATGCGGTTTCGCCCGCTGGCCGTGTCTGCCACCACGCTGGTGGCAGGGTTGCTCATTGCGCTTTCGCTCTTCCATTACTACACCGCTGGATTCGGGCTGCTTCAGGAGATTACCCACCGCGGGGTTCACCTCGCCTTCGTGCTGGGCCTGATTTTCCTTGTATTTCCCCACCGGTCGTTGTTGCTTGACCGCACCCCAGCCCTGCGCTGGTGGAACCCGGGTGGCGTTCCCTGGTTCGACTGGGTCTTGGCGCTCGCAGCCGCCGCCTCGGTGCTCTACATCCCATGGGTGTTCCATGATCTGATGTTCAGGGTGGGTAACCCGCTGCCCCTGGACGTGGCCATGGGTTCAGTGCTGATGCTGGCACTGCTGGAGGCCACGCGGCGCAGCATGGGTTGGCCCTTGCCTGTGATTGCCATCGTCTTCATCGGCTATGCGCTGGCGGGCCCCCACTTTCCGGGTCTGCTCAAGCACGCAGGCTCGGGTTGGAGCCAACTCATCAGCCACCAATACCTCACCAGTCAGGGCATCTACGGTGTGGCGGTGGGCGTGGTGGCCACCTACGTCTTTCACTTCGTGCTTTTCGGCGTACTCGCCACGCGTATCGGGCTTGGCCAGCTCTTTCTGGACGTGGCCTCGGCGGTCGCAGGGCGCTACGCCGGCGGGCCGGCCAAAGTCAGCGTCTTCGGCTCGGCGATGTTCGGCATGCTTTCGGGATCCTCGGTGGCCAATGCAGTCACCGTGGGGTCGCTCACGATTCCGGCCATGATCCGCGTGGGCTACCGCCGCGAGTTCGCGGGAGGGGTGGAGGCGGCTGCCTCCACTGGCGGCCAGATCACGCCCCCAGTGCTGGGGGCAGCGGCTTTCCTGATGATCGAGTTTCTGTCGGTTCCTTACCAGACCATCATCGTGGCCGCTGCGATTCCGGCGTTCATGCACTTTTTTGGCGTGTTCATGCAGGTGCATTTTGAAGCCAAGCGCTTTGGGCTGCGTGGCCTCAACGAAGAGGAGATGCCAAAGCTGCGCGAGTCACTGGCACAGCGCTGGCCAACGCTGCTTCCGCTGGTGCTGCTGATCTTCATTCTGGTGTCGGGTCGTACACCTTATCTTGCCGCCTTCACTGGCATTACGTCCTGCGCCATCGTTGGGCTCACGACCCGGGCGAGTGGCAACACGGCGCGGCACTGGGGGCTTCTTGCGGGCCTGCACGTGCTGCTGCTTGTGGTTGTGTTTGGCGGCTTGCCGAGCCAGGAGCTCAGGCTTGCCGTTTTCGCTGCGGGTGCGGCGGCCACGCCCGTCCTGCTCAAGGCGCTCAAGGTGGAAGGGCGCATCGGGCTCCAGGTGCTGGTGGAGAGCCTTGGGACCGGCGCAAAATACGCACTCGCGGTGGGGGCCGCCGCCGCCACCGTGGGCATCGTGATCGGTGTGGTCACGCTCACCGGCGTGGGGTTCAAGCTGAGCACCATCATCACGGGCGCAGCACAGGCGGTGGCGGGTGGGGTGGGCATGCTCATTCCGCCAACACTCGCCGATCCGAAAACACTCACGCTGCTCATGGCGCTGATCATGACGGGCGTGGTGTGTATCTTGCTCGGCTGCGGAATCCCCACCACAGCCAACTACATCATCATGGTGACGGTAGCCGCGCCCACCCTCACGCTGCTCGGTGTGGAGCCGCTGGTGGCGCACTTCTTTGTCTTCTACTACGGGGTCCTGGCCGACATCACGCCGCCGGTGGCCCTGGCGGCTTACGCAGCCGCCGGGATGGCGGGAAGTGACCCTTTCAAGACTGGAAACACCGCCTTTCGACTTGGGATGGCCAAGGTTCTGGTGCCCTTCGTGTTTGTGTTCTCGCCCAGTCTGCTGATCGTGGCCAAGGGCTTCACCTTGTATGATTTTTCCATCACCTTTGTGGGCTGCATTCTTGGCATCACGCTGCTGGCTGCGTCGCTGTCGAGGTTCTGGCTTGTGGAGATGACACGCACCGAGCAATTGCTTTGCTGCGCTGGAGCACTGTTCATGATCGCACCGGGACTTGTGCCCACGCTGATCGGCTGCGTCCTCGCATTGCCCATGCTGGCAAGACACATCACCGCAATGAGGCGGTGATGAGGCGGTGAGGCAACGATGCGATGCGGCGATGAGGCGGCAATGAGGCGATGAGATAACGAGGCGATGAGGCGGGGTTGGGGTGGGGTGCACGCCGCGCCGGCCACGCACACCAGTAAGGGAGCAAGCGATGTTTCCTGTGATTGATGCTCGCCATGCCAGCACGCCGGGGGAGCAGGGAAGGGTGTATGGCAATCGCGCGCGCGAGCGG
>VGHO01000093.1 GCA_016868175.1 Betaproteobacteria bacterium
GCAAACTTCCTTCTGCAGGAACGCTTCGGCAACCGGTGCTGGCCCGCATGCCGCTTCGACGTAGTTCTCATCGAAGCAGGGACGCTGCGCTGGATCCGGGGCGCCTTCTGAGTTGATCTCCTCCCGCCGGGCCGGGCCGCCGCGGGTGGGTCGCCGGGCTGCGCTGCTGGGTCCGGGCCGCAACCTTGCTCCGCCAGGATGCGCCGCCAGACCTCCGCCAGACGCCGGACGTCAGCGGATCTCGATTACACTTTGACCTTCGGTTGAAACCAGCGACCTTTCAAACGTGGGGAGCATGCATGCCATGAGCAATCGACGCGATCGGTGCACCCAACCCCTCCTTGACCCTCAGGATCGTGGCTTTGGTCGGGCTGCGGCTCACTTCAGCTTTCCATACGGCCCACGGCCATCGCACCCGGGGTGCGCATCCGCCTTGGCATACCCACGGCGAAACCTCCTGCTGCTTGCGGCGACAGGGGCGCTGTTGCAGGGTTGCACGGGACTTGCGGTAACGGGGGCAGCGGTCGGCGCGGTTGCCACCGGCGATCGGCGCAGTCTGGGCACGCAGGCGGATGACCAGACCATCGAGTTCCGGGTGAGGAGTTCGATTTCCTCCGCAGTCCCTGCTTCCAATATCCGCGCGATCAGTTACAACCGCAAGGTATTGCTGGTAGGGCAGGCCACTTCGGAGGCCGACCGTACCTTGGCGCAGGAGGTGGCGGCGCGTGCCAGCAACGTGGTTTCGGTGGTCAACGAGGTTGAAATCCGGCCGCTGGCCAGTGCGCAGAACAGTGCTACCGACATTGGTCTTTCCACCCGGGTGCGTGCTTCGTTTGTGGAAGACAAGATGGTCGAACTCGGGGCTTTTCGCATCACTGCCGAACTTGGCGTGGTGTATCTGATGGGACAGGTGACCAAGCGCGAGGGCGAGCGCGCCGCGCAACTTGCAAGCAAGGTCAACGGTGTACGCAAGGTGGTCACGCTCTTCGAGGTGGTGAACTGAGCGACAGTGGGCCTTGGGGTGCGGGAAGGGCACCAGGCTCAAGCGTCTTCGAGCAGCAGGTACGCGGTCCTTGCCTCAGTCGCGAGGCCGATGCGGCGACCGTGCGGGAGCGTCAACTTCACCGGGGTGTGTCCGAAGGGGAGACCCTCGAGGATCGGCACCCGTGTCTGCTTGCGTAGCCACGCGATTGCGTGCTTCAGATCGTAGCCCCCGTCGCGTTCGCTCAGGCGGTACTGGTTGAATTCGCCCAGCAGAACCGCCTTCTGTGCGTCGATCACTCCGTTGTAGAGCAATTGCAGGAGCATGCGTTCAATACGGTAGGGATGTTCGCCCACATCCTCAAGAAAGAGAATGCCCCCGGAAGGTGCCTTGGGTAGCCATCGCGACCCGAGCATGGCGCACACCATGCTCAGGTTCCCGCCCCAGAGCGTTCCGCGCTCGTCCAGGGATGGTTGCCCGCGCGTCTGACCCCGGACCGTGAAGCCCAGGGCCTTGAGCGCACCCTGGTAAGCGTCCCGAAGACACGCGCAGGTGGTTTCGTCGGGCGACTCCCGGGCAAAGTCGTCGAGCATCGCAGGACCTGCCCAGGTTTGCGCTGCGCAATGACCAAGCATGGCGAGATGGAACGCGGTGGCGTCGCTGAAACCAACCCAGAACTTGCCAGAGTCTGCGAGCGCATCCAGATCCAGATGAGGCAGCAACCGCATCCAGCCGTAGCCTCCCCGGGTCATCATCACCATGCGGGCCTGTGCTTGCGCAGCGGCACGGCAAATCGCGGCAGCACGCTGGCGATCGGTGCCTGCAAAGCGCTGATGTCGCTTCCGTGCGTCACGGTCAACCACGGGATGCCATCCCTGCAACCGGAGTTGGGAAAGCGCCAGATCCCACGGAGCATCGTCCGGCACCGCGCTCGAAGGCGATACCAGGTAGACCGGATCCATCTTCGGCGAGGCTCCTCCGGCTGACGCTTGGATAACACTCATGAGGCTGAACCACGGATCGGCCCGGCGTCTACACTGGGATACCCCCTGGGTTTGCCGGCAGGGTCCACTCGAGGAGATTCAGCGATGGCACGCATTCCCTACCTTCCGGAGGACCTGAGCGAGCCGGCCGATGTGGTTGCGGCGATCCGGGCGCGGCGCGGAGGGTCGCTTTTGCACCTTGACAGGATGCTGCTCCACTCCCCGCCGCTTGCGCGTGGCTGGAATGTGTTTCTCGGAGCGGTGCGCACCGAGCTCTCTCTCAACGCCCGACTGCGCGAGCTTGCCATGTGCACTGTGGCGGTGCTCAACGGTGCCGATTACGAGTTTGCGCAACACGCGCCTCTGCTCGCCGAGGCCGGAGCAAGCGCTGCGCAAGTCAACGCCTTGCACGCGCCCCACCTCGCCGCGATGGACGAAGCGCTGTTCCCGCCCGGCGAGCGAGCAGCTCTTGCGGTGATCATCGCCATGACCCGGGAGGTGAAGGTGGACGATCGAACGATGGAGGAGTTGCGCGCGCATCTGAGCGACCGGGAGGTGGTAGAGCTTTGCGCAGTTACCGCAGCCTACAACATGGTGTCGCGATTTCTCGTGGCCACCGGCATTCATGCGCGGGAGCTCGAACCGGGCGCTCCCGCCACATCCCAGGGTTGATCCCGGGCACCGGGAATTCACCGCAACCGCACACTCAGGCGCTCTGCGGGGCGCTGAGTCCGGCCTTACGAGCTTGCTCGTCGGCGTGGTAGGACGAGCGGACCATCGCCCCCACGGCCGCATGCTGAAAGCCGAGGTCGAGCGCAACACGCTGGAGTTGCACGAAGGCTTCAGGTTCAACATAGCGCCGCACCGGAAGGTGCGCATTCGACGGCGCGAGGTACTGTCCGATGGTGATCATGTCGATCGCATGGCGGCGCATGTCGGCCATGACCTCGCACACCTCAGCGTCGGTTTCGCCCAGCCCCAGCATGAGCCCGGACTTGGTGGGCACCGCGGGAACCCTTTCCTTGAAACGGGCAAGCAGGCGCAGCGAGTGGAGATAGTCGGACCCGGGCCGTGCCTGGCGGTAGAGCCGCGGTACCGTTTCGAGGTTGTGGTTCATCACATCCGGGGCACACTGCACCAGGATGTCGAGTGCCTTGTCGAGTCGCCCGCGGAAGTCGGGAACAAGGATCTCGATCTGTGTCTGCGGCGATAACCGCCTTACGGCCTCGATGCAGTCCACAAAATGCCTGGCGCCGCCGTCGCGCAGGTCGTCGCGGTCGACGCTCGTGATCACCACATAGCGCAGCCCAAGCGCGGCAACGGTTTCGGCAAGGTGCCTGGGCTCCTCGGGGTCGAGCGGATCGGGTCGACCATGGGCCACATCACAGAAGGGGCATCGCCGCGTGCACCGATCGCCCATGATCATGAAGGTGGCGGTCCCCTTGCCAAAACACTCACCGATGTTTGGGCAGGAAGCCTCCTCGCAAACGGTGTGGAGTTGCTTTTCGCGGAGAATGCGCTTGATCTCGAAAAAGCGCGACCCGTGAGCGGGAGCTTTCACCCGGATCCAGTCGGGTTTTGGGAGCGCAGGCGCATCGCGCACGATCTTGATCGGGATCTTCGCGGTCTTGGCCGCACCTCTTTGCCGGAGCTGTGGTCCGCCGTTTCGAGGAAGGTCAGCCCGGGCAGGATCGAAAGGCTCGAAAGGCTCGGCTTGAGCCAAACCTTGCGGCGGCTCTCCCAGGAGCGCGGTGGGTTGCTTGATAACGGCAGGATGCATGCGATCGGGCCAATGCAGTGGTCATGAATACTCGGCAAACCGTGAGGATAGCCTGTGACGCTTTGCCCTCACCGCAGTGTCCCAGGGAGGGCTTCGGCTTTGCCTCTCTGCGCCTGGTCGAGTCGGTCGGCGATCCTTTCCCCGAGCGACCTTCCTGCCTCCTCGATTGCGGGGCCGGCACCCAGGCAATTGCGCATGTCGGTGACGGCAAGCTTCGGAACACCGCAGGGGTGGATCCGCTGATACGGCTCGAGGTCCATCGCCACATTGAGCGCGATCCCGTGGTAGCTGCAGCCGCGACGTACCTTCAGCCCGAGCGCTGCGATCTTGCTTCCCGCCTGCAGGCCTGTTCGCACATACACACCCGGAGCGCGGTCGCGCCTTTCGGCGTGGATGCCGTACGCCGAAAGACAGGCGATGCAGGCTTCTTCGAGGACCCGCACCAGCTCGCGCACCAGCAGCCCTCGGCGCACAAGATCCACAAGCACATAGGCCACCACTTGCCCAGGGCCATGGTAAGTCGCTTGCCCACCGCGCTCGGTCGGGATCACCGGGATTTGGTCCGGATCGAGCACATGCCGGGAGTCGGCCCCCATTCCGAGGGTGAAGACTGCGTTGTGTTCGAGGAGCCATATCTCGTCCTGGGTGCGGCGACTGCGCCCCGCAGTAAAGGCGCGCATCTGCTCGAGACAGCGCAAATAGTCCTGGTGGCCCAGCCAGAGCAATCGGGCTCTGCCGGGATCGCCCGCCGACGTCGAGGGTTGCGCTGCGCCTGCGACCGGGGCGGTGTTCAGCTTTGACATCAATCACAGGACAGGGTGGGAGCGTGCCTCAAAGCACCATCTTCACCAGGGGGTGCGCGCAAAGCGCCTGGTAAAGGGCGTCGAGCTGTTCGCGCGACTGCGCCTCGATGGTGGCCGTGAGCCCAAGGTAGTTGGCATGCCGTGAACTGCGCGCCTGCAGCATCGCGGGGTCGAAGTCTGGCGCATGGGCG
Organism: Betaproteobacteria bacterium; assembly: GCA_016868175.1. Lineage (GTDB taxonomy): Bacteria > Pseudomonadota > Gammaproteobacteria > Burkholderiales > Burkholderiaceae_E > UBA3064. The sequence continues at coordinate 4,740 of VGHO01000093.1, forward strand.
CAGAGTACCGCGATGATCTGCTCGCGCAGCCTGGGATCGTTACGGCCCATGATCTTGACCGGAAAGGCGCAAGGAAACCGCAGCAGGCTTTGGTCGGGGGTCATCTGTGTTCGGAGGGCGCAAGTCGGCGCACGTCCCGCACATCCGCAGCCGGCTCATGCAGCCGCGATTGCGTCCTGGTAAGCCTGGTAGAGACGTGCATAGACCGGTCCGGGCCGACCCGAGCCGACGGGGTGGCCGTCGAGCCTTGTGATCGGCAGAATTTCCTTGGTGGCCGAACTCAACAGCAACTCGTTGGCGCAGGCAACCTCTTGCCGTGAAAGTGCCGAGGTGCGAAAGGTGAGTCCGCACGCTGCGCAAAGGGACTCGATGAGCCCAACGCGGATCCCTTCCAGAATGCGATGATCGAGCGGGGCGCCTGTCACGGTCTCGTCCTTCACCACCCAGATGTTGCTGGAGGAGCCCTCGGTCATTACGCCGTCGCGGAACTGGATGCACTCGACTGCGCCGCCATCGACTGCCGCCTGTCGGGCAAGAACATTGCCCAGCAACGAGATCGACTTGATGTCGCACTGCAACCAGCGGACGTCGTCGAGGCTGACAGCCGCAACACCCTCCTCGCGCTGGACAGCGGGAACCGGCAGCAGTTCGGAACTCATCGCAAAGACAGTGGGGCTTGCGTCCTTCGGAAACGCATGATCCCGTTTGGCCACGCCGCGGGTGATGTGCAGGTACACAAACTGATCCCGCCAGCTGTGCCGGGCGATCAGCGCACGCACGAGTTCGAGCCAGGCCTGGTCGCTCAGAGGGTTGGCGATGCGGATCCGGGCAAGGCTGCGCTTGAGTCGCGCCAGATGCTCGGCCCATCGAAAGGGCCTTCCGGCATAGGCTGGGACAACTTCGTAGATGCCGTCGCCGAAAATGAAACCACGGTCGAGGACCGGTACCTTTGCCTCCCGGAGGGGCATGAAGGTGCCGTTGAGAAAGACCCAGGTTTCGGGGTCAGGCGGAGAATCGTCCTGCATGTTTATCCCTGGCGCTTGTCAATGGCCCTGCACCGTACTACCTCAGAATCCCGCCCATTGCAACACAGTGTCCCAGGCGCGCCCGAACCAGCCCGCTGCGGCCACGGTGCTGAGCGCCAAGAGGGGTACTTCGGAGACGGGCTGGCCGTCGAGGCTGATGCGTGCTGTGCCGATGCGTTGACCCTTGGCGATTGGTGCGACCAGGGGGTCGATGCGAACCAGATCGGTCTGCAGTCGATCACCCGAGCCCTTGGGAACCACCACAGTGAGCGCCCCCTCGAAGCCAGCGGCGATTTCGGCCTCAGCGCCGCGTCGCAGCTTGTATTGCGCCACTGCCTTGCCTGCGGGGTGCAGCGTGACCGCGTCGGTGTTCTGAAACCCCCAGTTGAGCAATTTCTGCGATTCCACGACACGCGCCGACTCGGAGGCCGCACCGAGGATGATCGAGATCAGCCGGCGTTCGCTCTGGCCGGTGCTGTCCTTGCGCCGGCTCGAGGCCACGAGGCACCAGCCGGCTGCGTCGGTATGTCCGGTCTTCAGTCCGTCGACGCTCGGGTCGATGCCAAGGAGCCGGTTCCGATTGGGCTGTCGAATGTTGTTGTAGGCGTACTCGCGCATCGAATAGAGCGGATAACGGTCGGGAAAGTCGCGGATAAGCCGGCTTGCAAGGATCGCGAGGTCGCTTGCACTGCTGTAGTGCTGCGAGTCGGGTAGCCCGGTGGCGTTGCGGTATTGGGTGTTGCGCAGACCCATCTTCTGCGCCTCCCGGTTCATCAGCTGCGCAAAGCCTTCTTCGGTGCCCGAAATTGCCTCCGCAAGCACGATCGACGCGTCGTTGCCGGACTGCACGATCATTCCCTTGAGCAGTTCGTCAACCGTGGCTGGTTTGCCCGGGTCCACGAACATGCGTGAGCCGATCGCCTTCCAGGCGCGCTGCGAAACCGCCGGGCGCTGATCGAGCTTGATCCGCTCCTCTTTCAGCGCTGCAAAACTCAGGTATGCGGTCATCAGCTTGGTGAGCGAGGCTGGGTCCATCGGCCTGTCGGGCTCATGGGCGGCAAGCACCTGCTGGGCGTTGACGTCGTAGAGCAGCCAGGACTTGGCCGCGATCGAGGGCTGCGAAGCTGCCAGCGCAGAGGACTGACCTGCCGAGCAAGGCACCCAAAGCATCCACGTCAACAACAGGAGCGCACAAGCTGCCGCAACCCCGTCGATCCAGTCGTGGGCGGAGTTGGTCTGCAGTTTGAGGAGCCGCGTTGCATCCATGTTGGTGAGATCCGTGCAGTGGGCTCAGGCGCTCGGCGCCGCGCGCGGCGCGAGTGGGCCCAAGCCGTACTGAATGCGCTGCTTGAGCAAGCCAAGTTGCCCATGAAAGAAGTGCGAGGTGTTGGGGAACACCAGCACCGGAAGTCCAAACGGCCGCGCCCAGTCCATCACGTCGGCAAGAGGCACCACCTCGTCGGCCTCACCGTGGATGACGAGCGTATCGGAAGCCACCTCGGGCATTGGAAACCGCGACGCTGCGGGTCCCACCAGAAGGAGTCGGGCGGGCGGCTGGCCTTGCTCGCGAAGGCTCTGCGCAACCTTGGCCGCCACGAAACTTCCGAAGGAGAACCCTGCGAGCACCAGAGGCCGTTGCGGCGTACCCAGGCCGGGAAGGATCTTCGCTGCCATCGTGAGCAACGCGAGCAAGTCGCTTGTCTCGCCGTTACCCACATCGTAGGCGCCCTGCGATTGGCCAACACCGCGGAAATTGGGCCTCCAGGTCTGCAGTCCCAGATCGCGCAAGGCACGCGCGATGGTTTGCACAACCTTGTTGTTGTTGTTGCCGCCGTGCAGCGGATGCGGATGCGCAATCAACCCCAACCCCGCACCCATTCCCGCGCCGGGCGGCAGATCGATAGCGAGTTCGATGAGTCCGGCCGGACCCTCCATGAACCTGATCTGGGTGTGCGGATTCACGCTCCGGTCTCGAGGCTGTTACGCAGCCTCCCTCAACACCAGCCGCTCGACCACGCGCCCCTTGATCAGATGCGACTGGATGATTTCCTCCACGTCGTCTTCGTCCACTGCGGTGTACCACACGCCCTCGGGATAGACCACGAACACCGGGCCGAGTTCGCATCGGTCGAGGCAACCGGCCTTGTTGATCCGGATCGAACCGCGGCCGCTGAGACCGAGCGCCTGAACCCTCTGCTTGGCGTATTGCTGCAGGGCCTCGGCGCCCTGGGCCGCACAGCACTCCCGACCCTCAGCACGCTGATTGAGGCAAAAAAAGACGTGTCTGCTGTAGTAGGGATCAGGCTGCATGCGGATTCTTCGGAGGTGCGAGGGGTGCTTTCGGTGCGGTGTGTGCTTTCGGTGCGGCGGGCGCTTTCGGTGCAGTGGGCGCTTTCGGTGCAGTGGGCGCTGGGCAGTGAGTGCGCTGACCCTGTGCCGGTCTGAACGACGCTCTCGGGCAGTGGCGTTGCTGCCTTCGGGGTCCGATTATAGGTGCGAGGGTGTAAGGCGGATCGGGTGCCGCGCTGAACTTCAGGAATCCAGCCGCTCTGCAGGGTGGAGGTGTGGCCTGGCTCGCGTGGCCGCAGCTTTACTGCGGTCGGCGGGGTCGGGGGGGTCGGCTTGCGTGGTGCGACCCGCGCGCCAGCGCAACGAGGAACCAGGCAAGCGTAATCCAACGCCAGGTCTGGTCGGCTGCGAGAACGACCGCGTCGAAATGCTGCCAGGGTCTGCCAAGGACGGGTGAGGTGCTGAGCGTTTCCGCAGCAAGCACCGCGTTTCCGAAGATCAAGGCGATCGCCGCATCGACGCCTGGCGCCGGCGTGGCGTCGGTCGCCGTTGGAAAATGCCGAAGGATGCGCTCGAGCGCAAGGAATACACCGAGGAGTCCGTCGGGCTCAGCCGGCGAAGGGCCAAGCCCCGGCCCGAGGCCGGGTTCGACCGCGATCGAAGCCGTCAGGTCGGCGGAAAGCCTGAGCAGGGAGCGAAGGGGCCAGAGGCACGCAAGGGCAAAGCCGAGCCAGATGCGCGCAGCCGGGTTGAGCAGGCTCAGCCCTCCCAGCAAGGCAGCGAGGACGATCCACCAGGCCACGATGATCATCCAGAGCGCTCGAAGGGTTGTGTCGTCGGCCTGGATCGAGGCGGCAGAGCGCAGGAAAAGCTGCTCGAGCAGCAACAGGCCGAGCAGGCACTGCAGCGCAACGAGCGCCGCCCAGCGGACGGCCGCTCGCGCGGCCGCATGCATGATCAGCAGCGAAAGGATCGCGGATTCGAGCATTCGCCAGGCTGGCGTTGAAGCCGGGCTGAACGTCGATGCGGAACCTGCGAAGGAGGGGGGTGCTGCGAGGCCTGTCAGTCCGGACTGCGCAAGAAACCAGAAGACCTGGAGTGCCACCCACCCCACGATCAGTGCCGCTGGAATCGTGGCATCGTCTTTCCACCATCCGCGGACTGCGCCTTGCAGCTGCGCCCAGGGGCTCCGCACCAGGATCGCAAGCAGCGCGCCAAGCGCTGAACCCAGCGTGTTTGTGGCGCAGTCGAGCAGGGAGGGGATGCGCTGCGGGAGGTAGCTTTGCGCCGCTTCGACAAGCCCGGAAAGTGAGGCGCCCGTCAGGGTGCTCGCGAGGACCACCAGCCAGGCGGCCCCGCGCAGGTTGCTCGCGAGCAGCAGACCGAAGGGCAGGTAAAGAAAGACGTTGCTGAAGATGTCGAACCAGGTCCAGTAGCGCGGCCAGGGGTCGGCAAGAAAGGCCCACGGTGCCAGTCCGTGGTCGCGCCAGGCTTGCCATGGCCAAAGCGAGCCGTAAACGATGGCTGCGATCCAGATCAGCCAGAGCACCCACAGCAATCGGCTGCCGCCGACTGCACGCGACGAAACCCGGGATGCTCGCTTGCCAGGACTCATCCTCAGAATCTACCGGACAATCCGCGCTGCCGAAGCAGATTCGGTGGCGCGTGACCCCCGGTGTCGTGACCCCCGGCGCGTGACCCCTAGCGTGTGACCCCCGGCGAGGGTCTATGATCCGGTGATGGGCATTCTCATGGTTGCCGCCAGTGCGTCACCTCCAGCGTGGACCCTTGTGTGGGCCGAGCGCAGCGGTTCTGCCTTTACTGACTGAGGGTGATCGTCGGCCAATGATCGAGGCGGTCGAGGTGGAGTGGTGCGACCTTGTGGATTCAACGAACGAGCGCCTCCTGAGGCGTCCGTGGACGGTGGTTGCGGATCCTACGCCGGTGGCAGCCTTTGGCGATGCCGGCGCGGCACCGTTTCGGGTTTCGGCGCTTGCAGCGCGCGAGCAGCATGCGGGTCGCGGACGACGCCAGCGCGTCTGGTTCGGCGAACCGGGGATGGCGCTCCTCTTGTCGGTTGCGATCGATCGCCCGCGACCCACCTGGCCCGCAGCGCTGAGCGGGTTTTCGATCGCCTGCGCAAATGCAGTGATCGACGCACTTGAATCGGCGAAGGTTGCCGGGCAGAGCGTTGAG
>VGHO01000094.1 GCA_016868175.1 Betaproteobacteria bacterium
AAGGACTGCTCCTCCCGGGGCTTCACGTCGAACTTGACCCCGTAATTGATCAGGTCGGCAACGAGTCCACGGTCCATGTAGGTGCCGGTGGTGCGCACGCGGCGGTCATCGACGGTGACTGCGGAGATTTCTGCAGTGCCGCCGGCGTCGCTGATCATCGCGCTCTTGATCCGGCCGTTGCGCACGTCGTCGAGAAACTCCGAGTAGGGCACCACGTTTCCAGAGGCGGGACTACGGTTGTCGAACTGCTTGAAAACCGTGAAGAGCACAAGGGCGATCACCAACCAGATTGCAGCCTTGGAAAAGACATTGTTCAAGTGTGCTACTCCTTTTCTGACGTGTGCAGTGTACGGAAATCCGGATGACCTTCGCCCAAGTGGGGTCCGCGACAGTCAACCACGTACGACGCAGGTACTCCTCGCCCGCGCTGTGTGGCCAAGGGGACCTGTGCGGGTACCGGATCCCACCGCAGCAGGCACCCTCTGCCCCGCAATCAGTCCCTTGCCCAGCAGATAGGTTTCCGCCGACTCCTCGCGGCTCGCTTTCGGCTTGCGGATATGCACCCGGCGAAAGCTCCTCTTGAAGGCCTCGACCTGCTGACTGAACCCCGTACCCTGAAAACTCTTCACAAGCAGGCAACCGCCAGTTCGCAACTGCTCTCTGGCAAACAGCAGCGCCAGATCGACCAGATCAGCCATCCTCGCCGCATCGGCCGACCCCACCCCGCTGAGGTTGGGGGCCATATCCGAAATCACAAGGTCACAGGGCCGCCTGGCGAGCATCTGCTCGAGTTTTTCGATCACATGCTCCTCGCGAAAGTCACCGAGCATGAACTCCACACCCTCGAGCGCTTCCATCGGGAGCATGTCGACCGCGATGATCCGACCGCGCACCCGCCCCTCGAAGCGCCCCAGTCGCTCACACACCACCTGCGTCCAGGAACCCGGCGCAGCACCCAGCTCGACGATGCACATGCCGGGGCGGATCAGCTTGTCCTGATCGTCGATCTCGGCAAGCTTGAACGCGGCCCGCGAGCGATAGCCCAGTTGCTGCGCCTTGCGCACATAGGGATCGTTGAGATGCCGCTGCATCCAGTTGGCGTTGAAGCGTGGTTTGCCTGCCATGATGGCTTCACCGATCGCGCGCCCCGAATGGTTGGGCCGGGATCATGCCCCGCCAAGCAGTTTGCGGAAGTAGTCGATGGTTCGCGCCAGTCCGTCCTCGAGGGGAATCTGCGGCTCCCAGGCGATCGCCGACTGCGCAAGGCTGATGTCGGGGCGGCGCTGGCGAGGGTCGTCGGAGGGGAGCGGCTTGAAGGCGATCCGGCTGCGGGAGCCGGTGAGCCTCAGGACCATCTCGGCGAGTTCGAGCATGGTGAACTCCCCGGGATTACCGATGTTGATCGGGCCGGTGAAGTCGGCTGGCGTTTGCATCACACGCAGCATCGCCTCGATCAGATCGTCGACATAGCAGAAACTTCGGGTCTGGCTTCCATCACCGAAGAGGGTGAGGTCTTCGCCGCGAAGCGCCTGGACAATGAAGTTGCTCACCACCCGACCGTCGTTGGGATGCATGCGCGGACCGTAGGTGTTGAAGATACGCACCACCTTGATCTGCAACCGGTGCTGGCGCCAGTAGTCGAAGAAGAGCGTCTCGGCGCAGCGCTTGCCCTCGTCGTAGCAGCTGCGCAATCCAACCGGATTCACCCGCCCCCAATACGATTCCGGCTGGGGATGCACCTCGGGGTCGCCGTAGACCTCGCTCGTGGAAGCCTGCAGGATGCGCGCCTTCACCCGCTTGGCCAGGCCCAGCATGTTGATTGCGCCATGCACGCTGGTCTTGGTCGTTTGCACCGGATCATGCTGGTAGTGCACAGGCGACGCCGGACAGGCCAGGTTGTAGATGCGATCCACTTCCACGTAGAGCGGAAAGGTCACGTCGTGGCGCATCAACTCAAAGTGCGGGTCCGCAAGGAGGTGGGCGATGTTGGCCTTGGTCCCTGTGAAGTAGTTGTCGACGCAGAGCACATCCTCGCCGGCGGCAAGGAGCCGCTCGCACAGGTGCGAACCAAGAAAACCGGCGCCGCCGGTTACCAGGGTGCGTTGATGGCTGTTGCGCATGGTTCTCGCAGACGGGTCCCGAAGCATGGGTTGGGGTTGGGGTTGATCCCGGAATGCAGGGAACCCGCCGGCGCTGCCCTCTACAATCCGTAACGATGAGGAAAGTTCAACCCGCTCGCCGCCCTGAAGCCGCATCGTCCAGGCCGTCCCGGGCCGGCCCGACCAAAGCGGGGCCGTTGGGCGCAAGAAACGCAGGTGCACCGAAGGCTGCGGCCTCCAGCGCCAGGGGCGCAAGAAACGCAGGAGCACCGAAAGCTGCAGCCGCCGGCACCAGGGGCCCAAAGGCTGCGGTCCCGCAACGCAAACCGCTGGTGCGGGGTTCGCGCGCAGGCGTGAAGAAGGACGCAGGCAATCGCGCAGAGACGGTCGAAGGCCGACGTGCCAACGCGCGTGGCGTTGCAGCGCAGATCGCGCAGAGCCGACCGCCCGAGGAGCGCTTGCCGCTTGCGCTGGTCCTCACGCCGGCCGAACGCAGGGCGTTGCGCGCCGCAGCGCACCCTTTGCAGGCTGTGGTGATGGTGGGGCGTGAAGGCCTCAACGACGCGGTCCTGCGGGAGGCGGAATCGGCGATCCGTGCCCATCAATTGATCAAGGTGCGGGTACTCGGTGAGGATCGCGCGGAGCGCCAGCTGATTCTGGAAGCGCTTTGCGAGCAACTCGGCTGCGCACCGGTGCAGGCAATCGGCAAGCTTCTGGTGCTCTACCGGCCGAGCGCCACCGCGTGAGAGCTCAGCCATAGCGCACAGCGAGGATTTCGTAGGCATGCACCCCGGCGGGAGCCTGAACCTCCACCGTGTCGCCCTCGTACTTTCCGATGAGTGCGCGCGCAATCGGCGAGGACACCGAAATCTTGCCCTTGCGGATGTCGGCCTCGTCTTCGCCCACGATCTGGTAGGCCACCGGGTGCCCTGATTCCGCATCCTCGAGTTCCACGGTGGCGCCAAACACCACCCGGCCGTCGGCATCGAGCTTTGTGGGGTCGATGATCTGCGCGTTGGAGAGCTTGGCCTCGAGTTCGGCAATCCGCCCCTCGATGAAACCCTGGCGCTCGCGCGCCGCATCGTATTCGGCATTCTCCGAAAGATCGCCCTGCGCCCTCGCCTCGGCGATCGCAGTGATCACGGCCGGTCGGTCGATGTGCTTGAGTCGGTAGAGTTCCTCGCGAAGCAGTTCAGCGCCATGGACAGTGAGCGGTACGGTTGGCATGGATTCTCCTTCCCGAAAGACTGGGCTCTTGCGGTAACGATCCCGCCGCTAGTCGCGGCGCGGAGGCCCGGAAGCGCGCTCGAAGAGATCGGCGTGCAGCGCCTGAAGCGCATATACCTCGATCTGACGCAACTGCCGGATCCCTTCCACGGCCGCTCCAGCACCGGCGATGGTGGTGAAAACAGTAACACGTTGCGACAAGGCTGTGGTGCGGATCGAGCGGGAGTCGGAGATTGCGTTGGGCTTTTCCTCCACCGTGTTCACCACGAGATCGATCTCGCCGTTCTTGATCAGGTCAACCACGTTCGGCCGGCCGTCCTGAACCTTGTTCACCGTATGCACCGGAATACCCGCGTCGCGCAGGGCTCGTGCAGTCCCGCGCGTGGCAAGCAGTCGAAAGCCGAGTTGCTGCAGTCCGCGCGCGACGTCGACGGCACGCGCCTTGTCGCTGTTGCGCACCGAGATGAACGCAGTACCCGTTTCGGGGAGGTGCGTGCCCGCCCCAAGCTGCGATTTCACAAAGGCTTCGCCGAAGCTCGCACCCACGCCCATCACTTCGCCCGTCGACTTCATCTCGGGCCCGAGCAGGATGTCGACGCCCGGAAACTTCACAAAGGGAAAGACTGCCTCCTTCACCGCGTAGTACGGAGGGATTACTTCGCGGAGGATTCCCTGCTGCGCAAGCGATCGTCCGGCCATCACGCGCGCCGCGATCCTTGCAAGTGGCAATCCTGTGGCCTTCGAGACAAAAGGCACGGTGCGCGAGGCCCGCGGATTGACCTCGAGCACATACACGCGGTGCGCAGGCCCATCGTGGACCTGGATCGCAAATTGCACGTTCATCAGACCCACAACCTTCAGCGCGTGCGCCAGCGCCGCACTCTGGCGCTTGAGTTCACTGACGATCGCCTCCGAGAGGGAATGCGGCGGCAGCGAACACGCCGAATCCCCCGAGTGCACGCCGGCCTGCTCGATATGCTCCATCACGCCGCCGATGAAGACCGATTCGCCGTCGCAAATGCAGTCCACGTCGACTTCGATCGCGTCGTTGAGAAAGCGATCGAGCAGCACCGGTGAATCGTTGGACACCTTTACCGCCTCGCGCATGTAGCGCTCGAGCTGCCTTGGCTCGTGCACGATCTCCATGGCGCGGCCGCCGAGCACATAGCTCGGCCGCACCACGAGCGGATAGCCGATGTCTGCCGCAAGCCGCATCGCCTCCGTCTCGGTACGCGCAGTGCGGTTGGGAGGCTGCAGCAGACCGAGTTCGCGCAGGAGTCGCTGGAAGCGTTCGCGATCCTCGGCAATGTCGATGGACTCGGGTGAGGTACCGATGATCGGAACGCCGTGGCGCTCGAGATCGAGCGCGAGTCGAAGCGGCGTCTGACCCCCGTATTGCACGATGACTCCGCGCGGATTCTCCAGCGCAACGATCTCGAGCACATCCTCGAGGGTGAGCGGCTCGAAGTAGAGCCGATCGGAGGTGTCGTAGTCGGTGGACACGGTTTCAGGGTTGCAGTTCACCATGATCGTCTCGAAGCCGTCTTCGCGCAGCGCCGAGGCAGCGTGGACGCAGCAATAGTCGAACTCGATGCCCTGACCGATCCGGTTCGGCCCGCCGCCAAGCACCATGATCTTGGCACGGTCGGTCGGCGCAGCCTCGCACTCTTCCTCGTAGGTGGAGTACATGTAGGCGGTGTGGGTTGCAAACTCGGCTGCACAGGTATCCACCCGCTTGTAGACCGGGCGCACGCCATGCGCCCAGCGCAGAGCGCGCACCTCGTGGGCGCTGCTTGCGGTGAGCCTCGCAATACGGCGGTCCGAAAAGCCCATCGCCTTGAGGTCCTGCCATTGCCTGCGGCTGAGCGATTCGGGTGTGCGGGCCGAAAGCCTTTTCTCGGTGGCCACGGTCTCGGCAAACGGACAGAGGAACCACGGACGCCATGCGCCCAGCGCAGAGCGCGCACCTCGTGGGCGCTGCTTGCGGTGAGCCTCGCAATACGGCGGTCCGAAAAGCCCATCGCCTTCAGGTCCTGCCATTGCCTGCGGCTGAGCGATTCGGGTGTGCGGGCCGAAAGCCTTTTCTCGGTGGCCACGATCTCGGCAATCGGCGCGAGGAACCACGGGTCGATACCGGTCTCGTCGTGAACCTCGTCGATCGACAGACCGATCCGGAAGGCATCGGCCACGAAGAGCAACCGCTCGGGCCCGGGTTCGCCGAGCTCGCGGGTGATCTCGTCTTCGTCGGCCGAGCGCTCATCGAAGCCGTCGATTCCAGTCTCGAGCCCACGCAAGGCCTTCTGCAGCGACTCCTGAAAACTGCGTCCGATCGCCATCACCTCGCCCACCGACTTCATCTGGGTGGTGAGGCGCGAGTCGGCCTGCGGAAACTTCTCGAAGGCAAAGCGGGGGACCTTGGTGACCACATAGTCGATCGAGGGCTCGAAGGAGGCGGGCGTGAGGCCTCCGGTGATGTCGTTGCGCAGCTCGTCGAGCGTGTAGCCCACCGCGAGCTTTGCGGCCACCTTGGCAATCGGAAAGCCGGTGGCCTTCGAGGCAAGCGCCGAAGAGCGCGACACCCGGGGATTCATCTCGATCACGATCATCCTGCCGTTGGCAGGATCGATCGCAAACTGCACGTTGGAGCCCCCAGTATCCACCCCGACCTCGCGCAGCACCGCGAGCGAGGCGTTGCGCATGATCTGGTATTCCTTGTCGGTGAGCGTCTGCGCCGGTGCCACCGTGATCGAGTCGCCCGTGTGGATACCCATCGGGTCGAGATTCTCGATCGAACAGACGATGATGCAGTTGTCCTTCCGGTCGCGCACCACCTCCATCTCGAACTCTTTCCAACCGATCAGGCTCTCCTCGATGAGAAGTTCACGGGTGGGCGAAAGGTCGAGCCCACGGCGGCAGATGTCGAGGAATTCCTGCTGGTTGTAGGCGATGCCGCCGCCCGTGCCTCCAAGGGTGAAGCTTGGCCGGATGATCACCGGGTAGCCGATCGTGGCCTGCACCGTCTGAGCCTCATCAAGATTGTGCGCAATGCCGGATCGTGCCGAGCCCAGACCGATGCCCTGCATCGCCAGCTTGAACTTCTGGCGGTCTTCGGCCTTCTCGATCGCCTGGGGCGAGGCACCGATCAGTTCGCATCCGAAGCGCTCGAGGATCCCCTTCTGATGCAACGCGAGCGCGCAGTTGAGCGCAGTCTGCCCGCCCATGGTGGGAAGCACTGCGTCGGGCCGCTCCTTGGCGATGATCCGCTCAAGGACCTGCCAGGTGACCGGCTCGATGTAGGTCACGTCGGCCATCCCGGGGTCGGTCATGATCGTGGCCGGATTGCTGTTGACCAGGATTACCTCGAAGCCCTCCTCCTTGAGCGCCTTGCAGGCCTGCGCCCCCGCGTAGTCGAACTCGCAGGCCTGACCGATGATGATCGGGCCGGCCCCGATGATCAGGATCCTTGCAATGTCGCTGCGGCGTGGCACTCTGGGTCTCAGAACATGGTTGGCGGTGCAGCGCGGTGCTGCCGCATCGCTGCGATGAAGCGGTCGAAAAGCGGCGCCAGGTCGTGCGGACCAGGGCTTGCCTCGGGATGCCCCTGGAAGCCGAAGGCCGGACAATCGCTGCGCGCCACGCCCTGGATCGATCCGTCGAAGAGCGAAACATGGGTGACCGTGAGATGCGGGGGCAGGCTTTCCGGGTCGATCGCAAAGCCATGGTTCTGGCTGGTGATCATCACCGCACCCGTTTGCAGATCCTTCACCGGATGGTTGGCGCCGTGATGCCCGAACTTCATCTTGAGCGTGCGTGCGCCGGAAGCCAGTCCAAGGATCTGGTGTCCCAGACAGATTCCGAACAGCGGAATACCGCGCGCCATCAACCCGCGGGCAGCCTCGATCGCGTAGTGGCAGGGCTCGGGGTCGCCGGGGCCGTTGGTGAGCAGGACCCCGTCGGGATGGTCGCCGAGGATCGCTGAAGCCGGCGTTTGCGCAGGAAACACCCGCACCTCGCAGCCGCGATCCACCAGCATGCGCAGGATGTTGCGCTTCACACCGAAATCGAGCACCGCCACCCGCAAGCGGCCTGGCGGGCTTCCGGGAAGAGTTCCCGCTGCAGCAGCTTGCGGACGGTTGGCCTCCCGCGCAGCTTCCAGACCCCTGAGCCCCACATCGGCGTGCTGGCCCCTGGACTCGGGAGTCCTTTCCAGCGGCACCGGCACGAAGGCAGGTTGCCGCGCCTCGCGCTGCCAGCTTCCCTGGTCGAAAGCGTAGGCCCAGGGGGTGGATACGACCCGCGCAAGATCCAGCCCGCTCATGCCGGGAAAGGCGCGTGCCTCGAGGAGCGCGCGCTGCGCAAGCGCTTCGGGATCGTTGGTCTCGCCCCGGGCGAGCGCCACGATGCACCCCGGCTGCGCGCCCTCGCTACGGAGTATGCGGGTAAGTTTCCGGGTATCGATGCCCGCCAGTGCGCAGATGCCGCGCTCGAGCAGGTAGGCCTGCAGCGTTTGACCGGAGCGCCAGTTCGAAGGCGCCCGCGGCACCTCGCGCACAATGAGGCCGGCAGCGGCCACCCCTGCCGACTCCTCATCCTCGGGGTTTACCCCGACGTTGCCGATGTGCGGATAGCTGAGCGTGACGATCTGCTGGGCATAACTCGGATCGCTGAGGATCTCCTGGTAGCCCGTGATTGCAGTGTTGAACACCACTTCGCCCACGCTCGACCCTGCGGCACCGATCGCGTATCCGTGAAATATGCAGCCGTTGGCAAGCGCAAGCACTGCGGCCGGATGCTCGGGCAGCAGGGGGTCGGCGGGCGCCGATCGGGCTGAAGGCACGTTTGAAGTCACAGGCGGGACGTGAGGGGGTTGGTGGGGTTGGGGCCGCGTGCGAAGGGGCCGGCACGCTTGGAGGCGCGAGTCGATGGCTCGACAGGATTCCGGTGCCGGGATTCCTGGCCGAGGGCTGTGCCCTGCACACCTTCTGCGCCCGTCACGCCTACTGCGCCGGTCACACGCTCCGCGCCCGGTGCGGAGGCGTGAAAAGCCTGCGGTGCCCTTGCGGACGAGCCCAGGCAGACCGCAACGGACTTTCGATTTTAGCCCAGCGGGCCGAAACGAGGCTTCAGCCCTCGGAGCTCCCGGAAAGTCCGCGGCGATCACGCAGTGCGTGCGCGATCGTGCTGGCGTCGACATACTCGATTTCGCTGCCTGCGGGTACTCCCCGGGCAAGCCTCGAGACCCGGAGTCCGCGCCGCTTGAGTGCAGTACCCAGATAGTGCGCGGTAGCCTCCCCCTCTGCGGTGAAATTCGTGGCGAGGATCACCTCTTCGACCACCCCGTCGCAGGCGCGCAGCATCAGCCGATCGAGGTGCAGTTCCTTGGGCCCCACGCCATCGAGCGGGGAAATCCGCCCCATCAGAACGAAATAGAGACCCGAGTAGCTGAGCGTCTGCTCCACCACGAGTTGATCGGCCGGCGTCTCGACCACGCAAAGAACGCCGGGATCGCGCCGCGATGATGCGCAGGTATCGCAAAGCGGGCTTTCCGAGAAGGTGTTGCACCGCTCGCAGTGCTGAACCCGCCGCAGTGCCTCCTCGAGCGCCCTCGCAAGCATCGAGGCGCCCTCCCTGTCGTGCTGCAGAAGGTAAAAGGCGTGGCGTTGCGCAGACTTCGGGCCAACACCGGGCAGGCGTCGCAAGGCGGCGACGAGCGCTTCGAGCGTTGGCGACACCGCAGACCGGCCGCACTCGCCTCAGAACGGCATCTTGAAGCCGGGCGGAAGCGGCAGACCCGCAGTGAACTTCGACATGTGCGCCTGCGAGGTCTCGTCGGCCTTGCGCAGACCGTCGTTGAGCGCAGCCACGATGAGGTCCTCGAGCATGTCACGATCGTCGGCCAGAAGCGAGGGATCGATATGGATGCGGCGCACCTCGTTGCGCGCCGTTACCACCACCTTCACGAGGCCGGCGCCTGATTGACCCTCCACCTCGACCGAAGCGAGTTGCTCCTGCGCCCGCTTCATGTTGTCCTGCATTTGCTGGGCCTGCTTCATCAGCCCCGCCAGTTGAGCCTTCATCATGCCCAGCTCCTTTCAGCTTCGCATTTCCCACGCACCGATTCTAGGCCCTGTCCTCAACCTGACGCGGTTTGACTGATTCGGGGACGATCTCGGCACCGAGCTCGTCGATCATCACCCGCACGAAAGGATCGCGCTGCAGTCCTTCCAGAGCCTCCTGATGATCGAGTTCCCGCTTGATCTCCTGTTTTGCCGACGCGGTTTCCTGGCTCACCGCGCCCACCTCGGCCGAGATACGCAGCCGAAGCCCGAAGTGCGCCGAAAGAAGGTCGCGGACCTTGTTGAGGGTTGCGGCTTCGGCAAGTGGCCGGATCGGCACCCGGACCCTGATGTGAAGTCCCTCGATCGCGAGCAACTCGCTTTGCTCGAGAAACTGCCTTGTGAAACCCGAACACGCGACCCGCTGCGCAAGTGCGCTCCAGTCGCAATCGAGCACAAAGTCTTCCGCGCCCGGTGCACGACCCGCTTGGCCGGTCCCGGCCGAGGGTTCCCGCGACACTTTGCTGGCTGCTGCTGGGCTGGCTGCGG
>VGHO01000095.1 GCA_016868175.1 Betaproteobacteria bacterium
TCCACCACCCTGGCGAATGCGCTTGCGCAGTGCCGTTACGGCGCAACCGTGGCTGCCTGCGGCCTCGCCGGCGGCATGGACCTTCCGACAACGGTGGCCCCGTTCATCCTGCGCAACGTGAGGCTCGAGGGTGTTGACTCGGTGATGGCGCCACTCGCACTCAGGAAGCGTGCCTGGGAGGCGCTCGCCCTGGAACTGCGTCGCGATCACCTTGCAACCATCACCACCGAAATCGGCCTCGACGATTGCCTGTCGGAAGCCCCCCGCATCCTTGCCGGAGAGGTTCGCGGGCGCCTTGTCGTGGATCTGCGCCGGTAGCGCTTTCGGGTGGCACATCCCGGCCCCGAGGCGGCCGGGCGCCGGCAACGCCGGATCGCGCTGCCAGCGTTTCCCGGCCGATACGCTACCGCCCGCTGCCTGCCGTCACCACCATGCCGATACGCTACCGCCCGCTGCCCGGTACCTCGACCATGCCGATCCGCTACCGCATCCAGCCCTTCGATCCTGCGGCTCACCTGTTTCGCGTTGAAGTCCTGATTTCAGGGGAGATCCTCGATCAGCGACGCCTGGTGGTGTCGCTACCCGCATGGATTCAGGGGAGCTACATGATCCGGGATTTCGCACGGCATGTGCTCAGGCTCAGCGCGTGGCCGACTTCGACATCGAAGCCTTTGCCGGTGCGCAAGACCGCCAAAGCGCACTGGGAGATCGATCTCGACCCGGCCCAGCCCCCCGGGAGCCACGAAAGCCATGCCGAGTCCGCCGAGTCCGCCGAGTCCGCCAACCCTACACCGCCAACGCCTCATCCACCCGGTACAGCCACCCCCGCAAAGGAAGTGCTCTGCATCGAGGCAGAGATCTACGCCTGGGATCGCTCGGTGAGGGCAGCGCACCTTGACCAGCGCCATGGCTTCTTCAATCCGACCAGCCTTTGTCTTCGCATCGTGGATTTCGACCATCTTCCCTGCGAGGTGGAACTCGTGGCACCCGATCCGCTCAAGGTCATCGGCAATTGGCAGGTGGCAACCACCCTCACGCGTGTACCTGATGGCGCGGATCCGCGAGGATTTGGCCTCCACAACGCGCGGCACTACGCAGACCTCGCAGACCACCCGGTTGAGATGGGTACCTTTGCACGCTACCGCTTCTGGGCCTGTGGGGTCCCTCACGATGTGGTGGTCACCGGGCAACACCGCTGCGATCCGGATCGGCTCTGTCATGACCTGCGAAGGGTGTGCGAGGCGCAGATCCGTCTCTTCGAGAAGGACGGCAAGGCCCCCTTCGAGCGCTATCTCTTCCTCGTGAGCGCAGTTGATGACGGTTACGGCGGCCTCGAACATCACAACAGCACTGCGCTCTTGTGCCGCCGCTCGGATCTACCGGTGCCAGGCACGCTGGCCCGCGACGCAAACGGCAGTCCCATCGAGGTCCAGGCTGATGCGCCCAAGGGCTACCGCCGGTTTCTGGGACTTGCGAGCCACGAATACTTCCACGCCTGGCATGTGAAGCGCATCAGACCGCAAGCGTTCGTGCACCATGACCCAGACCGTGAAAACTACTCGCGGTTGCTCTGGATCTTCGAGGGATTCACGTCTTACTACGACGATCTCATGCTCCTTCGCGCAGGCGTGATCACCGCCAAAGCGTATCTGCAGTCGCTCGAGGACACCATCAATCAGGTGCTGACGAGGCCCTCGAGGCATGTGCAAAGCTTGTCGGATGCGAGCTTCGATGCCTGGATCAAGTACTACCGTCAAGATGAAAATGCGCCGAATGCGGTCTTGAGCTACTACACCAAGGGCGCGCTGGTTGCGCTTTGCATCGACCTCCTGATCCACGAGGAATCTGCGGGACGGCAAAGCCTGGATGAGGTCATGCGTGCGCTCTGGAGTTGCTTCGGTCGCGGCGAGGGCTTGCCTGGCGCAGCTCCTGCTGCTGCTGCCTCCGGTCTCAGCGAAACCGGGTTTACGCCGCTATTGCTCGAGGCGTGCGGAATCCACGATCCACAGGCGCGCCTGCGCATCGCCGAGCGGATTCGGGTCTGGACCGAAGACACCTCGGAGTTGCCGCTTCAAGCCGCGCTCGCCAGGGTGGGCGTCTGCATGAAGTCCGAGCCCGCTTGCCTCACACTCGGGATGCAAACCGCCGCACGCGGCACCGAATTGCACGTCAAAGCGGTGCTGCGCCACTCGGCAGCACAGCGCGGCGGAATCTCTGCGGGCGATCAACTGGTGGCAATCCAGGGTCTGAAAGCAAGCGAGGAAACACTGAAGGAGTCGCTGAGCAGATACAGCGGGCCATTGGAGGTGTTGGTTTTCCGCCGCGACGAACTCCTGCGCCTCGAGGTTCAGCCTCTCGAAAACGAGCACCCTGAAGCGCGTCTGTCCTTTGCCGAGGGCGACGGAGAGCAGCGCTGGATCCGGTTTGCCCGCCGGATGGATTGCAGTACCGCACAGCCCTCAACTCAGTAGAGACGGACGATGGATTGCAGTACCGCACAGCCCTCAACTCAGTAAAGACGGACTTTTGCGATGACTTCCAGCTGACCTTTCGCGTCGGACCGGGTTGTCAGCATCTCGTGGAAACCGGGTTGCTGGCCGGTGAGGGCCCCGGCAGCGGCCGGAAGCATCGAAAGAGGTGGGGTTGGATCCAGCGGCCTCCGCATGACGCATCACGAGCACCAGGTTTTCCTCGCTTGAGATGCGGCTCCAGACCTTGTTATCCGCATGCGCGCCGAGGACTCGAAACGCACTGAGGAGCACAAGCCCGAAGGCGACCGTCTGGAGCAGTCTTTCAAGAATCATTCGAAGGCTCCGCCAGGGGTGTCTTTCGCTTTCGAAGCCCCCGGTGATGGTTGGCACAGGGGCGCAGCCTGAGGGAAAAAGAGTTGCCGCAGTGCCAAACCGGGCGACTGCGCGCGCATGAAAGCCTCGCCAACAAGAAAGCCGAAAACGCCACGATCGAGCAGACAAACCACATCCTCCCTCTGGAGAATCCCCGATTCACTGACCACCAGTCTGTCCCCGGGCACCTGGGTGAGCAACGCGAGGGTCGTGTGCAGGCTCACCTCGAAGGTACTCAGGTTGCGGTTGTTGATCCCGAGAAGCCTCGAGCGCAGACGGAGCGCGCGCTCGAGTTCCTCGAGGCTGTGCACTTCAACCAGCACATCGAGGCCGCACCTTTCGGCGACGTCCTCGAGTTGATGCAGGGCCGCATCGTCGAGCGCCGCAACGATCAAAAGGATGCAGTCTGCCCCCATGGCGCAGGACTGATACACCTGCCAGGGATGCACGACAAAGTCCTTGCGCAGCACTGGAAGCCGACATGCCTCCCGGGCGGCCAGCAGGTCCCCAGGGTCGCCCTGGAAGTAGTCACGGTCGGTGAGCACCGAAAGGCAGGTAGCGCCGTTCTCCGCATAGTCGCAGGCAATTTCACGGGGGCTGAAGTCAACGCGGAGTACTCCCCTGCTGGGACTTGCCTTCTTGATCTCGGCGATTACCGCTGCGTCCCGCTTCCCAATCCTTACGGCGAGCGCATGCGCGAAACCTCGCGGGCGATCGCTGCGCAGACGTTCTTCGGCCATGCGTTGCATCGTTGCGAGCGAAGTGGCCTGAAGACCTGCGGCGACCTCGCGCGCCTTGGTATTCAGGATAGCCTGAAGCATCTGTGTCATTTCGGCGCGCTGCCCCGCCCGGTTGCTTCCTGATCGGAGGGTTTCAGTGGGTTGCCTCAACTGCCTGCGGCACTTGCGTGAAGGCTCTGGGTGAGGGAAACCATCGCCTCGAGCTTGGCGCGCGCCGCCCCGCTCCGGATAGTTTCTCTGGCAAGCACGATACCGTCAGCGATCGACGCTGCGCGCTGGGCAGCGTAGAGCGCAGCGCCTGCGTTCAGCGCAACGATTTCAAGCGCAGTACCCGGGATACCGTCGAGAGCCTGAAGCAACATCGCCTTTGATTCCTGCGCATCGCGCACCCGCAAACTCCGATGGCTCGTCATCGCCATGCCAAAGTCTTCGGGATGGATTTCGTACTCGAGAATCTGATCGTTGCGCAGTTCGCCCACCAGCGTTCCGGCGCCGAGCGAGATCTCGTCCAAGCCATCCTTGCCCCAGACCACCAGCGCATGGTGCGCACCGAGATTCTTCAGCACCCGCACCTGGATGCCGACCAGATCCGGGTGAAAGACTCCCATCAGGATGTTGGGGGCGTTGGCTGGGTTGGTGAGCGGGCCGAGAATGTTGAAGAGGGTGCGCACCCCCAGTTCGCGGCGGACCGGTGCCACATTCTTCATCGCGGGATGATGGCTGGGCGCAAACATGAAGCCCAGCCCGATCGTGTCGATGCAGCGGGCAACCTGCACGGCAGAGAGTTGGATCTGAACGCCCAGCGCCTCGAGAACGTCGGCGCTTCCCGAGCGCGACGAGACACCGCGGTTGCCGTGCTTGGCAACTTTCGCACCGGCGGCACTCACCACGAACATCGAGGCCGTGGAAATGTTGAAGGTATGCGAGCCATCGCCTCCCGTACCCACCACGTCCACGAAGTGCGGGCCACCCTCCACCACCACAGGCGTAGCAAACTCGCGCATGACCTGTGCGGCTGCACTGATCTCGCCGATCGTTTCCTTTTTCACCCGCAATCCGGTGAGCAGCGCCGCAGCAACCGCCGGGGACAGGTAACCACGCATGATCATGCGCATCAGATCGAGCATTTCGTCATGAAAGATCTCCCGATGCTCGATGCAGCGTGTGAGCGCTTCCTGCGGCGTGATCGGCATGAGAGATTCCTTTTGCAGTGTGCGGGGTGAAGGGGCGGCGGGTGGCGGGTAGCGGAAAACGCGTGGCGGGTATTGGGTATTGGGTATTGGGTATTGGGTTTTAGCTATTGGCTATTGGGTATTCGGTAGCGGATAACGGGCGTCTCGACGCGTCTGCGCCCCCGCCAGGGTTTCAGCGCCGTATGAAATTCTCAAGCATCGCCATGCCATGCTCGGTCTCGATCGACTCCGGATGGAACTGGATCCCCTCAACATCAAGGCTGCGGTGCCGCACGCCCATGATCTCGCCGTCGTCGCTGTGTGCGCTTGCTTCCAGGCAGGCTGGAAGCGACTCGCTCTCGATTGCGAGCGAATGGTACCGGATCACCGAAAACGCAGCAGGCAGGTTGAGAAAGACGCCGCAGCCGTTGTGCCTGACCGTGCTCGCCTTGCCATGCATCACGCGTTTTGCCCTCACAACCCTTCCACCAAAGGCCTGACCGATCGCCTGATGCCCCAGACAAACCCCGAGGATTGGTATCTTCCCGGCGAAATGGCGAATGGCATCGAGCGACACACCGGCCTCGTTCGGCGTACAGGGACCCGGCGAGATCACGAGCCGGTCGGCACCGAGCGCGGCAAGTGCCTCGAGGCTCGCGGCATCGTTGCGAACCGTGCGCACCGTGGCGCCGAGCGCACGCAGATACTGCACAAGGTTATAGGTGAAGGAATCGTAGTTGTCGACCATCAGCAGCATAAAGCGTCTATACTCTTGTTTCTTCTACAACGCTTTGCTGGGATTTGTCTTTGATACCCCCAAAAGTACCCCCAATTTGATTTGGTGCCCTTGCGCTGAGAACGTGCGAATTCAGAAGCCGCCATTTTCCCCCATCACGCAGTGCGATGAAACCCTGATTTGCGGATGGCGGCATTCGCCTGGGATCGACTGTCGTAACTCGCGAAAAAATCGACCTCACCCCGCTGGACGAGATAACGCCCGCCACAACTTGCAAAAAAATCGAGGCAATGCCGCCTGATCTTCGCGATGACCTCTGACCGCTCCGTCACGGCGCTTGCAACAACCCCGCAAGCCCCGCGCCGTCGCTACCTTGTCGCAACCTGAACCACGCCGTCGCGCATAAAGCCGCGCCACGGCTTTGTCGCGTTCGGCCAGCGCCGTCCGGTCACGACGGGCACTTGCAAAAATTTGCGGCAATCGCCACTTTCCGCCGCAAACCCCGCGCGTGCTGTCCGGCTGTCACGCCGCTTGCCCTCGCTGCGGCCTACATAACACCGCATTGGGCGGAGGCGCTCGCTCCGGTCGCACGCTCCCTGCGCGGCGTCTGTCCGTTGGTCATTGTTGCGTCCCCGCACCGCGTCCCCGTTTGAAGCTGGCTTACCCGAGATGTCTTGGGACGTTCGTGGACGCGCCCCCCCACCGGACCACGGCGCGTCGACCCCCGGGGGCTTGAGGACTCCAGCAACTACCGGCTCGCGGGCGCGGACCGATGATGGGCTCAAGCCTCGAGGGTCAGCGGCTCCTTCGGGGTGCTCAAGTCGTGAAGCGGCATACGCTGGTCGATGCCGATATTGAAGACCACACGGTTGGCTTCTCCGCTATCGACTTGGATCGCCTTGCGCTTGGGGGCGATGTATTGGGCAAGCTCCGCGAACATCCGCGCGCGGACCTCAACAGGGCTCTCGGGATCCATGGCAATGCGAGCCATGCCCTCGAAGGGATCACAGCCCAAGCGCTCCAGCTGGGTCTGGAGGTCCTGTGTACGCCGGTTGGGGGTCCCCTTCAGGCGTCCGCCGCTCTTGAATCCGTGCGCCATCGTCCTCTCTCCTTAGTACATTGTCAGTGAGCCAGAACGACAGCCCGAGCACTGACGGGAGCCATTGCCGGCGCGCTGGTATGGTCACGGCGCATGCGCGTAGGATATCCTGCTTCAAAATGAGCCACAACGAAGAGTCCTGGACCCCCAAGAAAAGCAACACCATGCCCATCGGTCCGATGCCCCTCTGCAGGGTCGAAATCACCGCTCAGAGCCTCGTGAATGGGCGCCTGAACGTCTTCCTCATCCGAAGGCAAGAGGCGCCCTACAAGGGCTCCTGGGCGCTACCAGGCGGGGTTCTGCGTGTCGATCTCGACGCCAACCTTGATGCAGCAGCCAAGAGGGTCGCTGCGGAGCGCTTGGGCATCGCGCCGCCCAACCTTCGCCAGCTGGCGGCTGTTGGCGCAAGAGGGCGGGGTCCCCGCGGTGAGGAGGCTTGGGCGCTGTCTGTCGTTTACAGGGCATTGATCCCCGCCAGCACCCTGAGCTTTACACCTGACAAGCGTGCGGCTGAGGTCCGATGGGTGGCTGTCGACGAGCTTCCGACAAAGATCGCTTTTGAGCACTCCGCGTTGATTGAACTGGCGGCACGTCAGACCCGCGCAGACATCGCAAGCCTCACCTTCCCAGCGGGATTCATCCCAGAGCGCTTCACGCTGGGAGCTTTGCAGCGGCTTTGTGAGGAGGTGCTGGGCACCCGCCTTGATAAGCCAAGCTTCCGGCGCAAGCTCCGTGACCGAGAGCTGGTTGAGCCAATCGCAGGGGCACAGCAGCGCGGCGACCCACATCGACCCGCAGCAATTTACAGGCTCTCGTCGGACTGATCGATCGGCGCGACACCACGGCAGCTTGGCAACGAGCCTCGCGTCTAAGCCACGCCCCTTGTCGGCGGGGCTTGCCATGGCATAGGGTCCCTGTGGCTTTCCGGGCGGAGATGCAAGAGGCAGCCATGGTGGTCCAGCGACAGCTGGATGCGCCGGCAACGTCTGCGGGCGACCCGATCTGTGGCTTGCGCACGGTGGCGCGCGACAAGGTGTCCTGTGTCGTTCACATAGGCGCTTCACAAGGTGGACTATGCGGTGGAGGTCGTCACCAGGAAAGGGGTGCTGCCATAGGATCGAAGCAGCCCGCAGGCTCTTTCCGTCCCTATGGTTTCATGCTACACACCCAAGCGGGGCTCGAAGCGCTCGGCTGGTACCACGAGCACAAGGACGATCTCCGCAGTCCTGAGCATGACTGGTCACGTGGCTTTCGTGCTCATGTGTCTGGTGGCGGGCTTTCGAGGATCGTAACCGCAGCGCAAGGGCACGGCGGTGTGAGGTTGAAGCGTTCTCAGGCGATGGAGGAGGAGTCCACCATGCGCAGTCTGATTGCATGCATCTTTTTGCTGCCAATGCTGGCGTTGGCGCAGTCGTCGTTGCCACCTCCACCACCCAAACCTCTGCCGAGCTATGCGGCAAGCGTGGTAGCCAAGTCCTGCTCGACCGCGGGGAACTACTATCCGCGGCATTCGAAACTACTCAACGAGACCGGGACCGTCGTGCTGCGCTACTTCGTAGAAGCCGACGGAGAACTCGGCACGGTGGAGGTGGAGCGCTCGAGCGGGTACGACCGTTTGGATATGGCAGCCCAGCGATTACTTCAATCGTGCAAGTTTGCGCCTGCCATGGTGCAAGGGAAAATCGCGCGCGGGTCTGCCACACTTGAAGTCGTGTGGCGGCTAGATTGAGCCTCCCCCACCCAAGCATGGCACCTTCTGCGGCAACGCTTCTCCGTTACCATGGCCGCCACGCTCAACCTTGCACACCCGCCGGCATGGCGACCTGCTGGCCGTCTACACCTGGCTCGGTGAGGAGCGCGCACTCGTTCTGATTCCGGCGCTGCGCCGCGGTGCAGCGTGGTTTGTGGTGGCCGAGTCGGCGGCCTTCCGCTACGACGATCCCACCTACCTTGCGCGGCAAAGCGCCTTGGCCTGCGAGGTGCTCGGGCTTGAACCCACCACGCGCAATGCGCTGCGGGTGGCCTCGATCGTGCACGAGGGCTTGCCGGATCTGATCCGCATGCCGGCAGCACCCCTGGTGCGGGCGGGTCCCGAGATCGGCTCGGTCGCGCTGCGGATCGACGCTCAGGCGGTCTCTGCTGTTGCGGTGCAAGCGAGCGACCTTGCGCCTGCCGGGGTGGCCTATGGCTGAGTTCGGGGTGCACGCGGTGCGCAAGACCGTGCCCGGTGCGGCGTGGTTGCGCGACCTTGCAGATCCCGCTTCGCACTCGGCGGCTGCAGGTTCAGCATCCGGCCACCGGCTCGCCCGCTTGCACGGCGGCAATTGAAATCGAGTGGTGGGGATAGCCCCGCAGGAAATTGGCACTGCCGTCGATCGGGTCGACGACCCACACGATGGCTGAGTCCTCGGTAGCGCGCCTGTTGTTGCCAGATACAGCCACGGGATTGAAGGGCTGCTCGTACCCTTCCTCGCCAAAGAAGCCGTGACCCGGATGACGCAGTGTCACGAGCCGGCGCAGGTGTTCCTCGATGGCAGCGTCCAGTTCACCTGACCAATCACCGGGTGCTTTTTCGACCAGGTACGTGCCTGAAGCCCCTGCCATCACACGCTTTTCCTATGCCTGCTGGATCAGGGCTGCTGCGGCACGCGCCAACTCCTCAGCGGTTTGGCGCAGCATCGCAGGCGTGTCGGGCACGCCGGCTGCCTTATCGTGGGGCAGAGACGTCAGAGACATAGTCGTGCTGCTGGGTGTAGATGAGCGATGTACGCCACTCTACCGACCGTTCACCGAATGAATGCGCCAGCCGCTGCACTTCGATCAGCGGCGTGCCGGCTGCAACACCCAAGCGGCGCATCGCTTCGCGTGATGCCAGCACAGCTCTCGCCCGCTCCCGTGCATGCAGCACGGTGATGCCGAACTCGGTTTGGTAAAAGTTGTAGATGGTGCTGCTGCGTTCTAGGAAGCGTTTTTCGCTGAGCCCCTTGAATAGGGTGGCTGATATGACTATGTGATCAAGGATGACCGCGCGGCGTTTGAGGCTCAGCCGGTTCTGGATGACGAATACTGGGTCGCCGGCGCGCAGGCGTAGGGCGTCGGCAGCAGCCTCATCGGCGCGCTGTCGCTCGAAGGAGACGCACTCCACTTCCGGGTACTCGCTGTCAGACGGAATGCCCGCGCCAAACCGCTCCTCGCGCGCCTCGACCCGGAAAAACTGAAACAGGTAGCGGTCGCGTGAGTGCAGGGCCACGAAGGTGCCCTTGCCTTGGCGCCGTACCAGTACCTGTTCCTGCACCAGTTCGTCCACT
>VGHO01000096.1 GCA_016868175.1 Betaproteobacteria bacterium
CCAGCACCCGGTCGAGTGCAGCAAAGCCGCGCGCCTCGCGCACCGCCGCCAACTGGGCCTTTCGTGCGCCAGCGCTCGGGGGTGCCTTGCGGAGGTGCTGTTCGGCCAGCGGCAGCAGCACTTCGCGCGCAAGCGTGGACTTGCCCGACCCCGAAACGCCGGTGATTACCGTGAGACGGCCAAGCGGGATACGCACGTCCACCCCGTGCAGGTTGTGCAGCGTCACCCCGCGTAACTCGAGGCTGGGGTGCTCCCTGCTCAGCGGCCGAGGTTCCTGCATCGGATGGCGCAAGGGTTCGCGCAGAAATCGTGCGGTGAGGCTGCCCGGATGGTGGAGCACCTCCCCGGGATGGCCCTGGGCCATCAGCGTGCCGCCGTGCCGGCCAGCCCCGGGACCGATGTCGATGAGATGATCTGCACGGCGGATCGTCTCCTCATCATGCTCCACGACGAGCAGGGTGTTGCCGCGGTCGCGCAGCGCGCTCAGGGTGTCGACCAGTACACGGTTGTCGCGGGGGTGCAGCCCAATGGTTGGCTCGTCGAGCACATAGCAGACGCCCTGCAGGTTTGAACCGAGCTGGGCTGCGAGCCGTATGCGCTGCGCTTCACCGCCGGAAAGGCTCGGTGCGGGTCGGTTCAGCGCAAGGTAGCCGAGGCCCACATCCTGCAGGAAGCGCAGTCGGGCACGCACTTCGGCGAGGACGTCGCGGGCGATCTCTTGCGACCTCGGGGGCAGCTCGAGCGAGGCGAACCAATGCGCCGCAGCGTCCACCGAGCGTGCGCCGAGCTCACCGATGCCGCATCCCCCAAGCCGCACCGCGCGCGCGATCGGGTTGAGACGTTCGCCTCGGCAACTTCGGCACGACGAGCCCGGATCGACGGCCTCGACCAGTGTCTCGCTGCGGGTGAGGCTTTCCTCGCTCTGCTCACCGAAGCGCTCGGTGTCGCGCAACTGTTGGCGCAGTGCCTCGCTGAGGTGCAGCCCGGTGCCCTGACAGTCCGCGCACCAGCCGATCCGGGAGTTGAAGGAGAAGAGCCGCGGATCGGGGTCGGGAAGGCTCAGTCCGCAGCTGCTGCAGGCGCGCTGCGTCGAGAAGAGGCGCGCTGGTCGGTTTGCCAGAAGCGGCGCTGCGTAGGGATCGCCAGAGGCCTCGAGATCCTCGAGCACCATGACCGAGCCCTTGCCGAGCTCGAGGCACGCTGTGAGCGCTTCACGTAGCGCATCCTCGCGCTCGGGTTCGATCCGCAGGCTCGCCACTGGAAGTTCGATGTTGTGTTCCTGATAGCGGTCGAGCTTGGGAAACGGGCGCAGTTCCACGAAGTGGCCGTCGACCCGAAGGTGGGTGTAGCCTTTCTCTGCGGCCCACTGCGCAAGGTCGCGGTAAATGCCCTTGCGTGACCGCACCAGAGGAGCGAGCAGTCCGACCAGTGTTCCGCGGTAGTCGCGCTGGATCCGTGCCGCGATCGACGCGAAGCTTTGCGCCTCCACTGGTATTGCACACTGGGGACAGTGCGCCGTGCCCAGTCTGACCCAGAGCAGGCGAAGGAAGTGATGGATCTCGGTGAGCGTGGCAACGGTGCTCTTCTGACCGCCCCGACTGGTGCGCTGCTCGATCGCGACGGTTGGCGGGATGCCATAGACCCCCTCCACATCCGGCTTGGATGCCGGCTGGACAAACTGGCGCGCATAGGCGTTGAGCGACTCGAGGTACCGCCGCTGGCCTTCCCCGAAGATGACGTCGAAGGCGAGGGTGGACTTCCCCGATCCCGAGGGCCCGGTGACCACCGTCATGCAGTTACGCGGAATCTGTACCTCCAGTTCCTTCAGGTTGTGCTCGCGGGCCCGGTGCACCACAATCGCGTTGGCGGCGAGCTTGCGCAGATCTGAACCAGAGCCCCGCTGACGCGGCTCCGCAATCAAGGTGGCGCGGCTTGCTTCAGCACTCAAGCCGGCATGAGGTGGTTGCGCCGCATTTGCCGGCGTGAAAGCTGCGGCGGCCCGATCGGGCTGGAGTTGGTCGGCCGCATCCGCTTGCGCGCTGTAGATCCGAAGCGCGCGCCCGGTGTGCGACGCAGGGTGCTCGCGCAAGTCCTCGGGCGAGCCGCAAGCGACCAGCGCGCCGCCATGTTCACCGGCTTCAGGCCCCAGATCGATCACCCAATCGCAGGCGGCGATCACATCGAGGTTGTGCTCGATCACGAGCAGCGAGTGTCCTGCGTCGAGCAATTGCCTGAAGGCGCTCAGCAACCGGCGGATGTCGTCGAAGTGGAGACCAGTGGTGGGTTCGTCGAAGAGGAAGAGCGTGCCGGCACGGCGCCCCACGCGGTTCTCGCGCCGGGGCTTGCGCGCCGCGCTCGCCGCCTCGGCGAGAAATCCGGCGAGTTTCAGGCGTTGCGCTTCGCCCCCCGAGAGGGTTGGCACCGGCTGACCAAGATGCAGATACTCGAGCCCCACGTCGAGCAGCGGACGCAACCGCGCCCGCACCTCGGGATCGCGTTCATAGAACGCGTAGGCCTGTGCAATCGTCATGCCAAGCACATCCGCAACGCTCTGTCCGCTCTCCCTCACCTCGAGAATCTCGGGGCGGTAGCGCAGTCCGTTGCACTCCGGGCAGCGCAGATAGACGTCCGAGAGGAACTGCATCTCGATGTGTTCGAAACCGCTGCCTGCGCAGGTGGGGCAGCGCCCGTTGCCGCTGTTGAAGCTGAAGGTGCCTGCGGTGTAGTTGCGCTCACGTGCGATCTGTAGCGCCGCAAAGCGCCTGCGGATGCCGTCAAAGGCGCCCACATAGCTCACCGGGTTGGAGCGCGCAGTCTTTCCGATCGGCGACTGGTCGACGTGCACAACGCCATCGATCCAGTCGTCGCCGAGCACCCGGTCGTGCGCGCCCGGTGTATCGCCGGGTTTTCCCTTGGCCTTCAGGATTGCCGGCAGCACGATGCCCTGCATCAGCGTGGATTTGCCGGACCCCGACACTCCCGTGAGGCAGACAAAGCGTTGCAGTGGAATGCTCAGGCTGAGGTTCTTGAGGTTGTTCTCCCGGGCGCCCTCGACGAGGAGTTTTGGGGTGGAGTCGTGGACCGGACGCGGCAGCCTGCCCTCGGTATCCACCCTGATCCGGCTGCCGAGATAAGCGCCGGTCAGGGTGTTGGATCGTGCAAGTCCCTGCGGCGAGCCGGAATACATGACTGCGCCTCCGCGCTCGCCCGGCCCCGGGCCGAGGTCGATCACGCGGTTGGAGGCCCACATGACCGCCGGGTCGTGTTCCACCACCACCAGCGAATTTCCCGCATCGCGCAAGCGGTGCATCACGCGGATGATCCGGTCCATGTCGCGTGGGTGCAGCCCGATCGACGGTTCATCGAGGACGAACAGTGTGTTGACCAGCGAGGTTCCAAGCGCTGTGGTGAGGTTGATCCGCTGCACTTCTCCGCCCGAGAGGGTGCGCGACTGCCGATCGAGGTTGAGGTAGCCCAGCCCGACGTCGCACAGAAAGCCGAGCCTCGTGCGGATCTCGAGCAGCAGCTGTGCGGACTGCTCGGGCAGTCGCGGCTCAACCACGCCACGCTCGACCACACCGCGCTCGACCACACCACGCTCGACCACATTCTGGCCGGTTCGGCTCTGGCCGGTCAGCGCATCGAACCAGTTGCGCAGTGCTTCGATCGGCATCAACATCAGGTCATGCAGACGGTGGTCTGCGATCTGCCACTGCGCGGCTTCCGGCTTGAGACGCGTCCCGGCGCAGGCAGTGCACGGGGAGTAAGCGCGGTAGCGTGAAAGCAGCACCCGCACATGCATCTTGTAGGTGCGACTCTCGAGCCACTCGAAAAAACGGCGCGCACCGTACCACTGACGGCTCCAGTCGCCGCGCCACGCCGGATCGCCACCGAGCACCCATTCCTGCGCCTTCGGGGTCAGGTCTCTCCAGGGGCGCTTCACATCGATGCCCCGCAAAGGCGCGTAACGCACCAGGTCGGCTTGGCACTCCTTGAAACTCTCGGTCTGCCAGGGCTTGATCGCACCCTGCGCCAGACTCAGGCTGGGGTCGGGGATGACCAGTCCCCAGTCGATCCCGATCACCCGGCCGAAGCCCCGGCAAGTCTCGCAGGCGCCAAGCGGCGAATTGAACGAGAAGTGGCTGGGCGTGACAGCACCGGCTTCATGGTCGCAGGTAGGGCAACGCTGTCGCGCACTCCAGCGCCATACGGTTGGGTTCTCAGGACCCGGAGCGTCAGCAGTCGGCTGCAGATGCACCACCAGGCGTGCCTCCGGACGTGAAAGGCATGCCTCCACCGCCTCCTGAAGCCGCCCAGCCTCAACCTGATGCGCGCGGAAGCGATCCTGGACGACATCGATGAAGCTTCGCCCGCGGGTTTCGTAGCGCTCGCCCTGGGTGCGGGTGTAGCCTTGCGCGTGGAGCAAGGCGCCAACCTCCTCCGCAGTGAAGGCCTCGGGAATTGCCAGGGGAAAGCACACCACGAGGCGCGGATCCCCAGCGTCGTTTGCGCGTTGCAGCAACTCCCTGCACACCTGCGCTGCCGTGCTTGCCACGATCGGCCCATGTCCCTGCGGGCAGTGCGCCACGGCAAAGCGGGCCCAGAGCAGTTTCAGGTGGTCGTTGATCTCGGTCATCGTCCCCACGGTGGATCGCGAGGTCCGGACTGGGTTGGTCTGGTCGATGGCAATCGCCGGAGGAACGCCTTCGATACGGTCCACCGCTGGCCGATCCATGCGGTCGAGGAACTGCCGCGCGTAGGCCGAAAAGGTCTCGACATAGCGCCGCTGACCCTCGGCGTAGAGGGTATCGAAGACCAGCGAAGACTTGCCTGAACCCGATACGCCGGTCACGACCACCAGCTCACCCGTGGGAATGTCGAGGTCGAGATTCTTGAGGTTGTTCTGACGCGCTCCCCGGATCCGGATCGGCGCTGTGGTGCCTGGCGCTTCTGGGGTGGCCGCTGCGGATGTTGGAGGGGTAGGGTGGGACATCGCAGTGGGGAAGCGGCTGTGGACCGGGAAGCTTTGCCAGCGTTGGCGGGTGTGCGTGCGCGCCTTGCTCGCAGGCCCCAGCGCGCGTGCGTGTACGCCTCGTTTGCGGGCCCCGGCTCGTTTGCCTGCAACGGAGCATAGGCTGCTTGGGCTAGGATCCGGATTGTCCCACCAACCACCGGGCATTTTCCCTTCTTGTGCCCGGGTCAACGGAGTCCAGGCATGTCACGCGAGTCAGTTCAAACCAGCAAGGCCCCCGCAGCGATCGGGCCGTACTCCCAGGCGATCAAGGCTGACCGCATGGTCTTTCTCTCCGGCCAGATCGCCCTCGACCCGTCGAACGGTCAGTTGCTGGCGGGCGGTGTCGAGGCGCAGGCGCGCCAGGCCTTCACAAATCTCTCGGCCGTGGCAGAAGCCGCAGGTGCAACGCTCGCCAACGCCGTCAAGCTCACTCTCTTTCTCACCGACCTGAAGGACTTTTCCACCGTAAACGCGGTGATGCAGGAATTTTTCCAGCCTCCGTATCCGGCGCGCTCAACGATCGAGGTGTCGGCGCTTCCGCGCGGGGCCTGCTTTGAAGTGGAGGCGATCCTGCTCCGGCAGGATTGAGGGTCCTCGGGCCGCCAACGATGGCGCAGGTCGGCGCTACGTCGCCGGGCAGGGAAGGGGGCGGCTCCGCGCCGCCGACTGCAGCGCGGGTCGGCCCTGCGCCCGCAGCCAGGGCGCCGGCAGACGAGCGGCGCTTTGCGCTTCTGGGGCTGCGTCAGGATTCCGACTTCGCACTGCACTTTCCCTTGCGCTACGAAGACTGGACCCGCCTCACCCGCTTGGCCGCCGCGCGTGCCGGCGAGCCCCTCCAGTGCGACCTGCGCATCCGCGCGGTACAGCCGCCGACCCGCACCCGGCAGGTCTGTCGTCTCCACACCGAAGACGAATCCGGCGACACGGTCCACCTGAGTTTTTTCAAGGTTTTCCCGTCGCAACTCGCGCAGTGGAAGCCGGGCCAGTGGTTGCGGGTTCAGGGCGAAGTAAGCCACGGATTGCTTGGCCGCGAGATGCTGCACCCGGTGGTACGTCTGCTCAGGGCTCCAGGAAGTGCGCCGGCGCGGCAACTCACCCCGGTTTACCCTGCTACTGCGGGTCTGAGCCAGTATGCGTTGCGGCGTGCGGTCCAGCAGGCGCTCGGTCGGCTCCACTGGCCCGAGCCAGTCGGTCCGCAGGAACTCTCGGCCGCTTTGGGGGTGGGCGAGCTCCCAGCCATGATCACCGCCTTGCGCTTTGTGCATGAACCGCCGGCGGGGCTCGATCCCCAGGCAATCGCCCAGCGCAGCGAACCGCATGCGCTGCGCATTGCCGTCGACGAACTGCTTGCGCAACAACTCAGCCTTCAGCGCGCGCGGAATCGCCGCGAGTCGCTCACGGCACCGATGATCCAGCGAAGCGATCTTGCCGAAAGGGCACGCGCTGGCCTCCCCTTTCAACTGACCCGTGCGCAGGAGCGGGTGCTGGGGGAAATCCGGGCGGACCTGGCGCGCGACTTGCCGATGCATCGGCTCCTGCAGGGCGATGTGGGAAGCGGCAAGACCATCGTGGCGTTGCTTGCAGCGCTCGAGGCGATCGGCGGCCGCTTTCAGGTGGCACTGCTGGCCCCCACCGAGATTCTCGCGGAGCAGCACGCTGCCAAGTGGTTGCCGATGCTCAACGCGCTGGGCGCGCGCTGCGCCTGGCTCACCGGAGGTCTCAGGGCGGCGGAGAAGCGCCGTATACGTGCAGCGCTCGAGGCGCATGAGATCGACCTCGTGCTCGGCACCCATGCGATCCTCGAGTCGAAAGTGCGCTTTGCCAACCTGGGGCTTGCGATCGTGGATGAGCAGCACCGTTTCGGGGTGGCGCAGCGGCTCAGTCTGCGCGACAAGCGCAGTGACGGCAGCGACCCGCATCTGCTGATGATGAGCGCAACACCGATCCCGCGCACCTTGGCGATGAGTTACTTCTCCGATCTCGACGTGTCGGTGATCGACGCGTTGCCGCCCGGACGTACCCCGGTACGCACGCGTCTGCTCCAGGCGGCGCGTCGACCGGAACTGATCGAGGCAGTCCGCCGTGAGGCACTCGAGGGAAGGCAGGTCTACTGGGTCTGCCCGCTGATCGAGGAAAGCGAAAGCCTTGATCTTCGCCATGCCGAGGAATGCGCGGCGCAGTTGAGCGGGCTGCTCGCCGGGATCGAGGTGGGGCTGGTGCACGGCAGGTTGCCCACGGCCGACAAGCAGGCGGTGATGCAGGCCTTCCATCAGGGACGGATCCGGGTGCTGGTGGCCACCACGGTGATCGAGGTGGGCGTGGATGTGCCGCAGGCGAGCCTCATGGTAATCGAACACGCGGAGCGCTTTGGCCTTGCCCAGTTGCACCAGTTGCGCGGTCGGGTGGGCCGGGGAAGCGCGAGCAGCCAGTGTGTTCTGCTCTTCGGCGAGAATCTGAGCGATGCAGCCAAGGCGCGGTTGAAGGCCGTCTACGAGCATCAGGACGGTTTCGAGATTGCCCGACACGATCTGCGGATTCGCGGGCCTGGCGAGTTCCTGGGTCTGCGCCAGTCGGGGCAGAGCCTGCTGCGCTTTGCCGATCTCGATCGTGAGGCGCCCTACCTGGATACGATCCGTGCACTCGCCGCGCAGGTGCTCGCCCGAACGTCGTCCGAAGATCCTGCAGTCCCCGAGTTGATTGCCTGCTGGCAGGGAAGCGCCGAGGACCGGCTGCGCGCCTGAGTGGTTTGAAGGGGCCGGACGGCATAATTCGCGGGCACTCCCCCCGAGCGCTGTGCATAAGGCCCATGACCCTCACCGAACTCCGATACATCGTGGCGCTTGCGCGCGAGAAACACTTCGGTCGCGCCGCAGAGGCGTGTTTTGTGAGTCAACCCACGCTTTCGGTGGCGATCCGCAAGCTCGAAGATGAGTTCGGGTTGCAGATCTTCGAGCGCGGAACCACAGGCATCCAGACCACCGCAATGGGCGAGCGGATTGTGGAGCAGGCGCAACGCGTGCTCGAAGAGGCGGGTTACCTGAAGGATCTGGCCCGGCAGGGGCGCGATCCGCTTGTCGGCCCGCTGCGTGTGGGCGTGATCTTCACGATCGGCCCCTATCTGCTGCCCACGCTGGTGCCGAGCATGATTGCCCGGTATCCGTCCATGCCAATGATCCTTCAGGAAAACACAACCGCCAAGCTGCTCGAGTCGCTTCGCCAGGGGGAGCTCGATCTCATCGTTCTTGCCGAGCCCTTCGACACGCAGGGGTTGGTGGTGGACCCGGTCTACGACGAGCATTTCGTGCTCGCGGTGCCGCGGGAGCACCCCTGGACGAAGCGTTCCCGGATCGCCTCGTCCGAGTTGCGCGCGCAGAACATGCTGCTGCTTGGCACCGGTCACTGCCTGCGCGACCAGGTGATCGAGATCTGCCCCGAGCTTTCGCGCTTCTCGCAGACGAGTTCGGGAATCCAGAAAACCTTCGAGGGTTCGTCGCTCGAGACGATTCGCCACATGGTGGCCGCCGGCGTCGGGATCACCGTGCTTCCGCAGACGGCTTGTCCGCCGAGCCGCGAGGACGGGCTGCTGGGCTATCTGCCCTTTGAACCGCCAGCACCCTCGCGGAGGGTTGTGCTTGCCGCACGCAAGAGTTTTGCCCGGCCCGCGGCAGTGGCGGCGCTGAAAGAGGTGATCGCTGGGTTGAGCCTGCCGGTCACTCCGGTTGATGAGACCACTGCGGTGGATCAGGCTACTCCAGCCAGCCGAACCCTGTCGGCTACTCCAGCGAGCAGAACGCCGTCGACTGCTCCAGCCAGCCGAGCCCTGTCGGCTACTCCAGCCAGCCTGGTCACTTCGGTCTCCAAGGCCAGCTAAGTCACTGTGCGTGCTCAGGTCGGGCTATTGCCTGCTGTCGGATCCTCGTTCAGGCTAGTGAACCAGCCTCCGGGCGCGGCCGTTGCGTCTGACCTCTGCCTTCGACCCTCGCCTCTGAGGCTTGCCTCTGGCCCTGCCTTCACACGGCAGAGGGTCAAAGGTTCGAGCCCTGGCGTGTCCACCAAAAATACTCTTTATTTTCAGACGCTTAAGCCAAAAAAGTCAGGCAGGGTCTGAGCAAAAAGTAGTTAACTCCAAAGTTAACTACTTTTCTGACATTTTCAGGGGCTGGGCAAGGGCAGGGGTTGACCATCAAACGTCGGGTAACACGACACTTCGTGGGTAGGGGGTGACTGGGAGAGTCTTTGTTGCTGCCATTGCCCGCGTGCTTGGTATGGTCGCATAATTGTGGGCCGTGCCTGATCATCAGGCTTCCAACAAAAAGTGACCCCCATGTTCGCAACCCAAGCCAAGCCATGCTGCTAGATCACATTCGAGCGAGAAAGCCTGCCATTGATCACTTAGTGGATCAGTTTGGAGGCAGACGGCTGCGAGTCTTTGGCTCGGTCGCTAGGGGGGATGAAGGCCCTGATAGCGATATCGATTTCGTAGTGGAGTTCGCTCATGGATACGATCTCTTTGCTCAGAGGCTGCCTCTAACCCGTGAGTTATCTGATCTGCTAGGGCGGCCAGTGGATCTCATACCCGAACATGAGCTCAATCGGTATTTGAGAGATGCCATCTTGGAAGAAGCGATTGAACTGTGACGAAGTCGTGGCTACCTTATGCTGAGCATATTCTCGACGCG
>VGHO01000097.1 GCA_016868175.1 Betaproteobacteria bacterium
TCCTTGGCGTGCTGTACCGCGAACTCAAGCAAGGGACGGTGGACGTGGAAAACATGTTTCGTCTGCTCGAGCAACCGCGTGAGGTGGCCGACCGCGCCAACGCCCGCGAGGTGGGGGGCGCCGCCAGGGCCCAGGCCGTCCCCCGCGCTGGGAGCGGGGTGCAGCCCGGCGTTGTGGCTACGGGCGGGGTGGAGCAGGGTGTTTACGCAGGGAGCGGCGCGGCAACCACCCCCGCGCACGGACTTTCGCTTGCCTTTCGCGGGGTGCGCTTCTCCTACGACGGCGCGCGCCGGGTACTCGACGGACTGAGCTTCAGTGTTCGGCCAGGCGAACAACTCGCTGTGGTTGGGCCGAGCGGGGCGGGAAAGTCCACGATCACAAGGCTTGTCTTCCGCTTCTATGACCCGCAGGAGGGTGTTGTGGAGGTTGATGGGTGCGATGTGCGCGACTACCGGCAGTCGAGCCTGCGATCGGTGATCGGTCTCGTTCCACAGGACACCGTGCTCTTCAACGAGACGCTGCGCTACAACATCGCCTACGGTCGGCCGCAGGCAAGCGAGGCGGAGATCGCCCATGTGATCGAGGCAGCCCAGCTCAGCCGCTTCGTGGCGAGCCTCCCGGAGGGTCTGCAGACCTCGGTGGGTGAACGCGGGCTCAAGCTCTCGGGCGGGGAAAAGCAGCGGGTTGCGATCGCACGCATGCTGCTCAAGAATCCGCCGATCCTGATTCTCGACGAGGCGACCTCGGCACTCGACTCGCGCAATGAGCAGGCAGTGCAGGAGGCGCTACGCCAGGCGGCGCGGGGCCGCACCACGCTGGTGATCGCGCATCGGCTCTCAACCATCGCAGACGCCGACCGGATACTGGTGCTCGATCAGGGACGGATCGTGGAGTCGGGTCGCCACGAGGAGCTCCTTGCCCGCGAGGGTCTTTACGCGAGCCTCTGGACGATGCAGCAAAAAGACGATAGCCCGGCAGGAGGGGCAATCGCGCTCCCGCAATGAAACCCGCAACGCCTGTGGCATGCTCCTCCAGACGTCTGCTGCTTATCGGGGCAGTTCCCCCGATCCCCCCACCCTGGAGTCCCTCCCCATGTCGACCGCCTCGCAGGACACCTCAGGCACAAACCACGAAGCACCCCGGAGAGCGCACCGGATTGCGGTACTCCCGGGCGATGGGATCGGCAAGGAGGTGATGCCTCCTGCGCTGGCTGTGCTCGAGGTGGTGGCGCAACGCTTCGGGCTCGTGCTCGCGTTGGATCGCTTCGACTTTGCCAGCTGTGACTACCACCAGCGACACGGCCGCATGATGCCGGAGGACTGGAAGGCACAGATCGGCGGGCACGATGCGATTCTCTTCGGTGCCGTGGGCTGGCCGGCCACCGTGCCCGACCATGTCTCGCTTTGGGGTTCGCTGCTCCTCTTTCGCCGCGAGTTTGATCAGTACATCAATCTGCGCCCGGTACGACTCATGCCCGGGGTGCCGTCACCACTGGCCAACCGCAACCCGGGTGACATCGACTTCCATGTTGTGCGCGAGAACACCGAGGGCGAGTACTCGCGGGTAGGTGGAAGGGCTTTCGCCGGCACCGAGCGGGAGTTTGTTTTGCAGGAGGCGATCTTTACCCGCCATGGTGTTGACAGGGTTCTGCGCTATGCCTTCGAACTCGCAGCGCGGCGCCCGAGACGCAAACTCACTTCAGCCACCAAGAGCAACGGTATCTTCATCTCCATGCCCTACTGGGACGAGCGCGTTGCAGAGATGCACAAGAACTATCCGCAGGTGCAGGTGGACAAGTTTCACATCGACATCCTGACCGCACACTTCGTGCGCAATCCCGACTGGTTCGACGTGGTGGTGGCATCCAACCTCTTCGGGGACATCCTCTCGGACCTTGGGCCGGCGTGCACCGGCACGATCGGGATTGCTCCTTCAGGCAACATCAATCCAGAGGGTAGATTTCCCTCGCTTTTTGAGCCGGTGCACGGCTCGGCGCCGGATATCGCGGGAAAGGGGGTTGCAAATCCCATCGGACAGATCTGGTCGGCTGCCATGATGCTCGACCACCTGGGGCATCGGCAGGCCCACGATGCGGTGTTGCGGGCGATCGAAACGGTGACCGAACAGGGGCCTCGCACGCCCGACATGGGGGGCAGGGCGTCCACCGAAGAGGTCGGCAGGGCCGTGGTCGAGGCGCTGGGCTGAGCGATGCGCCGGGGTCCACTCGGGTGTGACTGCGATGCGTGAGGCGCTGATCGAGAGTTTTCACGCCGCAGTTGCGGCGGCCGACCCCCTGAAGGTGGTGGCCGAAGCACTGCCCGCTCCCAGCGGTGGGCGCAATTGCGTGGTGGGCGCGGGCAAGGCCTCGGCGCAGATGGCGCTAGCCCTCGAACGCGCCTGGCTTGGGCCCGGCGTGGCTTTGGCGGTTCCGAATGAGGTTGGCGCGGCCGCAGCCCGTGGAACTGAGCCGGTGCGGATCGCGGGGGGCGGCACACTGGAGGGACTCGTCGTGACCCGCTATGGGCATGCTGCGCCCTGCGCGGCGGTGCGGATCGTGGAGGCCGCGCATCCGGTGCCCGACGCTGCCGGACATCAGGCCGCAGCGCGGATGCTTGCGCTCGCGGCTGGAGTTGGCGAAGGCGATCAGCTCATTGCCCTGATCTCGGGTGGCGGATCGGCGCTCCTCACCCTTCCTGTCGAGGGTGTCAGCCTGGCGTCGGTCCGGCAACTCACCGGGCAGCTTCTCGCCAGCGGTGCGCCGATCGAAGCGATGAACATTGTGCGCAAGCACCTCTCGCGAATCCAGGGTGGTCAGCTGGCCCGCGCGGCGGCTTTGCGCGGCGCTTCGGTATGCGCATTGATCATCTCGGACGTTACCGGCGACGATCCCTCGGCCATCGCCTCGGGGCCCTGTGCTCCGGATCCGAGCAGCTTCCAGGACGCCGTCGAGGTATTGGCGCACTGGGGCGTGGAGCCACCGCCCGATGTGGCGGCTCATCTGCGGGCGGGCGCGCGCGGCGAACGCGAGGAAACGCCCAAACCCGGCGATCCGGTCTTTCTTGGCGTGAGCAACCGTATCATCGGCGCACCGGCGCGCAGCCTCGTTCGCGCCGCCGAATTCTGGCAGGCCCGGGGTGTCCGACCGGTGATTCTCGGCGACACCATCTGCGGTGAAGCCTCGCAGGTGGCGCTGGTGATGGCCGCGCTGGTGCGCGAAGCACTCGGCGGGCGCAATCCCGGCTTTCAGCCGCCGCTCGTCTTTCTGAGCGGAGGTGAGTGCACCGTTACCCTGGCGGCATCGTCGGCGCGCCGCGGCCAGGCCCCAGCGCGGGGGGGGCGGTGCAGCGAGTTCCTGCTTGCCCTGCTGCAAGCGCTGGGCCCTCAGGATCGCGTCTGGGCGCTTGCGGCAGACACCGACGGGATCGACGGCTCACAGGATAACGCCGGCGCGCTCTTTGACCCTGGAACGTTTGGCCGCGCCCGGGCTGCAGGCGTCGACATCCGCGAACACTTGCGCCAGCACGATGCATGGGGTTTTTTCTTTGCGAGCGGGGATCTTGTGCACACCGGGCCCACGCTCACCAACGTCAACGACTACCGCGCGATCGTCGTCCTGCCAAGGGCTTCCTGAATCCGTGCACGCACCATGAACTCCACCGAATGCGGCGGCGGAAATCCACTGAGTCCGCCGGGTGAGCCCGAAAGTTCCGCCACCCGGATCGAACTCCCGCTTCCCGACGACTGGCATTTGCATCTTCGGGACGGTGCTGCGCTGCGCCATGTCGTGCTGGCCAGCGCCTTGCAGTTCGGGCGGGCGATCGTGATGCCCAACCTCAAGCCTCCCGTGGTGCGGTGCGATCAGGCGCGCGACTACCGCACGCGCATCCGTGAGGCCTTGCGTGCAGCCGTCGCAACGGCGCACAGCCCGGTAACGGCCAGCGACCAGCCCCCAGTACTGCGCTGCGAACCGGAGCGTCGCGCCTGGTTGCTCGAAGAGGCGCTGCGCTTCGAGCCCCTCATGACGCTTTATCTCACCGACCACACCACAGCCGCCGACATTGACGCAGCGGCCGACTCGGGGCTGGTTCACGCGGTCAAGCTCTATCCGGCCGGGGCCACCACCCATGCCGATGCGGGGGTAAGCGAGGTGGGACGACTCGGTCCGGTGCTCGAGCGCATGCAGAAGCGATCGCTGCCCCTGCTGGTGCACGGCGAGGTCACCGACGCCGACATCGACGTGTTCGACCGCGAAGCCGTGTTCATCGATCGGGTGCTGGAAGGGCTGCGTGCCCGATTTCCTGCCCTGCGAATCGTGTTTGAACACATCACCACCCGGCAGGCTGCGCAGTTCGTCCGCCAGGCTGAAGGGCCCACGGCAGCAACGATCACGCCGCAACACCTGCTCTACAACCGTAACGCGATCTTTCGCGGGGGTTTGCGTCCGCACTGGTACTGCCTGCCGGTGCTCAAGCGCGAAGTGCACCGGCAGGCGCTGCTGGAGGCGGCAGTTTCGGGCTTGCCGAGGTTTTTCCTGGGTACGGACTCTGCACCGCACGCAGCCCGGCTCAAGGAACACGCAGCCGCCTGCGCCGGTTGCTACAGCGCTCCGCACGCGCTCGCGCTTTACGCGACGGCTTTTGAGGCTGCCGGAGCCCTTGACCGATTGGCCGACTTTGCTGCGGTGTTCGGCGCGCGGTTCTACGGCCTCGCGCCGCACACGAGGCGCGTGAGCATGCTGCGCGAAGCCAGCGAGGTTCCCCATGCCTTGCCCTTCGGTCGGGGCAACAGCATTGTTCCGCTCGCAGCGGGGGAGCACCTGCCCTGGCGCTTCGAAGGGCTGATCGGCGCGGCGACCGGCTAGTGGCAACTTCGCCTTCAGGGCAGCAAGCCCGCCGGTGCGTCCGCCTTCGGCAGGCTGTTGGCCGGACTGGCATGAAGTTGACGCGTGATTGGCGTGATCGTTCCGTGCGGGAGCGATGAACCCTGAACGCCGATGGGATGAGCCCTGGTGGGCAGGGATTGCAGACAGCCTTGCCTGCTCCGCCGCGTGCCCCTCGCCCACTGCAAGGCTCGCGTGGCTCAACCAGGAGGCCCAACAACGGCGTTGCTGCACCGCACAGGGCATGCCAATTCGTTTCATCGACGCACGCGAGTGCGCAGGCCAACCCTACGAAGCGGGTATCGAGGCAAGCGGTGCAGTCCCCACCCGGGTGGTGGGTGACGGGGCCTGGCACGACCTTTTCAACGCGATCATCTGGCTGCATTGGCCGCGCAGCAAGGCGCAGATCAACCGCCTGCATGGTTGCGCTACCGCGAGCCCTTCGGGCACGCGGGGCGCGCTACGTGACCGCCTGACGCTGCTCGACGAGAACGGGATGATCTGGGTGGAGCCCGACCCGGAGCTTTGCAGTTGGCTTCGCGCACGGCGCTGGAACGCCCTCCTGTTCGAGGGGCGGGCACGGTGGCCTCAAGCCTTGCATCTCTTCGGGCATGCGCTCCTGCACAAAATGATGCGTCCCTTCAAGGCGATCACCGCGCATGTGCTGATCCTCGAGTCGCGAGATACAACGCCAACGCCGACGTCACCGCGATCGTCACCGTCACCGCCAAAGTCAACGTCAACGTCAACGTCACCGTCAGCGTCACCGTCAACGTCGACGCCAGCGCCGCTCGCAGTCGCAGGCATGCGCGATGTGGCAGCCGTTGACCGGCTCCTCGCCGAGCGTCTTTCAACCCTTGCCGATAGTGGTCAGCACAGCATCGGCCGGTTTGCCTTGCATCCCCTTCCGGTGCTCGGCATACCCGGCTGGTGCGCTGCGAACCGTGATGCAACGTTCTATGATGACGCCTCGGTCTTCCGTGAGGCTCGCGGAAGATCGCGGGTCAAGGTCTGACGCGCATCAGGGGACGGATCACGCCGCGGCGGCGTCCGTTTGCAGGGTGAGCCATGCAAGACCAGCAAAAGGGAGGCGCTATGCACATTATGGTTACGGGCGGTTCGGGTTTCCTGGGGCAGCAGTGCATCGCGCACCTGCTGAAGATGAGCGGGCTTGCGCTCGAGCCGGCACCGGCGCAGCCGATCGAGGCCATCACCGCCTTCGACGTGATGCCTGGTGCGATCCTGGATCCGCGTGTGCGCTACTGCTGCGGCGATATCGCCGATCCTCACCAGGTGAGTGCACTGTTTCGCGACAACACGGCCGCCGTCATCCACCTTGCAGCGGTCGTGAGCGGCACTGCCGAGGCCGACTTCGATCTCGGGCTTCGCGTGAACCTCGACGGTACCCGCAACCTGCTTCAGGCCTGCCGTGCGCGCCGGCAGCTGCAAGGATCTGCCAGCCCAATGCGGCTGCTCTTTGCGAGCTCGATCGCAGTGTTCGGTGGGAGCCTTCCCGAGGTGGTCACGGACCACACCACACCCACCCCGCAGGGGTCCTACGGCATTCAGAAGTACATCGGCGAGCAGCTGGTGCAGGACTACACCCGCAAGGGTTTCGTCGACGGTCGATCGGTGAGGATCCCGACCGTGGTGGTCCGTCCGGGCAAACCCAACGGGGCCGCTTCGGGCTTTGCCTCGAACATCATCCGCGAGCCGCTCGCGGGCCGCGCCGCGGTGTTGCCGGTTGACCCGGACACGGCGATGTGGGTGGCCTCACCGCGTGCAGTGGTGCGCATGCTGATCCGCGCCCTCGAGATCGATGCGCAACAGTGGGGCTGGCATCGCGCGATCAACCTTCCCGGGCTCACCGTCACGATGCGTGAGGAGCTTGCGGCGATGCGCGAAGCGGTCGGCGAGCGAGCGCTTGCGCTGGTCGAAGAACGCACGGACCCGGCTGTGGTGCGCCTGGTCCGCACCTGGGCGGCGCGTTTCGACACCGCACGCGCCTGCGCGATGGGGCTCGAGGCGGATCGCGACTTTGCCGAGATCCTCAGGGCCTACATGGAGGACCATCCGGAGGCCCTCGCCCTGCAAGGACCCTGAGGCCCTTGCACGGTCGCCCGCAGGCGAGAGTCTGCATCGCCCGGGTCTTGCGGTACCATTTTTGCGGGGAAAGCGG
Source organism: Betaproteobacteria bacterium (assembly GCA_016868175.1). GTDB lineage: Bacteria > Pseudomonadota > Gammaproteobacteria > Burkholderiales > Burkholderiaceae_E > UBA3064. The sequence continues at coordinate 7,059 of VGHO01000097.1, forward strand.
GTTGGACGGTCGCTGCGGCTTCCACGTGAGGCGGCAGAGGAAGGTCCGGACTCCATCGGACAGGGTGCTGGCTAACGGCCAGGCGCAGCAAGCTGCACACGGGCGCAGGCGTTCGTGGGTGGCCCAAGGCGACGGAAAGTGGCACAGAAAAGATACCGCCGGCCGTTGTGCAAGCACGGCAGGCAAGGGTGAAAAGGTGGGGTAAGAGCCCACCGCGCCGCTGGCGACAGCGACGGCAGGTCAAACCCCACCCGGAGCAACACCAAGTAGGCATGCGAAGGGACCCCCTCGGGGGTCCCGGCGGGTCGTCCTTCCGCGATGCGCATGCGGGTCGGTGGCTAGAGCCGTGCAGCAATGCACGGCCCAGAGGAATGACCGTCGGGCTTTACGAAGCCTCACAGAATCCGGCCTACAGACCCGCTTTCCCCACCAGCTAAGTCGCTGTCATGGTTGAGAAATCTTTCGACCACCGACTTGACTTCGCCTCTTTGCTGATGTAAAGTGGGGAATTGTAGGAAAAAGTGGCAAATTGTGGGGTACACTGCCTCCTACCGTGTTGATCGGGGTGCTGGGCAAATCGTCCGGCGGGGCAAACAGGGCTGACTTTGCGGGGTAAGCGTGCGCCTGAAGTTCGGGCGCAACGTCGATCATGTTTCAGGGAACGTCGTCTCTGCACCTGGACGCCAAGGGGCGGGTTACCGTCCCCTCGAGGCATCGCGACGATCTCAGCGCGCAGTGCGCCGGGGCGCTCACGCTCACCCGCCACCCGGACGGATGCCTGCTTCTTTTTCCGCGTCCGGTGTGGGAGTCAAAGCGCACGGAGATCCGCGCTTTTCCCATTGCCGCGCGCGACTGGCAGCGCATCTTCCTGGGCAGTGCCGAAGACGTCGAGATGGATGGATCGGGTCGCATCCTCATTTCGCCCGAGTTGCGGCAAGCCTCCCGGATCGAGCGACAGCTGGTTTTCATGGGCATGGGATCGCACTTCGAGCTCTGGGATCCCGATGCGCTGGGTGCAAGGGAGAAGCAGGCGATCGCCGCCGGTATGCCCGAGGCCTTGTCCGGATTCAGCTTCTAGGCAGGGCGGGTGCACCATGCTTTACACCAGCCGGTCTTGCTCGAAGCAACGATCGCGGCACTCGGCGTTGATCCTTGCGGCTGCTATCTCGACGCCACCTTTGGCCGCGGGGGCCATGCAGTGGCGATCCATGCGCGCCTTGGCAGCGAGGGTCGCTTGATTGCGATCGACCGTGATCCTCAAGCGGTGGCCTACGGCCGGTCGCTTGCCTGGCAGCGTGACGATGGCAGGCCGGCGGCACGCGTCGATCTGATGCAGTCACGCTTTGCCCAGATCGCCGCAGTCTTGAATCGCCTTGAAGTGCCGGCGCTCGACGGCGTGCTCTTCGACCTTGGCGTGTCCTCGCCGCAGCTCGACGATCCCGCAAGGGGTTTCAGCTTTCGACACGACGGGCCGCTCGACATGCGCATGAACCCCAACGAAGGGATCAGCGCGCGCCAATGGCTACTGCAGGCGGAGGTCGAGGAACTCACGGCAGTGCTGCGGAGCAACGGTGAAGAGCGGCACGCGCGTGCCATCGCGCAGGCGATCCAGGATCACAGGGAGAGGTTCGGGGATCAGGCCTTGCGCAGCACGGGAGAGCTTGCCGAACTGGTGCGCAAGGTGCTCCGGCGCAAGGCCAGGGGTCGCGACGAGGCCAAGGATCCGGCCACCCGCAGTTTTCAGGCGATCCGGATGCAGGTCAACCAGGAATCGGCCGAACTCGATGCGGGTCTCGAAGCAGCGCGTGAATGCCTCAAGCCCGGTGGGGTGCTCGCGGTGATCAGCTTTCACTCGCTCGAGGATCGAAGGGTGAAGCACTATCTGGCGCAGGCAAGCGGTGCGCGCGCCAAAACCGATCCGGTCACCGGGGTTCCCGAGCGGCGTGACTGGCCCTTCGAAGCGCCGCAGCGGGTGCTGGCCGATGCACTTGAAGTCGAGCGTAATCCGCGGGCGCGTTCGGCGGTGCTGCGGTATGCGCGCAAGCGCCATGACCCGGGCCGCTGAAGTGCACTACCGCCTCAATGTTCTGCTGGTGCCAGTGCTTGTAGCGTGCGCGCTTTTGCTCGTCGACTCGCAACACCGCGCGCGCAAGCTCTTCATCGAGCTCGAAAGGATGCAGACCCGCAGCCGGGAACTCGACATCCAGTTCAAGCAGTTGCAGCTGGATCAGTTACGACTGGCCAAGGCCTCGATGATCGATCAGCGCGCACGGCGCGATCTGGGCATGGGCTCCGCATCGGCCGACCGAACGATGTACCTCACCATACCTCCGGTGGCGACGCGTCGGCAGACCCCGCCGCTTGCGTGGGCCACCGAGGCAGCACCAACTGCGGCGGGTACGACCGGTGCGGCGCATGCGGCAAATCCCGCAGGTCCCGTAAGTCCCGTAAGTCCCGTAAGTCCCGTAAGTCCCGTAAGTCCCGTAAGTCCCGTAAGTCCCGTAAGTCCCGCAAATCCTGCAAATCCCGCCAGACCCGCAAACGCTTCCATTCCTGCAC
>VGHO01000098.1 GCA_016868175.1 Betaproteobacteria bacterium
ACGTGAACTCGACGATGCGATTCTCTCGATGCGCACCAACGAACTCGAGATCGGTACCTGGTTGTTGAAGACCGAAGGCGATGGCGAGGCTGTCCTCGCGATGGACGCAATCCTTCTGAAGCACCGTGATCACTGGCTCGTGCGCGAAACGATCGGCTTGCTGCGCCGATGCCTGAGCCGGCTCGACGTCTCCTCGCGCAGTCTCTTTGCGCTGATCGAGCCAGGGTCGTGCTTTGCCGGGTCGTTCCTCGAACTTGCACTTGCCTGCGACCGCAGCTACCACCTTGCCCTCCCGGAGGATCGCTCCCGGGAACCGCATATCTGCGTGAGTGAGGCCAACTTCGGGCTCTACCCGATGGCAACTGGCCAGACGCGGCTCGAGCGACGCTTCTACAACGAGGAGGCGGCACTTTCACCCGTGCGCGCACGTGTTGGCCAGCCCCTGGGTGCCGAGGCAGCCGCGCAACTCGGGCTGGTCACGAGCACTCCCGACGACATCGACTGGAGCGACGAAGTGCGTCTTGCGGTGGAAGAGCGTGTGGCAATGAGCCCCGATGCACTCACCGGACTCGAAGCCAACCTTCGCTTCAACGGGCCCGAAAACATGATCACGCGTGTCTTTGGTCGCTTGACGGCCTGGCAGAACTGGATCTTCCAGCGACCCAACGCGGTGGGCGAGCAGGGCGCCCTGAAAGTCTACGGCAAGGGTAACCGGCCGAGCTTTGACTGGAACAGGGTTTAGGGCTTCGCCAGCCCTCCGCATCCGCGCCCCGGATACAGGTGTAACCACACTCTCCACAAGCCCGCACCCGAACCCCGGGTCCAGCGGATTTCACAATTCACCAACCGCACAGACATCAAGCACCAACCAAACGGACATCAAGCACCAACCGCACGCACATCGAGCACCAACCGCACGCACATCAAGCACCAACCGCACGCACATCGAGCACCAACCAAACGGAGATTGCCATGGCATCGATCGACTACAGTGAAAAGATTCCCAACAACGTCAACCTCAGCGAAGACCGTGCGCTCAAGCGCGCGCTCGAGCAGTGGCAGCCCAACTATCTTGCGTGGTGGAACGACATGGGCCCCGACGGCAGCCAGGACTTCGATGTGTACCTGCGCACTGCGGTCAGCGTCGACCCACAGGGCTGGGCGCAGTTTGCCCATGTGAAGATGCCTGACTACCGCTGGGGCATCTTCCTCAACCCGGCCGAGCAGGCCCGCAAGATCCATTTTGGTGACCACCTCGGGGAAGACGCCTGGCAGGACGTGCCCGGGGAGTACCGCGCCAACTTGCGGCGCATCATCGTGACCCAGGGCGATACCGAACCTGCGTCGGTTGAGCAGCAGCGTCATCTCGGCCTCACCTGTCCGAGTCAGTACGACTTGCGCAACCTTTTTCAGGTCAACGTGGAGGAGGGACGCCATCTGTGGGCCATGGTGTACCTGCTGCACAAATACTTCGGCCGCGACGGCCGCGAGGAAGGAGAGGCCTTGCTCGAGCGGCGCAGCGGTCAGGTTGACAATCCGCGCATCCTCCAGGCCTTCAACGAGCAAACGCCGGACTGGCTGTCCTTCTTCATGTTCACCTACTTCACCGACCGCGACGGCAAGTTCCAGCTCTGCGCACTGGCCGAAAGCGCCTTTGATCCGCTTGCCCGCACCACCAGATTCATGCTGACCGAGGAGGCGCATCACATGTTCGTGGGCGAGTCAGGCGTCTCGCGGGTGATCCAGCGTACCTGCCAGGTCATGAACGAACTCCGAACCGACGATCCCGCAAAACTGCGCGCCGCCGGCGTGATCGACCTGCCCACCATCCAGCGCTACCTCAACTTCCACTTCAGCGTCACGATCGATCTCTTCGGCGCCGATGAGTCGAGCAACGCGGCCACCTTCTACTCCACCGGCTTGAAAGGCCGCTATGAAGAGGGCAAGCGTAACGACGACCATCAGTTGCGCGGACAAAGCTACAAGGTGCTGCAGGAGCAAAACGGTCAGGTGGTCGAAAAGGAGGTGCCGCTGCTCAATGCACTCAACGAAGTCCTGCGCGACGACTACATCAAGGACAGCGTGGGCGGCGTCGAGCGCTGGAACCGTGTGATCGAAAAGGCTGGAATTGGCTTTCGGCTGAAGGTGCCGCACAAGGCTTTCCACCGCAACATCGGCGCGCTCTCGGGAATCAAGGTGTCGCCCGAGGGACGCCTGGTCTCGTCCGCAGAGTGGGCGTTCCATGTTGACCAGTGGCTTCCCACCGCGGGCGATCGCCAATTCGTGGCAAGTCTCATGGGGCGGGTGGTTGAGCCCGGCAAGTTTGCCAACTGGATTGCGCCCCCCGCGCTGGGCATCAACCGCCAAGCCTTGAACTTTGAGTACATCCGCTTCAACTGAGCCAGCGACCTGCGCGGGCCAAGGACCGAAACTTCGCCTCGATCGGGAAGGTTTGCAGAACCTCCCTGGTCGACGCGCGCGCTCGGCGGGCACCCGCATGATCGCCAGATCTGAATCAAGAGGAGACAGGCGATGGACCTGAGCGAAGGCGAATTGATCCGCCAGCATCTGATCGATCCGGAAATCTGCATCCGTTGCAACACCTGCGAGGCCACCTGCCCCGTGGGGGCGATCACGCACGATGCGCGCAATTACGTGGTCGATGTGAACAAATGCAACCACTGCATGGCTTGTGTTCCCCCGTGTCCCACCGGATCGATCGACAACTGGCGCACCCTGTCCAAGTTGCGCGTCTACTCCCTCGAGGAGCAGTTCGGATGGGATGAACTCCCCCCGCAATCCCACCACCCCGAGGTGCTGGAGTCCACCGACCTGGCTGCATCCACGAGCAGCGCCGCTTCGGGTACAGGCGCAGTAACAGCGGGGACTGGCGCCTCCACCGCGAATCCTGCAGCGCAAGGTGCAGTTGCCGGATCGATCCTGCCCCCGTGGTCGGCTGCTCACCCCTTCACCAACCTCTACGGTCCGAAGGCGCACGAGTCGAGCATCCGCGCCACGGTCACCGGCAATGTGCGGGTGACCGAAATCGGCAAGGACTACGATACCCACCACATCGTGCTCGACTTCGGATTGATGCCGTTTCCAGTGCTCGAGGGACAATCGATCGGCGTTCTTCCACCAGGATCCGACCACAGTGGCAGGCCGCACCACGCCCGACAGTATTCGGTCGCAAGTCCGCGCAACGGCGAGCGTCCTGGCTACAACAACGTATCGCTCACCGTCAAGCGGGTTCTCGAGGATCACCAGGGAAGACCGGTGCGCGGCGTAGCCAGCAACTACCTGTGTGATCTCCAGGTCGGTGATGTTGTGCAGGTGATCGGCCCCTTCGGTGCGAGCTTTCTGATGCCCAACCATCCGGGTAGTCATCTCGTGATGATTTGCACCGGTACCGGAAGCGCGCCAATGCGCGCAATGACCGAGTGGAGGCGCAGGCTGCGTGCAAGCGGCAAGTTCTCGGGGGGGAAGCTGATGCTGTTCTTCGGCGCCAGGACGCGCGAGGAACTGCCCTACTTCGGCCCTCTCCAGACGCTCCCCAAAGACTTCATTGACATCAGCCTGACGTTCTCCCGGACCCCCGGGCAACCGCGTCGCTATGTGCAGGATGCAATGCGCGAGCGTGCGGCCGACCTGGCAAGGTTGCTCGGTGATTCAAACGCCTACTTCTACGTATGCGGCCTCAGGGCCATGGAAGATGGGGTTGTGAATGCCCTGCGGGACATCGCAAGCGCATCGGGGATGCCGTGGGATCAACTGCACACAAGCCTGCGGCGCGAGGGCCGACTGCACCTTGAAACCTATTGAGGCGTTGCCCCAAGACCCATCGCGATTCCAACACGCATGCGGAGCAAGCGGCGGCAGTAACTTACGCGGCTGCGGCGCCCCCGGACCCGAGAGCAATTCCTCAAGGCGCAGCGACTGGGTCGGCCACTGCTTTTTGAGTACCGGCAGGCACGGCCAGGACTGAGACTGATGCTGATGCGACTGCATCAACTCACGGAGGACGAAATCGATCGGAAACTGATGCACTTGACGGTCCATGCCCTGTGGCGCGAGCCCAGCGCAATAAGCGCAGCTTGCCGGGGCTGAGCGATACGGACTGGCCTGACCCCTGATTTCCTGGTGCCCCCGGCAGGATTCGAACCCGCGACCTTCGGTTTACAAAACCGCTGCTCTACCGACTGAGCTACAAGGGCTTGTGACCACTCGAACACAATCGAAGAAGTTCCCCATCGCAAAAAGAATTTTTGCGCAGAAGCGCCTCCTCTCCGCTCGCCCTCATTTTACCCTCGTCAACCGCGGTCGGGAACGGTCTCCCGATCCGTTGCCGCGCCCGTCGTCGGCGGGGCCATCATCAGGGTCGGCGCTCTGCGAAGCCTGCGAAGGCGGATGCGCTTGAGGATCGTGCGCCGCTCGAGATTCATATGGCGCCTGAGAATCCTGTGGCACCTGAGAATCCTGTAGCACCTGAGAATCGTGTGAAACCTGATCGGGTTCACTTGCGGAGCCACCCTCGGATTTGATCGCAGCACTCCCCGCTTCAAAAACAACGGTCGCAGAGTTCTGCCCTTCGGAGTTCGCAGTCTCCCCATCGGTAGAAGCAACTTCGCCAGCCGAAGAAGCGGCATCCACGACCGAAGAGGCAGCCATTGTCTCTTTGGGATGATGCAGAGCGCCTACCACTGCAGCAGCCCCGGACCTCTCGGCCGCCGCTCCAGTCCCCTCTCCCGGGGTTGAAGTGCTTGCGGCAAATGAATCCGCACCGGTCGGTGAGTCGATACCTGCGGATGAGTCTGCTCCAGCAAGTGAGTCTGCGTTGGCGAGCGGCTCTGCTCCGGCGAGGATTGAGTCTGCGTTGGCGAGCGACTCTGCTCCAGCAAGTGAGCCTGCGTTGGCGAGCGGCTCTGCTCCGGCGAGTGAGCCCGTTGCCGCACCCGCAGGGCTCTGGCCTTCGGGTTCCGGGATGCGCGGACTAAGGGCCTGCGGCAATGCACCATTTTGCGCCGGAACCCCTGTGGGGATCTCTGAAGCTTGCTGCTCGGCGATCTCGGCCCGCTTTGAACCTTCACTCGACTCGACCACACGGCTTGGTGCAGCTTGCGGCGTTGGCGGCTCTTCGCTGACTCCTGCCGGCGCGGCTGAGACTGCCGACACCGGCGGTGGGCGCGTATCGAGCGCTTCCGAGTCCCCGGGCGGTGTCTCCTGTGCAGTTGCCTCGACCAACGCCACTTCCCCGATCGAATCGCTTGCCTTGCTCGAACCACTTGCCCCGATCGATTCGGTCGCCTCGATCGAATCGCTTGACTCGATCGCTCCGGCTGCCCTGATCGCCCCCGTCATCCCGGTCCCATCACCGGCTGCGGGGGCACCCGCTGTGGGAACTCCCCGGTCGGCCGAGCCATCGTCCGGTGGGGAGAGATTCGGTACCGAACTGAGCGAACGAGGACCTCCACCACGCGCTGTGCCTTGCGGAACCCCGGTCTTGGGCGAGGGCAGCGCTCGAATCGAGGCTCCTTTCTTCAACGGTGAGACGTTGCGGCCCGAAGGCTGACCTTTGTGCTCCCGTTGTCCTCGGGAATCATCCACGGATTTCGGCCTTTGCGCTTCCGCCAGCGGTTTCACCACCTCGAAGGCCATACCGTGCCCAGTCTCGCGCGCATAGATGGCCGACACGCTGTGCACCGGGATGGCAATGTCTCGCGCCACACCACCGAACCGCGCCTGAAACTCGATCCAGTCGTTGCCCAGACGCAAGTGGCTGGTCGCCGGAAGCGAAACATTGAGCACGATCTCTCCACCCTTTACATACTCCAGCGGAACGCGTGTGTGCTCGTCGACCGAAACGGCAAGATAGGGCGTATAGCCCTGATCCGAACACCACTCGTGAATTGCCCGGATCAGATAGGGTTTGGTGGACACTTCAGCCATCTCAGCGCCGCATCACTTTCTCGGACGGTGTGAGCGCCTCGATGAACTGCGGTCGCTGAAAGATACGCTCCGCATACTTCGCAAGCGGTGCGGCCGTCTTTGGCATTTCGATGGCGTAATGGTCGAGCCTCCACAGGAGCGGCGCAATCGCCACATCGAGCATCGAGAAATCCTCGCCGAGCATGAACTTGTTCTTCACGAAGATCGGTGTGAGTTGGGTGAGGCGATCACGAATCTGCTGACGGGCTTTTTCGAGCAGTTTGACCGCCTCCTTGGGGGCATCCCGCCGCTCGAGTTGGTGCACATACACGAAGAGTTCTCGCTCGAAATTGAACAGGAAAAGGCGTGCACGCGCCCGCATCACCGGATCTGCGGGCATGAGTTGCGGATGCGGAAAGCGCTCGTCGATATACTCGTTGATGATGTTTGACTCGTAGAGAATGAGATCGCGCTCGACCAGGATGGGCACCTGGCCGTAAGGGTTCATCACCGAGATGTCTTCGGGCTTGTTGAAGAGATCCACGTCGCGGATCTCGAAATCCATCCCTTTCTCGAATAGGACGAACCTACACCTCTGGCTGAAGGGACAAGTGGTCCCTGAATACAACACCATCATCTGCAGTCTCCTGTAGACAGACTCCTGCCGTTCTTCTCAACATCCTCAGGCCCACGACCCCTGACGCTGAAACCCGCGTGGACCCTGCCACACTGTACCCCCAGTGACCCCATCCGCCGTGCTCCGGTGGCTGGATGGCGCCCACGCGAGAGCGTGTTGGCGCCAATGGGCTTCCCTGGACTTCCCTGGGCCCCCCTGCTCTTCCCTGCGCTTCCCTGCGCTTCCCTGGGCTTCCGCAGGCGCAGGCAGACATTGGTGTTCGGCCCGCCGACAGCACCCGGAGGCTACCTGCAGCCACCGGGAGAAGAAGCCCAGGTAGATCCCAAACCGCATTCGGGCATACCCCAAGGCGCATGCATTGGCGACGATCCGCGAGCCTGTTCCCGCAACGATCCGCGCGACGATCCGCGCAACGATCCTCGCAAAGATCGTCGCAAAGATCCGCGCAACGGCCAGCGCGGCCTGTTGTGGGACTGTTCTCGCAACTGTTCTCGCAACAAGCATGACAGCCTCGGTCGATGCACCCCAGGGTTTGAATGCGCCATCCCCGCTCTGGCCGTATCAACGACCCTGGAGATTCAAGTCGGCGTGACTGCAATGCCGGGAGCAGGTGAAAATGCCCGCCCCCGAACGCGCTGCGTCATGCGCTACTTGATATCCCTCCAGTAGGTCTTGTTGAGCCACCAGGCCAGCGCGAAAAACACGCAGAGATAAAGCATCACCCAAACCCCGATGCGCTTGCGTTCCTGCGCGGTGGGGTCGGACATGTAGGTGATGTAGGCCGTGAGATTGGCCATTGCATCGTCGAACTGCGCCACGGAGAGGCTTCCTCCCACCGGATTGGCGAAGTCGTACTTCAACCCCTCCTTGGCAGGTCCTCCGATCTTCTGCTTGTCCTCGCTGCGCAATCCGTTCGCATCAAAACTGACCGTCGTTTTCATGAATGCGCCGGCCGACGATTCCTTGGAAGCGTGTATGTCCTCGATCACCACCCCCCTGGAACCCTGCAGTTCCCAGAACACATTGGGCATCCCGACATTGGGAAAAAGCGCATTGTTCCAACCCGTTGGTCGGGTACTGTCCCGGTAGTAGGTGCGCAGATAGGTGTAAAGCCAGTCCGACCCGGTACCTGAATGCGAGGATCGCGCGCGCGCGATCACGGAGAGATCCGGCGGTTGGCCACCGAACCAGGCCTTGGAGTCCTCGACCCGCATGGCGATCTTCATTCCCTCGCCAACCTTGTCAACACTGAAAAGCAGATTACGCTTGATCTGGTCTTCAGTGAGGCCGATATCGCGCAAACGGTTGTAGCGCATGTACTGGGCGCTGTGGCAACCGAGGCAGTAATTGACGAAGAGCCTCGCCCCCTCCTGGAGCGCAGCCTGTTCGGTGAGCTTGCTCGTTGGAAAGCGGTCGAGCGGATACTCGGGCCCTGCGGCACGCCCTTGCGCATGCCATCCAATAAGAATCACTGCGGCGAAAGACGCCACAAGGCGCAGGACCTTGGTCATTGCTGAAGCCTCAATGCTGGGTGCCATTGCAACGCCTGATGGCGCTAGTGCGCATGAAAGACAACCCGGTCAGGTACCGGCTTGGGTTGCCCTATCGTGCTCCACCAAGGCATCAGGATGAAGAAGGCGAAGTAGAAGAGCGTGCCGATCTTCGAAATCGCGTTACCCACCGGCGAGGGTGCCTGAACTCCGAAGTACCCCAGGACAAGAAACGCCACAACGAAGACCGCGTAGACGCCTTTGTGCCAGTCGGGACGGTAGCGGATCGAGCGCGCCGGGCTGTGGTCGAGCCAGGGCAGTGCGAAAAGAATCACAACCGCCGCACCCATGGCCACCACTCCCCAGAACTTCGCATCGATGATGAAGAACCCGCCGATCAACGCGAGCACCCCGGCAAGGTTAAGGATGCGGGTACGCGCACCGCGCACCGTGGTGAAAACCAGAAAGGCGTAGAAAAGCAGGAAGGGAATCATCCAGTAGAGCAGGAAGTCCTCGGTGGTGGCGCGCAGCACCGAATAGAAGGGCGTGAAGTACCACACCGGCGCAATGTGCGAAGGGGTCTTGAGGGGATCGGCCGGTATGAAGTTGTTGTACTCGAGGAAGTAACCTCCCATCTCGGGCGCGAAGAACACCACCGCCGAGAACACGAGCAGAAACCCCGCCACACCCATCACATCGTGCACCGTGTAGTAGGGATGAAAAGGGATCCCGTCGAGGGGCTTGCCGTCGGCACCTTTCCTTGCCTTGATCTCGATGCCGTCGGGGTTGTTGGAGCCCACCTCGTGCAGCGCGAGGATATGCGCCACCACCAGACCCAGAAGCACCAGCGGAACCGCGATCACATGAAAGGAGAAGAAGCGGTTCAGCGTGGCGTCGCTCACCACATAGTCGCCACGGATGAGCAAGGACAGGTCAGGGCCGATGAAAGGGATCGCCGAGAAGAGGTTCACGATCACCTGCGCACCCCAGTACGACATCTGCCCCCATGGCAGCAGATAACCCATGAACGCCTCTGCCATCAGGCAGAGGAAAATCGCACAGCCGAAGATCCAGAGCAACTCTCGCGGCTTGCGGTAGGAACCGTAGAGAAGCGCACGGAACATGTGGAGGTACACCACCACAAAGAACGCCGAAGCTCCCGTGGAATGCATGTAGCGCACGAGCCAGCCGTAGGGCACATCACGCATGATGTACTCCACCGAGCCGAAAGCTACGGCACCGTCGGGCTTGTAGTTCATCACCAGAAAGATCCCCGTCACGATCTGGATCACCAGAACCAGCAAGGCGAGCGATCCAAAGAAGTACCAGAAATTGAAGTTCTTCGGTGCGTAGTACTCGGTGAGGTGATCCTTGATCAACGGAGTCAGGGGGAACCGGGCGTCGATCCACCCCATCACCCCTGTGGTTTCGACCTGTTTTTCCGAGGCCATCTTCAGACTCCTTTGTTG